>DDIE01000058.1:40352-43559 GCA_002338385.1 Proteobacteria bacterium UBA1858
CAGCCACTGACCACTGGCCAGTGCAGAGGCGGATAGCTTCTGTTTAGTTTGTTCAATATCTATGCCCAGATTCTCTGCAAAAGCGGTCACTGACGGCAAGCTGGCTTGAATCCAATTAATGGCTTGCGATATATCAATATCGCCATTAGCAAGTGCTTGATAGAGGCTCAAGCCTTCCTGCGCCATACTAGTGAATAAAAATAGACTGGGCGCGATAACAACCATGATGATGAGTAATAAGGTACTGAAGGCAGCCAGATTTTGTCGCCCTGAAAAACGTCGGCAGAGGCGCGTGTGGATCGGCTGAAACAGAATCGCGAGGGTAACTGACCATAAAATAGGCTCAAAGAATGGGGTCAGCATGGCGATAAAGGCCAGGCTCGCTGCGATTAACAAACTAAAGAAGAATGCATTCTTGATCATATTAAGCCCCTGCTGTCAGGGCGCAAGTTTAGCGCTGAATGCTAGTGGTTGAAAGTCATTGCGTGTGGTGGCGCGTGGCTGGGCCGATTGGCTGAGGTAATGATGTACCGGACGACGCGCCGGATATTGAGCTTGTATAGGTTAAATACAAATAATTACAGGCTGAATTGGTTGGCACATTAAATTAGATATTGCTTATATTAGAATTTTCTACTATGCTGCGGATATTAAATTTAACCACTTGGAGACACTTAATGTTTGGTAACTCTATTTTTTGTAAATATGCGGCCATAGAAACACTAATTTTTATCGCAGCTTTGACTGGCATGTTCGCTGCCGCAGTCGTTTTATTCTGATTAAAACCTCCTTCTCTTGTAATCGAGAGTTAAGCCAGCATTCTGTGCTGGCTTTTTTTATGGCTTTATTTTGGCGCGTACTAAAATACTGAGGAGCTCAATTCGTTAACGGCCGACAACATGTCAGGATCATCTGTCAGAGCTTGCGAGATAGAACTTTTACAGGCGGTCACGGGACTGACTCCAGTGCTGATCAGTTTACCGGCATGCACTAACAAGCGCGTGCTGGCACCTTCATCTAAACCACTGCCTTTGAGATTACGTGTCATCTGCGCAAATTTAACGAGCTGCTTTGCGCTACTGGCATCGATGCCAGTTTCTGCTTCAATAATTTTTTGTTCAGTGTCGGCATCAGGATAATCGAATTCCAATGCCACAAAGCGTTGGCGGGTACTTTGCTTGAGATCTTTGAGCACGCTCTGATAACCAGGGTTGTATGAGATAGCCATACAAAACTCTGCGGGCGCCTCAATTAATTCACCGAGTTTCTCGATCGGCAAAACACGACGATCGTCACATAAAGGATGAATGACTACAGTGGTATCTTTGCGTGCTTCCACCACCTCATCCAGGTAACAAATACTGCCAGAACGGACCGAACGAGCCAGCGGGCCATCTACCCAAACCGTCTCACCGCCGGTGACGAGATAGCGTCCAACCAAGTCTGACGCCGTGAGGTCATCATGGCACGATACGGTGATGAGTGGACGTTTGATGCGCCAGCCCATGTATTCCATGAAACGTGTTTTGCCGCAGCCGGTAGGTCCTTTGAGTAATATCGGCAGTTGATTCTTATAAGCTGCTTCAAATACCTCGATCTCATCCGAAACTGGCTCATAATAGGGTTCTGTTTCTACGAAGTATTCTTCGGGCTTATAGCTCTTAGCTTGATCAATAGTGTCCATAGTCGCGGTAAAGTTAATTATTATTGAGGGATTGGGTGGCGCAAACGTATAACTCGTTAACACTACATCATAGGCTTTTTGCTTAGCAAGCGCTTGTAGTGAACAATAGAAATTTGCTGGCGCATAAAACTACCGATAGTGAGATTGACTGATGCTTTATAAGTAAGTAAGTTAGTCCTAAATAAGCCTCGTTATGCAACACATTAAACCACTATAGACAGTATCACTATGAGAAGTGCAGCCCAACAAGCGTTAGAAACAGAACAAGCATCCAATCACCCGCTGGCTGGCCAGGAGATGTCAGGGGCTGACATGATTGTGCAAGTACTTGCGCAGGAACAAACCGACGTAATTTTTGGTTACAGCGGCGGCGCCATACTACCCACTTACGATGCCGTTTTTCGTTTCAACAAAGAGACTGATGATGCGATGCCGCTGATTGTCCCCGCGAATGAGCAGGGTGCTGGTTTCATGGCTTCCGGGTATGCGCGCGCCAGCGGTAAGGTTGGGGTTGTGATGGTGACCTCGGGTCCTGGCGCCACAAATACCGTGACACCCGTGCGTGACTGTATGGCCGACTCCATCCCAATTGTGGTGATCACTGGTCAGGTGCCAACAGCTGCTATTGGCAGTGATGGCTTTCAGGAAGCACCCATTGCCAACATTATGGGCGCTGTGGCCAAGCATATATTTTTAGTCACCGAGCCAGAAAAACTTGAAGATACCATGCGCACCGCATTTGAGATTGCCCGCACGGGTCGTCCTGGGCCGGTAGTTGTTGATATTCCCAAGGATGTTCAGAACTGGGTGGGCACATTTAAAGGCCGTGGGCGCTTACCCGTGCGCGGCTATCGTGAGCGCATGCATCATTTGATCTCATCAGAATTAAATACCGATAAGCGCAAGCAGTTTTTTGATGCCTTAGCGCAAGCGCAGCGTCCGCTTATATATGCTGGTGGTGGGGTGATCAATGGTGAAGCCGCGCAAGCGCTAAGAGCGTTTGCAGATGCTTTTGAAATTCCCGTGGTGACCACGCTGATGGGTATCGGTGCCTACGACACTACCCAACCTCGTGCGCTGCATATGTTGGGCATGCACGGTACCGCATTCGCAAATTATGCCACTGATGATTGTGATTTTTTGATTGCGCTTGGCGCTCGCTTTGATGATCGGGTAGCGGCAGTGCCAGATAAATTTGGACCGAATGCAAAATTCATTGCGCACTTTGACATTGATCCATCCGAGATTGATAAAGTGAAATCGGTTGATTGGCATCATGTCGGTCTGTTGCCAGAGAGTCTTACCGCGCTGCGCGAATACGGTCAGCAAAGCTACCAGTTTTCGGCTGATTACACACCATGGCATGCGCATATTGCGGCCTTAAAAAATGACTATGCGATGAATTATGATAGGGCCTCTGAGACCATTCAGCCATATGCCGTGATTGAAGAAATTAATAAATACACCAAAGGCAAAGCGATTGTGAGTACCGGCGTTGGTCAGCATCAAATGTGGGCAGCACA
>DDIE01000058.1:43903-44119 GCA_002338385.1 Proteobacteria bacterium UBA1858
TGGTTAACCTCGGGCAGTATGGGAACCATGGGTTTTGGTCTGCCGGCCGCCATAGGTGCCCAGTTTGCCAAGCCGGATTCAATGGTGATAAATATCGATGGTGACGCCAGCATACGTATGAATCTGGGCGAGCTTGAGACGTGTACCACTTACGACTTGCCAGTCAAGACGGTCGTTTTAAATAACTTTGGTGATGGCATGGTCAAGCAATGGCAG
>DDIE01000027.1 GCA_002338385.1 Proteobacteria bacterium UBA1858
GTTCAATTCCCGCCGCCTCCACCACTTAAACATCCAAAGCCGTCCTATGACGGCTTATTTTTTGCCTAAACCACCACTGTATCAAGACGTTTTCGTTGCGTAACTTCCTGACTCGTTCATTGGGAGTTTCTCTTCCTCCGGCATAAATCACTAGTAAAATATCATGTGCCAGAGTCACATTGTTGCCACTAGCAAAATAGCATAGCTCCTTGTGTGCTTAAGCAAGTACAATGAACTTATTAATACACTAAGAAGTAATGGGGCCGTGGTTAGTTATTGTATTACATGTCGAAATCGCCTTTGGCAATTAAAAGAAACACTGGGAGAAAACTTACATTCCTTAGAAAATGATAGTCAATGTGTTCTGGTTGACTATGGATCAACAGATGGGCTTTCTAAGTGGGTATGGAAAAATTTCAACGAACCGATTGCGTCAGGAAAGCTAATATTTTTTGAGGTTTCTAATGAAGTTTCCTGGAATCTTTCAAGAGCAAAAAACCTGTCTCACCGGGTTGCAAACGGGGACTTCCTAATGAACTTAGATGCTGATAACTATATGCTGAAAAAAGATATACAGCTTATTAATGAGGCAGCAGAGCAAAAACTTCCCATTCATCAATGGTCAGGCGTGTTTGGTGATGGTTCGCATGGTCGGATTGGGTTACCTAGAAATATGTTTTTTAAGATCGGTGGTTATGATGAATATATGCTTCCTATGGGAGCACAGGATAGTGATCTTATTAGGCGTATAGAGGCATTAAATATAAAGATACTAAGAGGACAAGGCCCTGCACAAAAGGCAGTGCAAAATCGAATGATGGACAAGATTCAGGAGACTACTCATAAGAAGCAAATACTCCCCAAAAGAGCCTATGACAAAATGAATGATATAAACAAAAAGTTATCTGAGGCAAGGCTTGCGCTCGATGGTCCTATTCGCAAAGATGGTTTTATGACATACACAGGAAAGCTAAATGGACAGAGTGTTAAAATAGACGGCTTGAATCAGTTATCGAAACTATAGATTTCTTTCTGCAACATGCTCTCATGATGGACTTTTGGTGCCCAATTAAAAATTAAATCACAATGACATCATTCGTCGATAATTCCAACCAAGAATATGACCATGCACGTATTCCAGGTATGATTTTTCTGCAAGATATTGTTAATGATCGTCCTGTAGTCCTGCTTGGCTCGGCGCCCGAAGTGGACATACCGTATCACGATCTCAATCACTCTTTGCTGGTAAGTATTAATTCATCTGCGCTGTCTATCCCTCGGAATATCATCCCAGATATAACGATAATTAATACCACTATCGCAAAGCCTGGAGAGCTACGCGAAATCAAAAGAACTCATCTTAATCAATTAACAACGAAATCACTTTTTATAATGGAAGGACCCATTAGTCTGAGTGCTGCGCTGCCCATATTTGACTCAGTATCTAGAGAGACCACGGGATATATGACTTTAAGTGAGAGAAGTGAATTTTTGGAATATTATCTAGCAAAGCCGCTGGAAGGTTACAGTGGGCCTAAATATATTCCTTCGACAGGCTTTATTGCTTGTTTGCTTTTGCTTGCATGTGGGGCATCAAGTGTCAGGATGACAGGGTTTTCGTTTAGCGATGGTCACTCCTATTTAGCGAAAGTATTTAAACGGCAGCATATAGCAAAAGACCTTGATGTCATGGACTATATTATTGATACAGAAAAACCCGTTCATTTCCCAGACCAACTGATCAAACAGCGTCAGTTCATAAAACATCAAATGGCATGAGCTATTAAACAAAATCGAAAACGACTTCATGAACAATAAAAAATAGGACAAAAATGTCTCCATCAAATCACATTCGTCTAGTAGTCGGGTTCGATCAGCGTGAGGCTGTCGCCTATCATACTTTTTGTCAAAGTGTGATTAAAAATGCCTCGCGACCAGTTGCTTTTATCCCCTTGGCAGAAAACATGTTGGGTGATTACCGCGAGACACATACGGATGGCAGTAATAAATTCATCTATACGCGTTTCCTTACGCCATACCTTTGTGAATATTCTGGATGGGCTATTTTTGCGGATGGTGACATGATCTGCCAGGCTGACATCAAAGAACTCTGGCAACTACGCGATGATAGTAAAGCGGTGTTAGTTGTCAAACACGACTATAAGACTACCGCTCACCGAAAGTACTTCGACAATAAGAATGAGGACTATCCCCGTAAAAACTGGTCGAGTGTGGTGCTATGGAATTGCGCACACTCTGCTAATCAAATTTTGACACCAGAATTCATCCAGTCTCAGACAGGCTCGTTTCTGCATCGCTTTTCTTGGTTGCAGGATGATCAGATAGGTCAAATCCCGAGAGAATGGAATTGGCTTGCTGTGGAGTATCCGGATAACCCTCAGGCTAATCTCGTTCACTATACACTGGGTGCACCCTGCCTTAATGATTACAAAGACTGCTCCATGTCAAAGATATGGCATAACATGCACTCGGATATGTCCGAGGGGATGGGCAGCTAAATGTGCCGAAAGGTGCTCTGGTACGATGAGCGAAAACATACTGCCATTCAGAAATCATACTGAGATTTTTTATCAGATTCAGGAGTACTTTATCTAGGATCTGAATTTCAGTTACGTTCGGCACACCTATTCTGGCTAGACGCACCCGCCCCATCTCCACCCGAGCAATTTAAGCATGCTAAATCACACGAAAACGTCTCTGCCTAGTATAGATGCTTTGATTTTTGCAGCTATTACCCAAGATCAAGCCGCATTTGCTGAGCGGATGCCTTTTTAACTTTTGGTACACGATTCTTCGTGGACCGACTACCATGTACTCTTAATACTCGCGCTGCTTCTGGTCGCATATCGTGCTGTTTAATCCACGCCGAGATCTTTGCACGTGCTTCACGGCCTAACTGCACAGGATCACCGATTGGCTCTGGATAATGTTGCCCTATCAGACACCCGTAACGCTGTTGGTGTTGTATAGGCATTCTCCAAGGCGTATGAATCCACTCCGAGGGCACCTGAGACAACTCGGGCACCCATTGCCGAATAAACTGCCCATCCGGATCCTGATCCTGTGATTGTTTTATTGGTGAATAGATTCGATTGGCATTGATGCCGGTCGTGCCCGCCTGCATTTGCATCTGCGAGAAGTGGATGCCAGCCTCAAAATCAGTGAACCAACGGGCAAACACAGGAGCAGTTAGTGTCCAGTCGAGCCACAAATGATAGCTCGCGATTGCTACCAACATTGCTCGCATGCGAAAATTAATCCAACCGGTCTGACGCAAGCAACGCAGACAAGCATCCACAAAAGGCCAACCCAAACATCCCTCAGTGAGTCGCTGGAGACGTTCTTCATCCCCTGATTGATGATCTCTTAAGCCAATGAACCCTCGATGCAACGGCTCAAATTCCAGCCGCGGTTCAGACTCTAGCTTTTGCATAAAATGACAATGCCAATGAAGTCTTGAGCCAAAAGACTTCAAGCTACCGACGAATCGACTTCGCTCGTGCGTACTTTTTAGTTCATCTCGACGCATCTGACTTACTTGCCAGATGGTTCTTAGACTGACGGTGCCAAGAGATAAGTGTGGAGATAAGCGAGAGCATACTGTTCGTGCTGTTAAGGGACTGGACATACCAGCACGGTAGTTTTCAGCACGTGATCGAAGAAATCCTGCGAGTAATTCATCACCGGCAAATAGCCCGCCAGGTTGTGCATCGATGATGCGCTCGGGATGGATTGCTACGCCCTCCAAGACATCAGTCGCTGACTTTGGTGGGTTTCCAATTGCTGTCAATGTAGCAGGTAGAGGCGCTCGGCTAGCATCCATCAATTGAGTCCATTGTTTGGCCCAGTGCCGACGATCAGCTCGCCCTCTCATTACCCCATGTTGACGATGCTCTATCCATTCAACATGATTTCTTTCAGACCATACCTTCATTTGTTGATCACGGCTGTAAGTCCAGCCCGGGCCTGTTTCTTGATGAGAATGCATGCGCTGAAATTGAAAACGCTGATGCAGCCGTGTGAATATCTCTTCGATATCACCCACTGCCACCCATAGCGGCTGTCCTAAAGCAGTTAAAGACTGATCCAGCGCAAGCAAAGACTCTTGCAAAAACTGCCACTGCCGCGCAGAAGTATAGGACATCCGCCAATAGTCTGGCTCAACCACATAGATCGGCAATATAGGACCCTCGGCAATGGCTGCTGTTAAAGCAGAATTATCCTCAATCCTCAGATCGCGCTTAAACCAAACGACGACGGGATTCATACAGAAAGCCATCGTTGTCTGTAAACGCCTTGAGGGTCATATCGCCGTGCTTGCTCATCGAGGTTGAATACTCGACCCCCACGAGGATCAGGCCCTACACCTGCAATATAAGCCCAGTTACCCCAATTACTGGCGACATCATAATCAACTAACTGCGATTCAAAATAAGCTGCCCCTAGACGCCAATCCAAATTCATTTCATAAATGAGCTGACTTGCAACGAGTTGTCTTGCTCGATTACTCATCCAGCCTGTTATCTGCAACTCACGCATCGCCGCATCAACAATGTCACACCCAGTGGCCCCAGCAACCCATCGTTGGAAACGCTTATCACTCTGATCACCAGCCACGTCACGTGCTTCAGGCCCAGACTTACGGAACAGAGTCCAATCCGAGACTCGGCTATACCAATGAAAGAACTCGCGCCATAGCAATTCAAAACGCAACCAATATGTCGACTCATTGCCACCATGTTTTCGTTCATAGTCTAATATATCGGCCCAAATCTCACGCGCTGATAAACAACCATGCGCGAGCCACGGTGATAAATAACTGGATTGATAAAGGCCTTCAAACGCATTACGCGTTTCTTTGTAGTGCGACAGTGCACCAGACTCTAGATATCCATGCCAATATCTAAGCCCTGCTTCGCGACCACCGATCAAATGCGTTTGCGAAGGTAAACGCTCAATCTCGAGCTGTGCAAGCCACTTTGGCGGATTGGATCTAAGCTGCTCAGGAACAAGTGGTAGTTTTGGAATGCCAAGTGGTGTTGGTGGATTTATGGCCGACTTTTTCTCGATAACCCTACGAAACTTCGAAAAAGTTGGAGGTAACTCATCCAGCGGAAATGGTAGCTGTGCTTTATTGAAGAGCTCATCTGTTTCCACCTCGATCACTCGATAACTCGCATTCACAAGAGCTGCATTTTCCAGTGATTCTTCAGTCGCTAGCGGCAAATCGGTCACCACACAGCGGACAGAAATTGTTTCGGAGATTGTATTTATAGTATCAACGACTTCCTCTGAGGAGATCCACAGAGTGCTAGCTTGCAACTCAAGCTCACTTTTTAAGTCGAGTAGCGCTTCTATTCTGAATCGGCGCCAAACTTTACCAGCGCGGGCTAAACCAAACTGTCGACCCGCCCAGCGAGAGGGCCCCAGACAGGCCAACGGTATCAACGATATACCATGCTGCTGAGCTTCCTGAACAGCAGCAAGTAGCGACGGATTATCCGCTAGCCGAATTGAATCACGCACCAACCAAACCACAGCCTCAGGCTGAATGTCACACTTTTTCATGACAGAGGTACTTGGCGTTCTGGAGCGGTGTGCGAGAACACACTATTAGGCAATGATGCTGAGATTTTATTTTTGAGGACACTAAATATAGACATAGCGTCATCTTATAAGTTAGCGACCTACAGATCATCATTCCGTAGTGTGCAGCTCAACAGCACTTAACCTAACAAAATGGGTCGAAGTCGATTACTTCTAGAATCAGTATGCCTCTGAGAACTTTAAGTTAGCGTCTGCGTGTCCCTGCTCGTCAGCCCTCACCCTGTGAATCATGTCGGATAATTTGGCGTCAGCGGGCAAGTCGTAGTAGTCGATGGCAAGCTGTGACGCTGGCACGTCGTCTATCTCGCCCGCCTCTATCTCTTCGAGGTAACTGGTGTAACTTCGGACCGCCTCCTCCTCGAAGTAATGGATCATCTTGTGGGCTGTCTTAGGCGATACGATGTAGAGGACCAAGTAGTAGGCCATGAAGCTCAGCTGGGCGATGAGTATCAGCGCCCGCTCCAGCCAGTTTGGCTGTGCGATGTCGATGAAAAACATCAGGTGCATGCGCTCGTTCTCAGCCTCGGCCAATAGCTCACGTATCAGCGGGCCGTAGCCGGTCTTTGCCTGGCGTAAGCTCTTAAGGTGGACCCACATACCAGCCACCATCCCGGGTACTCCGGCGACCGTCTCGAGCACTACCGCGCGATGGCCGTAGCGGCTGGCAAAAAACGCATCCGCAAAAAAGCGAAAAAACGCCGTCATACTCCTTGCAAACCTATCACTCATGGTCATCTCCAATGTTAGCGGCGGTGGATTATAGCGAACTGTTCATAAATAGTGCATTAATCGAGCGATTTTGTAGAATACAACTGCAATATTATTATGAGTAGCAACAAGTTATCGTTATAAAGACTATTATGACTCAAGAACTGAGAGCATCTTGATTATGGGAAGCACACAGCTCAATCACTAAAGCAAACAAATGTCTTAAATTCTTGATTAAAGACAAAGAGTACCATATTTTATAACCTAAAAATTACATTTTTTATCAATAGGTTACTTATATTATTGCAAGTCGCCACACACATGCGACTAAGTATTAGTCGCATATTGAGGACACCATCAGGTAGCTTAATAAATGTAACAAGGGCTCCTCAACGGAGGCTTCTTTGTATGCAGGCATAGAGTGTGTTGGCTTTAATCTCGAGCACGGAACGAAGACAGTCTGTTACGATAATTCTCGTGTAGGCACGAAACACCACCCAAGTACTTATCTCTCTGACTCCCCTTTGAGAGCTTTCATATCAAAATTCGCCATGATAGATAAAGCCCAGTCTGCTCCTAGTCTGGTTGTGCAATCTCACACACAGCATTAAATAAAACCTCAGCGGTTCCATTTGGGTGTACGTTATTCCACTTTGGTCTTCGATCCAGAGTTTCACCCTCACCTTTGGCATCATGTTGCTTATAAAAGGTCATGCTAATATCCATTGTCATGGCTGACATACAATCGACTTTGACCTGTGCCACCCCAGATAGATCATCGTATTTGGTGGGTATGGCATAGTTAGACAGACGCCAGTAATACACATACTGATCGTCATGGGTAATTCTATTCAAATCGATACTATAGGTGTCCCCATTCGCGGTGGAAGCAATCTCAGTCCATTCAGCCAACACGCTGTAAGGGACGAGAGTGAACAGCAGCAGTATCATGGTTACACGTTGTTTAGAGACAGTAATTTTCAATGCTTGGCCTTATTGCGTGATTCCAAGGGATAAGGGGATCAATTGAGTGCTTGCAGTGCCGAGAAAATATGAATAATCGTGCTCTGCAGACCTAGAATAGACAAATTAGCAGATCATTGACACCTAAACAGACTATTTACCCTGTTAAGAAAATAAGCGCCAGACTAGAGTTCGATGCTGCCGTATTTCGAACTCATCATTCAGCAGTGATCAACGTCAAATGCTGTCCGTGATACGTGCTTCAAAGCATTTTTTTTGCACTAAATTAATTCATATGACATTTTTTTGCACAGTGACTGCGCGGCATCGAGCGCGTGAAATCGATCGCAATCTCAGCGAAAAAATAATAAATAACCCAATATCAGGCGCTTATGCAACATTAACTGTCGAGGTGAGTATCTTGGCACTATCTTTGCTTCTGTAATGGATAAATAACAGCAAACATGCTGCATGTGTCGTGCAATGATGCACCACACAGTGGACAACGAAGTCACAGCCAATTCATTTGGTTGTGGCTTTTTTTTTGCAAAAAAATTGGATCGATAAGTTCTAGAGGGGATCTTAGAAATGGAATTTAAGCAAGCACTGACAGCTCGATCAGGCTGCTGTTTGCAAATTGGTTGCACTAGCGTGGTTATGGCTATCCGACTGCCGCTGAATATGACTGAGTTTGACTGCATCTCAAGCTCACCTATTTAGTATGAGTCAAGCTAGCCCATTCACAATAACTGCTGCCAGCATTAAGGCGCAGTGTGGGTTACCGGTGGTCATTATCGGTAATGGACCTGTGGGTATGCGGGTAGCCCAAGAGTTACTCAATCGCGCGCCATCAACCGCGCTGGTTATTTATGGCGAGGAGCAACATCGTCCCTACAATCGCGTCAAACTCAGCGCCTGGCTGGCAGGGGAAATCGACTCAGACGCTTTGCATGATGCGCTCACCCACCCTGCGTTTGCATCTGTCGATGAACGTATCGGATTCAGAGTGACAGAGATTGATAGCGAACAGAAATTCGTGATCGATAGCAGTAATGTCAAACAACCCTTCCAAGCCCTGATCATTGCAACTGGATCTAAACCGTTTATTCCAAATATTCCTGGGGTTGATATCAGTGGCGTATACAGTTTTCGTAATTATGCGGATACCAACAAGCTGCTAGCCCGACGTGCCAGTAGTCATCATTGTGTGGTACTTGGCGGCGGCCTGCTGGGTCTGGAAGCGGCTCGCGCAATGCAGAAGTTGAATACTGAGGTGACTCTGATAGAGCATGCCGATCGCTTATTGAGTAATCAACTGGATGTCGCGGGTGCTGAGTTGTTACACGCGCAAGTGGAGTCCCTAGGGATAAATGTCATTATTGGCGATGGTGTCAGTGCAGTGCTCGGCACTGAGCGCATTACCGGTCTGCGCTTACGCAGCGGCCGTGAGCTTGCCTGCGATACACTCATTCTTGCCACCGGTATCACACCCAATATTGAACTGGCCCAACAGGCCAGTCTAGCCTTCAGCCGCGGCATTCTTGTGAATGATGAGATGCAGACGTCGGTTAAGGATATTTATGCAGTGGGTGAATGTGCCGAACACCGCGAGCGTATTTATGGCTTAGTCGCCCCGGGTCTGGAACAGGCAGCAGTGGCTGCGGCAAATATTACTGGCACCGAAACTCATTACAGTGGTTCGATGGCAGCCTCACGCCTCAAAGTGGTTGGTACTCAGGTATTCAGTATCGGCCCAATGGGCATTAATGAAGTTAGCCACTTTGGTTCGAGTTATATTTACCATGATGCGGATGCCGGCATCTATCGCAAAATACTGGTCCATCGCTATCGTCTTGTTGGCGTCATTGGCTATGGCGAATGGGCGGAAACCGTACGCTTACAAACCGCTGTGAGCGAGCAGGTCAGAATCTATCCTTGGCAAATTCTCCGCTTCCTGAAGACTGGTTTAGTCTGGCCTGAAGAAGAAGCAGAAGACGTAAACGCCTGGCCAGCCAATGCACTTGTCTGCCAGTGTATGAATGTGACGCGCGGGACCATCAGTGATGCCATCAAGAATGGTGCCTGCAGGCTTAGCGAGGTCTCACAAACCACAGGCGCCAGTACGGTGTGTGGTTCATGCAAACCACTGGTCGCGAGTTTACTGGGTAATGATCATGTTACAGAACCGGTCAGATATGCCCGCAGCATGCTCACGTTCGCGGCCATTACTGTGGCCACGATTACCCTATTCTTCCTCGCCATTGAGGTGCCCTATGCCAGTTCGGTACAGCATGAGTGGCGCTGGGATATCCTCTGGCGCGACTCCCTATACAAGCAAATCAGTGGCTTTACCGTGCTGGGTTTGGCCGTGCTGGGACTCGCCCTGTCGATTAAAAAACGGGTGCGCAAATTGGATGGATTAGGAGCTTTTGATTATTGGCGACTGGCGCACATTATGCTCGGCGTGCTGGTGATCGCAACCCTAGTGGCCCATACCGGTTTCCGGATGGGCGAAGGACTTAACTTTTACTTGATGTTGAGTTTCTCCAGCATGATCGTGCTGGGTGCACTGTCCTCAACCATCACAGCACTCGAACACAAGCTTAAAAAGTCCAGCGCCTTAATTTACAGGAAGCGATCTGTGCTGTGGCACATCTTCTTGTTTTGGCCTGTTCCCGGTCTTTTAGCTTGGCATGTTCTCAAAGGATATTGGTACTAGTGAATTATTATGAGCAAATCATCACACACATTCAGTTGGATCTTCTGGTCTATAGGCAGTCTTTTTCTGGCGGTAATTCTTATGTATGTGCTTATGCAAGACGGTATTAGTAAAGCTATTTTTATGCCCGGTGAATTGAGTGCGGGTCACCACCAGTTGGTCGATGCCTGTGATACATGTCACACAGATGCATTCGGCGGCAGCGAAGTATTACAGGCGTCCTGTATCAACTGTCATGGTGATGTGCGCGAGAAACCATTTGATTCACATCCACGCTCTAAATTCAAAGATCCGCGCAACGCTGATCGCTTGGAAAAAGTAAATATGCTGGAATGCATGAGTTGTCACGTCGAGCACAAGCCAGAAATTACGCTCAAGGATGGCCTCACCCAACCGCTCGATGTGTGTTACCACTGTCATGCCGATATTGCTGAGGAGCGCCCTTCCCATACGGGCATGGAATTTACTACCTGCAAAGATTCTGGCTGTCATAATTTTCATAATAATCGTGCTCTGTATACCGACTTTTTGTTAAAGCATATGGATGCTCCCGCCCATCTCGCGAAGGCACGTCTGCCGGCAAAAGAGTTTGCCGATGTGCTGGTTGAAATTATGGAGTACCCGCGTGATGCCTATCCAATCGAAACACTACTGAGCAATCAGGCTGATGCGCCCGCTGCTAGCACAGTTGACCAACAACTGCATGTTGATTGGCTGGAGACAGCACATGCTCAATCAGGTGTGAATTGCACCGCATGTCATCAGAAAACCGAAGCGGATGGCAGTTTAAGCGCATGGACTGATCACCCAGGTCCCGAATATTGTGAATCCTGTCACAGCATAGAAGTTGATCGCTTCCAACAAGGTAAGCATGGCATGCGTCTGGCGGCGAACTTATCGCCAATGACGCCCGCGCTGGCGCGCATACCGATGCAGGAATCAGCCAGTCATCAGGAACTCACCTGTAATAGCTGTCATTCAGCACACCGTTTTGATGTCCAATATGCCGCCGTCGATGGCTGTTTAGAGTGCCATGCAGATGATCATTCACTGGCTTACAAGGACTCCTCGCATTATGCCTTATGGCAAGCCGAGGTCAGTCATCAGGCAGCGGAAGATACCGGTGTGTCTTGTGCCAGTTGCCACATGCCCAGAATTGATTATGACGTCAGCGACTGGCTAAGTCGTAAAGTCGTCGACCACAATCAAAGTGCAAGCTTGTCACCGAATAGCAAGATGATTCGTCCGGCATGCCAACACTGCCATGGTTTGCAGTTCGCCATCAATGCATTGGCAGATGAAGATTTAATCGAGAAGAATTTTTCCGGTCAGCCCAGTGTGCACGTAGAAAGCATTGATCTGGCGAGAAAGGATATGGAGCGGGATCTCAAGCGACGAGAGGCCACTCGATAGTGTTAGATGTACCCATTGTAAATCACATAACCTGAGGAGGTTAAAAATGAAATATGGTAAGGAGCTATTGATCGTAGGCTTGGTGTCTGCGTTAACCGGAGGTATTGGTATAGCATTAGCAAAAGATGCTGCCTCAACACCTTCAATCACCCCCAAAGCTATGGCTGATGCATTGCATTTGGTGATGGATTCAGATCGTGCGGTGTACACGCGTAAAATTGTTAATCGCTTAGTTAAAAAAGATAAAGTGATATCTGCGAGTGAGCACTTTGACGATGATAAGGCATTAGTGCTACCCGCACAGATGTTCCGCTTTGGTGCTGAGATGGTGGCTGAGCGTGCTGAAGCTAATCCAGATGTAAACTTCAGTTACTCGTTACAGTCGCTATGGCCAATCAATAAGCAAAATGCGCCAAAGACAGATGCTGAAAAAGAAGGTTTGCAGTATGTCGCTGATAATAAAGGTGAGAACTTCTACACCACTGAGGAATTAGGTGGCGTTGAGTACTTTACTGCTGTTTATGCTGACAATGCGGTTGCTCCAGTGTGTGTGACTTGTCATAACGATCATAAAGACACTTCTAAAACTGATTGGAAAATGGGTGACGTCATGGGTGGTGTTGTTATCCGTATCCCAATCAACTAATTAGTGAGACTTGATCACTCATTAAACTTTCTGTTCCTGTTCGTTCTGCTGAATTCAGTTTCAGCAGACGATCAGGCTTATATTAAGTTTAGTGAGCAAGCACTGATTGAAGGCAGAGAGATTTGGCTGGATAGTTGCGAAGGCTGTCATGCCTACGGTATTGCAGGATCACCTAATCCACTCAAGCCGGATGACTGGCGCCAGCGTCTAGCCAAAGATCAAGCAGTATTATACGAGCATGCTATTGATGGGTTTTTTGGCCCTGACGACACTATGATGCCACCCCGTGGTGGTAATCATGCGCTCAGCGATGAGGAGGTCAAAGTAGCAGTTGATTACATGACGTCGCTGGCTGAGCACTACATAACAGAGGAGAAATAATTGTGACACCAGAACAAATAACATTAGTTCAGGAATCCTGGGCAAAGGTTGTCCCGATTAAGGAAACAGCTGCAGAGCTATTCTATGGGCGATTGTTTGCAGAATATCCAGAGGTTAAACCTTATTTCAAGGGCGATATGACTGAGCAGGGTAAATTATTAATGCAAATGATTTCCACCGCGGTGAATGGCTTGGAAAATCTGGACGCTTTACTCGAGCCGGTCAAAGCGCTAGGCAGTCGCCATAAAGATTACGGCGTCAAACAGGCAGACTATGACAAAGTGGGCGCCTCATTATTATGGACGCTGGAGCAAGGCCTCAAAGAAGACTTTACCGAAGAAGTCAAAGCGGCCTGGACTGAAACCTATACCATTGTGGCTGACGTCATGATTGGTGGTGCCGAGTATGCCAACTAGGACTATTCATACCTGCAAACTTTATTATTCAACGACTGCAAAATGATCGATCATCTCGATCACCTGCCTATAGTTTATTCAGGATCAGCCAGATTCTGAATAAACTAGTCCTAATAAATATCCTGTTCAATAGCGTTTGCTTTGCTACTCAAGTAACGCAAGTGACCGAGCTAAGCTCATTGACATAACTTAACACTTGGATAAAGCAATAATATAGTATTGTAAACAATACTATATTTTCCCAACCATGCCAGTGAAGTTATGTACAAAGCAATTCTGATGATGCTGTTTTTACTCCCCGGTGTTCTTCTTGCCAGTCCAGCAGAGCCTGATATTGGGAATATTGTTGCTTGTAATGTGTATTGGCACGATTATCAATACACACGCTTGAATGCATCCGAAGCTGCAAAATTTGTGATCACTTTTGCTACCAACCAAAGAGTAGATGTGGCGCTGATAGACTCAATATCTGTCAATGGTCCAGAGGGTTATAGCCACACCTTTCAGATACAGCCTTTCTCTCTGCATAACCTGAGTGGCTACGTGGATGAAGTAGCTAATAACGTCACTTGGTTCCAGTCCTATGATGCGCATGGGTTTTTAGCCAATGGCACATATACGATTGCACTTAAGTACAAAAGTGGTAAGACTAGCATTCGAAGTCGAACGCTGAATTATTCTGATGAACTGCTGACACACTACAAGCAAGCGCAGCCTACGTTTGTTCCCTACGGCCAACTGGCTAGGCGTCAAATCAATAGTATTACGCTGGAATGGGACTTGATCCCAAAGATAGATGCCTATTACAGCGCCCGTTTGATGCAACATGATCCAACAGACCCAGCATCCGCGATCGTGCCAATTATGTTCGATAACATATTTACTGTGGACAGTGCGATTAACAATGGCTTGAATCGCTATCAAGCAGTGGTTCCCAATCATCTCGATCCGCACACCATGTATGTTTGGTTCACAGAAATCCTAGACAGTAATCGCCTTGATCAAATCAATATTGCTATCTTTCAGCCAGCCCAATTTTTTTGGTTCAGTGATCGTTAACAGGCCGGCTCGCGGGCGACTACTCATTTGAGATTGAGTGTTCATAGATCAAGATCTAATCGTTTTGCATGCTTATTTGGTTGTCATAAAAGATTCATATAAGTGCACTTAATCCGGCTACTATCAACAGATGATTATACGATCTCTGCTGTTACTATTTGCGCTCACACTTTCGCTTCCTTATGCCCACGCCTGCCCTGGCAGCTATGCAGGCACAGATCAATCAAGTGTGGATTTCTCCAACCAGAATTTGAGTGGTTGTGACTTCACAGGTGCTACGCTTAGCGCGACCAATTTTACCGGCGCGAATCTATCTGGTGCTGATTTCACAAATACGACAGTAGATGCTAGCACCCTCTTCACCGGTGCCAATCTCACTGCGATTACGTGGACGAACTTTACTGGTAGCATCAGCTATAGCCAAATGATAGATGCTGAATATGGTCTGTTTGATGCGACCAGCCAGACCGGCACATCCTCTTCATTACACAGTGAGAGTGCACATCCGCATGCCGGCTATAAAGTCACCCTGGCAACTAAAGATTATTCCGGGCAAACACTGGCTAATGTTGATTTCACCGGTTATAACCTGGACGGCGTCAATTTCAGCAACGCGACCCTGACCAATTCGATTTTTGATGAAGCGAATCTGGCTAATGTCAATTTTAGCGGTGCCGATGTCAGCGGTGCGTCTTTCACCAATGCCTTATATGATTCAAGAACGGTATTTCCATCCGGCTTTAACAGTGCCAGCCAAGGCCTGATTGAAGTTAACATGACCTACTTTATTGCCGATAGCGCGCTCATTAACAAGCATCCCGGGGCTGACTTACTCTGGGGCACAAGTGACGATATTGCTGACTGGACCACCCATCACGCGAGTTTCCCCAATAGCAATCAAAGTACGGCTAATAATCCACGTGGACGTGCCTCAGTATCCATATATCCTACCACCAGTCCGGTTGCTGATACGGTCGAGGATGGCGTTAACTACACCGGCTATTTTCTCGGTGGGTATACCGCCACTGATGCTAATACAGAAGAATATTTACATCTCACCCGAGAATGGGCGACCACGCACTCGCAAAGCTCGTCCTATGATGAGACGGCTGGCTTCAATGCCTACAATTCATCTTCATTTGCCAGTTGTGCGCGGGACAATGATAATACTATCTCGAACTGCAGTGGTACTTGGGGCTACTATATGGCATCCACCAATTACCCGACCGTATCAGATTACTCAACCACACTGTATGCCGCTACTTTTGAAGAAACGGGTTACTGGCTGCATAAAGATCAAAATCCAGCAACCGTATTTGGTGCCGGCAGTGATCAAGCACTGACATTTCAATATATGATGGATGTGCTGAATAATGCCGGCATAACCTATGATCATATTCTGTATACCCGCACAACCAACAACGATAGCGTGAATAGGGTCAATTATGCCTATGGCCTTGGCAGCACCAACCCCAGTGCGACAACCAATACGGTGACGCAAGTGCCCTATCCCAGTTGGTTTATGCTTGCCTTGGGCATGCTACTGGCTTGCCTGGGCTATCGTTACGCCCGTTATTAACAGCGCTATAGTGAGATGGTTGAGCTCAACATTTTGCCAGCACGCTATCGACCACGTTGCGGTTGAGGTGCGTTCGCAGATGCAGTTAAGCTGAGCAGACAATCAAACGGATAAGTAATGACTCACTTTTTCGGTATCAACTTCATCGCGTTTATTCTCGAATAGGATATTGCCACTCTCGATCACTAAAATTCGATCAGCGACCGCGAGTGCAAAGTGCAGAACTTGCTCAGAGACAATGATGGTGATCTCGCGCATTTTCCTAATTTCATTCAATATATTGGCAATATCTTTAATAATCGATGGCTGAATTCCCTCGGTCGGCTCGTCCAATAATAATACTTTAGGATCGGTCACCAGTGCGCGCGCGATGGCTAACTGTTGTTGTTGGCCACCCGATAAATTCCCGCCTTTACGATGACGCATATCGTGTAATACCGGAAACAGTTGGTAGATTTCATCGGGTACTTTTTTATTTTTCGAGTTTTCTAAGCCGGTCTCAATATTTTCTAAAACGGTGAGCGTAGGAAATATCATCCGCCCCTGTGGCACATAGGCCACTCCCTGACTGACACGCTCATAGCTCTGCATGTTTGAAACATTGGTCCCGGCAACTTCTATGTCACCACCCTTAAGTGGAATGACACCAATCAGGGATTTGAATAATGTTGTTTTGCCCATACCATTACGCCCCATGATAGCGATTGTTTCATTCGGATTTGCCTCAAATGAAAGATCACTGATCACGGTACTGTCACCATAAGCTACCTGTATATTTTTTACGTTAAGCATATTATTTCCTTTTCACTATGATGCGTTAAATGACGCTGTATTTAATGCCCCAGATAAACTTCGATAACATCTTTGTTATTTTTAATTTCTGACATTTCACCTTCAGCTAACAGACTACCCTGATGCAGAACAGTTACTTTTTCCGCGATTTTTTCAACAAACTCCATATCATGCTCAATCACGATCACACTGCGACCCTTACAAATTCTCTTCAGTAATTCAGCGGTTTGATTACGCTCCTTCACACTCATGCCAGCGACCGGCTCGTCTAACATCACGAGCTCAGGATCTTGGATAAGTAACATGCCAATTTCTAACCATTGCTTCTGGCCATGGCTGAGTAATGCAGCATTCATATCTAATAAATCATCCAGGAAAATCTCTTTAGCAACGGCCTTTATTTCCTGATCGATCTTTTCCGTAGTATTAAAAAATAATGCGCCTAAAACATCTCTGGCTTTTGGATAGGAGACTTCTAGATTTTCATACACAGTCAGCGTCTCGTAGATTGAGGGATTCTGGAACTTACGTCCAACACCCGCATGCACAATCTGATGTTCAGACATTTTAGTGAGATCTTTATTCTTGTATTTGATATAACCGCTGCTAGCTTGTGTTTTGCCACAAATTAGATCGAGCAATGTCGTTTTACCCGCACCATTTGGCCCGATGATTACCCGTAGTTCGTTATGATCGATATACATAGTGACGTTGTCTACAGCTTTAAAACCGTCAAATGACACCGTCAAGTCTTCAATGCCTAAAACATAATCCGTATTACTTCCACCTAACATATGCTTGTCTCCTAACAGTGTTTTTAATTGACTTCGGTAATTGACTCATCATCTGACTTCGATTTTTCTT
The DNA here is from genome assembly GCA_002338385.1 of Proteobacteria bacterium UBA1858. Classification (GTDB taxonomy): domain Bacteria; phylum Pseudomonadota; class Gammaproteobacteria; order UBA4575; family UBA4575; genus UBA1858. The sequence goes on from DDIE01000027.1 coordinate 17,169, forward strand.
GTTTACCTGCCCTACTCGCTAAAAACTTCTGCTTGGCTTGGGTGTACATTCCAGACAGGCCATCGGGGAATGTCATGACCACACCAATGAACAGCGCGCCCATTAGAAATAACCATAGCTCAGGGAAACTCTCCGAGAATAATGTCTTGCCCGCATTGACCACTAGCGTGCCATATACGGCACCAATCAAACACATGCGGCCACCTAAAGCAGCGAAGATGACCATTTCAATGGAAGGCACTATGCCAATAAAGGATGGTGACATGAACCCTACTTGGAGAGTAAACATGGCACCACCAATGGCGGAGATCGCAGCAGCAACACAGAAAATAAATATTTTATAATTGGCAACATCATAACCAGAGAAACGTACCCTATCCTCTTTATCTTTGAGGGCTAGTAGGAGCTTGCCGACTTTGCTATTGATGATGTAACGACCAACCAATATACATAAGGTGAGCAAAAATAAATTTAAGTAATAGAGAATATATTTGGAGGAATCATCGCGGATGTCCCAACCCAGCAATGTGCGCAGATCAGTAATGCCATTAACCCCTCCCGTTAAACCCTGTTGACCAATGATGAGAATAGTGAGTATGGCAGCGACGGCTTGCGTCATGATCGCGAAATAAACGCCACTTACACGACGTTTAAACATAGCGGCACCGATAATATAGGCAAATATCCCGGGGACTAAAATTATGGCTACGATAGCAATAAATAAATTATCAAACGGCACCCAAAACCAGGGCAACTCAGTCAGCTGATTCCAGTCCATAAAATCGGGGATGCCAGGGGTGGATTGAATTGCTGTTGTTTCTGGGTCTGAGGCTTCCAGCTTTAAAAACATGGCCATACAGTAACCACCAAGGCCGAAAAATACGCCTTGTCCAAGGCTTAAAATACCACCATAACCCCAGCATAACACTAGACCTACAGCAACAAACGCATAAGTTAAGTATTTACCGACTAGATTAAGGCGGAAAATATCCAGTACTAAGGGTAAGAACACACCAAGAAAGAAAAGGAGTATTGCCAAAGCAATGATCTGATTCTTATCACCTAACATTTTTTGCATCGTTACAGACATTACTTGCTCCTTACTTTCTAACTTTAATGGAGAATAAACCTTCTGGCTTAATCATTAGGATGCTAATCACGGTTAACAAAGTTAAAACCTTAGCCATGGAACCACTCATGAAAAATTCCATAATTGACTGTGCTTGAGCAATTGAAAAGGCTGACATGATTGTGCCAAAAATACTTGCTGCGCCTCCGAATACAACGACTAAGAATGTATCCACTATGTAGAGTGATCCACTGGTTGGACCAGTCGAGGCGATGGTGGTAAATACCGCGCCAGCAATACCCGCAATACCACAACCAAAGGCGAAGGTATAACGATCTACACTCTTGGTATTAATACCGGCTGCACCACTCATCACTCGATTCTGTGTAGTGGCACGCACGCGCAAGCCCCAGCGTGATTTGAATAACATATAGTAGACCAGCACGGTCATGATAAAGGTGACTGACACCACTAACATGCCATTGATGGGAATTTCGATCATATCAGTGAGCTGAAAGGACCCTAACAACCAGTCGGGTAAGGTGGAGCTGACTTCGCGGGCACCAAAGGTGGAGCGAAATGTTTGCTGCATAATTAAACTCAAACCCCAGGTGGCAAGCAGTGTGTCTAGGGGTCTTTTATAAAGGTGTCTGATCATGCCAACTTCAACTAAGTAGCCGACAATAAATGCAATAATGAACGCCAGAATTATGGCAAAGAAAAAGTAATAATTCATAAAACCGGGAATATAATTCTCAGTTAGGGACGAGAGCATGAAGGTGGTGTACGCACCAATAGTGAGGAATTCACCATGCGCCATATTGATAACTTTCATTTGACCAAAAATGATCGCTAAACCAAGTGCCATTAATAAGAACACGCAGAATAAACTTAATCCTGCAAATCCTTGCATAGCAAATATAGCTCCTAATTCCGTCGCACTGTACTCTGAAAACATTTAACTTGCTCCTTTGGGCGTATCACTTTAAGTGACCCGGGTATACGATTTAACCGCTATACCCGAGTCGAACTCACTCAACTAGAAAGACTATTGATAACCTTCCGGGAATGGATCGGGCTCGATGAGACCCGACTCCCAGATGACATCAAATTGACCATCTGTTTTAGCTATACCAATACGCGTCTTACTCCAAAGGTGATGGTTTGAATCATGAATACGCACATAGCCTTCTGGTGCGGTATCAAGCTCAATGCCATTTGAGGCGACTGCAATCTTATCAATATCAAAGCTACCTGCTTTTTCAACCGCTGCTTTCCATAACCATGGACCTAGATAGGCCGCTTGGGTAACGTCACCAATCACACTGTCATCTCCCCACATTTCTTTGAATGCGGAAACAAACGCTTGATTGTTTGGATTATCCAGGCTCTGGAAGTATTTCATTGCGGCGTAGAAGCCTTCGACGTTTTCACCACCGATGCCAAGCATCTCATCTTCCGTCACTGAAATCGTAAGTAAGGTCCACTTGTCTGAGGTAATACCAGCGGCCTTGAGTTGCTTGTACCAAGAGACATTACTTCCACCGACAACGATGCTGTAGATCACATCGGGCTTCTTGAGTTTGATTTTGTTAATCAGAGAGCCAAAGTTAGTGTGACCCAGTGGGTAGTACTCTTCACCAACCACCTTGCCACCAAGAACATTTTCGATGTGTTTACGTGCAATCTTATTTGACGTTCTAGGCCAGATATAATCTGAACCAATCAAGTAAAATGTTTTTGCATCTTTGGTCTCTTTAACCCAGTCTAAACCCGCGATAATTTGTTGGGTTGCTTCTTGACCGGTATAGATCACATTCTTAGACTCTTCCAGACCTTCGTAAAAAGTTGGATAGTAAAGCATGCCATTTTCTTTCTCGAACACTGGTAACACCGCTTTTCTTGAAGCGGATGTCCAGCAACCAAATACTGAGGCGACTTTATCTTTCACTAATAACTTTTTAGCTTTCTCAGCAAATGTAGGCCAGTCACTGGCGCCGTCTTCTTGAATGATCTCAATCTGACGACCAAGTACACCACCCATTTCATTGATTTGCTTAATAGCAAGTTTTTCTGCTTCCACAGAGCCAGACTCACTAATTGCCATGGTGCCTGTGACTGAGTGAAGAATACCAACAGTAACAACATCATCAGTTACGGCAAGACCCGTCGTATTAACGTCCGATGTTGGGTACTCTGCGGCATTTACACTCACGCTGACAACTAGCAGTGAGAGTATGCCTATTAAAGATTTAAATTTACTCATTTAGATTTTCCCATTAAAAATAGTTCAAGGTAACGGAGAAATAGCAAGAAGGATGCCAAGTTTTAATTGACGACAATCTGGTGTGCTTATTTGATTACTGTATATTTTAATTAACTTTTTATGCACTAATTGATAAGCATTTATTAATGCCCGCTGTACATTTAAGTGCAACCAGGGTATCCACTAGTCATAGTCTAGTGATGCTACTATTTTGTTTGATGATCTTGCTTACCGTGGTGGGATACCACTTGCCATTACGTGCAGTCTTGCAACCGTCATGCATTAATTGACTACAAATATTTTCTAAGGTGTGGCCAGTATTAAATAGTCTGACGATCGCTACAATGATCCTACGTTGATAGGGATTAACCATGTGATAGCCCTGGGTTGATACACGCCAACCAAAGGGTACACGATGATTATTCTTGTGATTTGGCTTATATTTTCTAGGCACTACTGAGTGACATGGAGGCTATCAAGTGAGGATCAATCACGTTGCTTAATCAGTGACCCAGCATCCAAGGACGAGAGCCAGCAGAACCAGCCATATATTTAGGCTTTGTGTGCTCTGATTTGGAGTGATTGCAGGCACTAGTACACACGTGTTTGCGCTGACGTCTAGGCTCATGTGCACTTTTTTCATTGCGCTCCCATGCGCTTCTATTTTCACGTGACATGATTGCCAATGAGGGCGCCGACAGCAGTCGTGATGCATCATGCCCACATTCTGGACATGATGCGTCTTGATTGCGTAATGCTACACTTCTAAGTGCAGAGAAGGTGCCGTGTTGCGGACACTGGAATTCATATATAGGCATAGTAAACCCTGCAGCGTGATGTGGCGTTAACTGGTAAATGCTAAGTCAGCATAGGAAGTGACTTGCTTGCTCGGCCCCTCTGGCTTAATGTCGATATCAAAATCAAATATTCCAGTGGGTAGCCATAGTGTTGAACACGCATTTGGAATATCAACAATACCGCTGATATGGCCCTCGACAGGTGCCGTCCCCAGAATTGCGTAGCCCTGCGCGCCGGTAAAGCCAAATTTCTTCATGTACTCAATGGCATTCAGACAGGCACGACGATAGGCAACATGTGGATCAAGATAGTACTGCTTGCCATCTTCATCAACGGAGATGCCCTCAAAGATCAAGTAGTCTGAGTAGTCTGGATCCACTTTACTAGGTTTAAATATTGGATTTACCACGCCATATTTTTCCATTCCACCTTTGATGATGTTAACGCGTATGTCTAAATAACCCGCCATCTCAATAGCGCCACAGAATGTGATTTCACCATCACCTTGTGAAAAGTGGATATCGCCCATGGAGAGGCCAGCACCATCAACATACACGGGGAAATAGACGGTAGAACCACGTGATAAGTTTTTGATATCACAGTTACCACCATGTTCTCGTGGCGGCACCGTTCTGGCGGCTTCGGCCGCAGCA
>DDIE01000034.1:0-3423 GCA_002338385.1 Proteobacteria bacterium UBA1858
TTTTTTTTCGCCCTGAATTTTATCTCGCTAGATTTTTTATCACTCTAGTGACTATCTTTTTAGTCTTATTATTTTTTTAACTATAGTCTGCCTAGCCTCTCGCAAATAGACTTATTACAGACAACAAAATAATATATACGAATGTGTATCAACACCTGAGAATAACGTTTTGCAAAATCCCTTATCCATATTGATCACTGGATGTTCGACTGGCATTGGCTACCAGGTAGCCAAAGATTTACATTTCAATACGGACTACCGAGTCATCGCCAGCGCACGCAGCGCTGAGGATGTCGCACGCTTAAATGCGCAGGGACTATATTGTGTGCAACTGGATCTGCAGGATTCAGACAGTATCAAATCAGCTTTTGAACAGACTTTGGAGCATACGGGTGGTGAGTTGTATGGGTTATTTAATAATGGTGCCTATGGCCAGCCTGGCGCGGTAGAGGATTTATCCAGAGGTATGTTGCGCGAACAATTTGAGACCAATGTGTTCGGCACCATGGAATTAACGAATCTGGCTATCAGAGTCATGCGCAAACAAAACTCAGGACGCATTCTATTCAACAGCTCAGTGCTGGGTTTTGTCGCCCTCACCTTGCGCGGTGCGTACAACGCCAGCAAATATGCGCTTGAGGGTTTTGCCGACACCTTGAGATTAGAACTGACAGATACTGGTATTGATATCTCTCTGATCGAGCCTGGTCCTGTTGCCACCAACTTTCGCAGTAACAGTCATGCCATGTATATCAAAACCTTAAAAGGTAAGCCCAGTGTTTTTACTGCGGCCTATCAAGCCAATGAGGCACGCCTGGCCAAAGCAGGGCCCGCGGCACCCTTAACTCTGCCGGCCAGCGCAGTCACACCTAAGGTGATGCATGCCTTGGACAGTAAACGGCCAAAAGCCAGATACTATGTCACCGTACCCACTTACTTTATGGCTTATCTAAAACGTATCCTGACCCACAAGGCAATGGATAAAGTGTTATTAAAGATATCCCAAAACTAGATATCCCAAAACTAGCCTCAGGCACGACTCACTTTTTCCATACTAGGGTGGCCATGCGGCCTGTCACTCCGTCCCGACGGTAGGAGAAGAATCGTTGCGCATCGCTAAATGTACAATAATCATCAGCGTAAATATGAGCTACACCCTGGCTCGTTAGTATTTGTCTGGCGGCTGCGTAAATATCAAGCGTCCATTTATGCTTGGAGACGGCTGTGAAACAGCTCGCCAGATGAGGACTTTTCTGAGTATAGATGTGGTAAACATCTTGACCCACTTGAAACGCTTGCGGCCCGATTGCTGGCCCCAGCCAGGCGTAACTGGGACTGTTATGTGCAGCCATAGCCGCTAGCGTATTTTCAATCACCCCATGGATGAGGCCACGCCAGCCGGCGTGCACCACAGCCACACAGTCTGCGGCATCATTACTCAACACGACAGGCAGACAATCTGCCGTCAACACTGCACAAACGTCCTCAGTGGAGCAAGTGAATATAGCATCTGCTCGGGCGCATTCTGCACTCACATCCTGCGCCGCAATCACCTCGGTACTGTGCGTTTGCTGTAACCATTTCGGCCTGTTCGGCAAATCCAGTGCGCGTTGTAAGAGCGCTCGATTAGCATCAACAGAGGCTGCGATATCATCCACATGGTCAGCCAAGTTGAGCGCGGCATAAGGTGGCAGACTGATACCCCCTTGCCGCGTTGTAGTGTGGACATTAAGTCTGTCTGTCAGAGGCCAATCAGGACAGATGGTCGGTAACATCGTCATAAGGGAGAGTATGTTCGCAGAGTTGCTAGCAACTCATGCATGTCTTGCGGCATAGCGGCCTGCCATGCCAACGACTCACCGGTGGCCGGATGCTCAAACGCAAGATGATGCGAATGTAAGGCTTGGCGTGGGAAAGCACATATCGCCTCATTCAACTCAGGTACTACATTAGCCACCCGCTGAATGCGCGGTGCGTAGACACTATCACCCACCAAAGGCATTTTTTTGTGGGCAAAATGCACTCTGATCTGGTGAGTGCGGCCTGTTTCTAGGCGCGCCTCCAGCCAGGTATGGCGTTGAAACTTTTCGATCACCTTGTAGTGGGTGCGTGCAGGCTTACCCTTAAGATTGACTGCCATCTTGATGCGATCTGTGGGGTGCCGACCGATAGGTTCATCAATGCTGCCACCAGCAATCAACTGCCCCCGAACAATGGCATGGTAACGTCGATCTATGCGATGTTCTTGCAACAAATCAACCAGGCTGGTGTGGGCAAGCAAGGATTTTGCTACCACCATCAAGCCGCTGGTGTCTTTATCCAACCGGTGGACAATGCCGGCACGTGGCAAGCTGGCCAGGTGCTCTGCATGATGTAACAAAGCATTCAATAGCGTACCGGAATGATTGCCTGCACCCGGATGGACGACCAGTCCAACGGGCTTATTCAGCACCAATAAATGTTCATCCTCAAACACAATATCGAGTGCAATATCCTCAGGCTGGGACTGATTATTGAGTGGCTCACTGACTGCGCTTATCAGTATCTGCTCACCGCCTTTGAGATGATATTTAGCGGCTAGAAATTCGCCGTCCACAGTGACTTGTTGCTGACTAATCCAATTTTGCACTCGCGCTCTCGAATATTCAGGCAGCAGCATAGCCAACGAGCGATCCAATCGAAAACCAGCATACTCAACTGGGATGATCAAACTATGGTTTATTTGTTCGGTCATTGAGTTCACCTGGGTCAGGATTATGTATAATCGGTCTCATTAGTGTAACTAAAAATAGCCATGAAACTCTCTAGTCTTTTATCCATATTATTGATTCTCCTATTACTCCCCGGGTGTTCCACCGTATCTGGGCTGTTTGATGGCGACGATGAGGATGCAGAAATCGTCTCAGACGACGTGCCTGCACGTATTCTCTATCAAAAGGCCAATGGCGAGATGGCTTCTAATCGTTATGCCGACGCAATTGAGAGTTATAGTCTATTAGAGTCACGTTATCCATTTGGTATGTATGCTCAACAGGCGCAAATAGAATTAATATACTTGTATTATCGCCAGAGTGATATGGACAGCTGCATTGCCAGCGCCGAACGCTTCATTAAAAACAATCCCCAGCATCCAAGTATTGCCTATGCCTATTACATGCGCGCGTTAGCTAACTTTGATAAAAGTAAAACGCTGCTTAACTTTATCTTGCCCAGAGATCCGTCCGAGAAAGATCCTGCGCCATTACTTGAATCCTTTGAAACCTTCAAAACGCTGATCCGGATGTTCCCAGATACGGAATATGCTGACGATGCCAAGCAGCGCATGATCTATCTACGCAATGAACTGGCTGAACATGAACTCACCGTAGCCGACTTTTATATGCGTCGGGGCGCTTATCTAGCGGCCGCGAACCGTGCCACTTA
>DDIE01000034.1:3720-22444 GCA_002338385.1 Proteobacteria bacterium UBA1858
CGTGCCACCTATGTGATGGAAAAATATCAGGGTGCGCCCGCCATGCCACAGGCAGTTTACATGCTGGAGCTTGCCTATCGCCAACTAGAAATTAATGACCTAGCCTATGACACACGTAAAGTTTATGCGGCTAACTATCTCGACATGGATGGCACCCTGTTGCAGCCTGACTACGCGACTAACAAGGTCAGTTGTGCCGCTAATGCGTGGCACAAGATACTCGAGCGTTTAAATCTCAAAACCTACTATTGCGACTAACCCTCATTGAGGTACTTGAGTGCGCCTGAGGTGATGGGGTAGCGCCGATCCTTACCAAACGCGCGCTTGGTAATCTTAACGCCCGGGGGCGCCTGACGCCGCTTGTATTCATTTCTAAACACCATATTAATCACCCGCGATACAGTCTCCTCAGCAAAGCCCTGTGCCATGATCTCCTCTCTAGAGGCCTCCTGTTCAATAAACATTGCCAGGATTTCATCTAACTGGTCATAGGGCGGCAGACTGTCTTGGTCAAGTTGATCTGGCGCCAACTCTGCACTGGGAGGACGGTCAATTATCCGCTGCGGTATCACCGGGGCAAGTGTATTGCGATAATTAGCCAACTGGTAAACCAGCATCTTAGGCACATCCTTCAGGGGTGCGAAGCCCCCCGCCATGTCACCATACAGGGTGGAATATCCCACCGCCATCTCACTCTTATTACCCGTTGAAATCACCATATGACCAAACTTGTTCGATAGCGCCATCAATAACACACCACGTATACGCGCCTGAATATTCTCCTCGGTGGAATCTTTCTGCTGACCAGCAAATAGACTATCCAGAGTATGATCAAAACTCTGCATAAGAGGCTCTATCTCGATAACAGAGTATTCAACACCCACATTAGACGCCAGCTGGCGGGCGTCCTCGAGGCTCATCTCTGAGGTGTAACGCGAGGGCATCATCACCGCATGCACCCGCTCTGCGCCTAACGCATCGACCGCCAGCGCCAGCACCAGTGCTGAGTCTATCCCTCCCGATAAACCCACCAGCCCACCCTGAAAGCCATTCTTATTGACATAGTCCGCCAGTGCCAACTGCAGCACATTGTAGTTGAGTTGTAGCGGCGTGGTGGTGCTCAAGTCGGATTTAGCTGAGCGCAAATTATTCCGTTCATGATCAAAATCGACAGTCATCACATCTTCCTGACAACTCTTGGCGCGCGCTACGATCTGCTTATTGTTGTCCATAGCAAAGGATGAACCGTCGAACACTAACTCATCCTGGCCGCCGACCTGATTCAAATACAGGATCGCTAATTGATTTTCTGCCACCCGCTGCGCGACGGTGGAAACACGCTCATGATCTTTATCTATGTGATAGGGACTGGCGTTAATATTGATGATCAATTGGGCGCCCGCTTGCTTGGCCGCAGCAATAGGCTGAGGATTCCATATATCCTCACATACACTCAGACCAATGCAGCAGCCTTTGAGTGTGAATACACAGGGCTTGGTCCCCGCGTGAAAGTAACGCTTCTCATCAAATACATTGTAGTTAGGCAGAATATTCTTGTGATACTGAGCGATGAGCACCTGATCCTGCATGACGCATGCAGCATTATATATTTTACCGTCTTGATAGCTGGGCGCGCCGACAACGACAGTCAGTCCCTTGCTGGCAGCTTGAATCTTGTCCATAGCCACCGTAATACGGCGACTGATGCTGGGTCTGAATAATAAGTCCTCGGGCGGATAACTAATGATAGCGAGTTCGGAGAAAACAACACAATCAACCGCTGCTGCGTGTTTCACTTGCTGAAGTATATGCAGCATTTTTTGGCAATTTCCTTCAATGTCACCCACCAGGAAATTAAGTTGCGCGAGGGCAATTTTGATCATGTTGTTGTATCTAATAAAGCCTGTGAGAACATAGTCTATGTCAGTTGGTACACCTTGTCATTGTCCCTGTATAGCTGTCTGTGATGTCTTGACCTACGCACAATGCTGCGGAAAATAACCATATAAAACGTCATTTTAACCGCTCATCATTTTTAGCCGGTGCGCAAAGTAAAAAACTGTATTGTTACGCCATGTTCATTCGCACCATGGTTTAGCCAGTGCGTGTGGATATGGGGATAGGCTGAACAACCTTCATCAGCGAATCCTGTCATGTGTTTAAGATAAATCTGTATTTGATGTTAACAAATTTTCTACCCATAATTTAGGAGTTTGGATCAATGAAAACTGTACAACAGGGCTTTACCCTAATTGAATTAATGATCGTGGTTGCGATTATTGGCATTCTAGCCTCTGTCGCCTTACCTGCTTATCAAGACTATACAATCCGCGCACGTGTCTCCGAAGTACTGGGATTTGCTGCCCAAATGAAGACCTCTATGTCTGAGTGCTTAATCAGTGAATCATCCGCAGCAAATTGTGATTCCGCAGCTGAAGTCGGTATCTCGACTAATGACATTGCTGATGCCTCTGATTATATTACGAGTGTCACCATCGCCAGCAAAAGTATCACGATTACACCCAACTGGACTGGCGCTGATGGTCTAGGTGCTGCTTCCGGCACTGCTGGCAATCTTGCCTTTGCTGCTGACGATTCATCCAGTGGTGGGATTAAATGGACCTGCTCTACGACCGGCAGTGTCTCTCAATACGTGCCTGCAAGTTGCCGCTAGTTGTCGACCTCCAGACTCACAGAACAAGCGTGCTTTATGTGGGTCTGGACGCGCGCTGGGCACTATTTTTAACTCCATTCTGCTAGCATTATGGCAACCCCTGCAAGTTCTGTCCGTATCAGTGGTCTGGCTTTATGCCTGATCAATCATGGTCACATTAGTCATCAACAAGCCTGTCATGCTGAGCAAAGTGCTCAAGCGCAAAATATTCCTTTATCCAGTTACTTAATCAATACTCGCTTGGTCAATTCCAGCACCCTAGCACAGGCTGCTTCGCGGGAATTTGGTATAGATCTATTTGACTTGGATAGTGTTGAGCTGGATACATTACCATTAGAGTTAGTGACAGAAGATCTGATTCTGCAACAGCATGCCTTACCCATAGAAAAACGTGGACAGCGTTTATTTGTTGCGATTTCTGATCCACTCAATATCACCGCATTGGATAGCTTTAAATTAAACTCAGGTATTGCTACAGAACCCTTGCTGGTTGAGGAAGAAAAATTAACGCGTGCAATTAAACAAGTGTTAGCCATCAACAACAGCGCCTTATCTATGGATGGCATGCTGGATGAAGATTTAGACAACTTAGAATTTTCTGCTGAGAACGATGATGAATCTGATAACTTAGCTGAAAATATTATCGACGAAACACCGATAGTACGTTTCGTGCATAAAGTTCTATTAGATGCAATTAACAGAAAAGCTTCTGATATTCATTTCGAGCCCTATGAAAAAATATTCAGAGTGCGTTTCAGAATTGATGGTGTGTTACAGGAAATTGCAACACCACCCATCAATCTGGGGCCGCGAATATGCGCACGCTTAAAAGTCATGTCGCGCCTAGATATTTCGGAACGACGGATTCCTCAAGATGGACGCATTAAGATGCAGCTATCGAAACAGCGAGCGATTGATTTTCGGGTCAACACATGTCCCACTCTGTTTGGCGAAAAAATTGTCCTGCGCATACTGGATGCCAGTAACACGCTGCTAGACATCGACACACTGGGTTATGAACCGCAACAGAAAGAACTCTACTTAGATACGCTAGCCAAGCCATATGGCATGATCCTAGTCACAGGACCCACTGGCTCAGGCAAAACTATATCGCTATATAGTGGCCTGAATATACTCAATACGGAAGCCTGTAATATTTCTACGGCGGAAGATCCTGCTGAGATCAACATGCCAGGTATCAATCAAGTTAACATTAAACCTAAAGTGGGGCTGACTTTTGCTTCTGCACTTCGCGCTTTCCTGCGGCAGGATCCTGACATTATCATGGTGGGCGAAATACGCGATCTGGAGACTGCTGAAATAGCTATTAAAGCGGCCCAGACAGGTCACTTGGTGTTATCGACGCTACATACTAATGATGCGCCACAAACACTCACACGGCTGGCCAATATGGGTGTGCCAGCATATAACATCGCCTCTGCAATCAGTTTAATTATCGCCCAGCGACTCGCGCGTAAATTATGTGTGCATTGTAAAGCGATTGATGACGTGCCAAGCGAAATTTTAATCAATGAGGGCTTTACTGCTCACCAGGCCGAGGCACTCCAGATCTATAAAGCTGTTGGCTGTGAACAGTGTACTGCTGGTTACAAAGGTCGCACTGGTATTTATCAAGTCATGCCTGTTTCAGAAACAATGGGGCGCATTATCATGGAGGGTGGTAATGCAAATGAACTGTCGCAACAGGCTAGGCAAGAAGGCATTGATGATCTCAGACAGTCTGGACTGAAAAAGGTCCAACAGGGCATTATAAGTCTGGAAGAACTCAACCGTGTCACCAAGGATTGAGGGTGAGTATCAACTATGTCTAACAGTGCTACCCAACTGAGACACTTCAGCTGGCAGGGTTTAGATAAACGCGGCATGCAAGTCAGTGGAGAATCACATGCTGCCAGCGCATTACTTTTAAAGGCTGACTTGCGTCGTCAGGGTATCCAGACCACTAAAGTGAAGAAAAAGTCACGCTCGATTTTCTCTCCGCGAGCGCAGAAAATAAGTGCCAAGGAAATCGCTTTATTCGCTCGCCAACTGGCTACCATGATGTCTGCAGGCGTGCCCTTAGTGCAAGCATTCGAGATCATTGCGCAAGGCAACGATAATCCTACTATGCGAGATTTACTCCTGAGTATAAAAAAAGATATTGAGAGTGGTAACAGTTTATACGACGCCCTGCATCAACAAAAAAAATACTTTGATGAATTATTTTGTAATTTAGTGGCTGCTGGCGAACAATCGGGCACCTTGGAGACCCTGCTAGATAAAATTGCCACTTACAAAGAAAAAACAGAAGCGCTCAAAGCAAAAGTAAAAAAAGCGCTGTTTTATCCTACCGCAGTATTACTAGTGGCATTCATTGTATGTGCAATATTACTGATCTTTGTGGTGCCTCAATTCGAGGAAATATTTCGTAGTTTTGGTGCCGATCTGCCTGTCTTTACGCGCATCGTTATAAGCTTATCTGAATTTATGCAACTCTATTGGTGGGCAATTTTAGCGGCGATTGGCTTATCTTGTTTGAGTTTTTTAGAGCTCAAGAAGCGTTCCTTCAGGCTACGCAAACAATTAGATACATTTGCACTGAAAATAACCATTGTGGGTACAATTCTTGAGAAGTCCGCAATTGCTCGATTTTCGCGAACACTATCCACCATGTTTGCCGCTGGTGTACCTCTGGTAGAGGCAATGGATTCTGTGGCCGGCGCATCGGGAAATATTCTTTTTCAGGAAGCAACGCTTAAAATCAAAGACGAGGTGGCCTCTGGGTCACAATTATTTCAAAGTATGAAACAGAGTCATTTATTTCCTAATATGGTTGTGCAAATGGTCGCTATCGGTGAAGAGTCTGGCTCCTTGGACGAAATGCTTGCCAAAGTTGCAGACTTCTATGAAGATGATGTAAACAATCTAGTCGAAGGCTTGAGTAGTTTGCTGGAGCCATTAATTATGGCCGTGCTAGGTGTCATCGTCGGTGGCCTTGTCATCGCAATGTATCTACCAATCTTTCAAATGGGATCAGTCGTTTAAGCACAATGAATTATGTTCAATTGCTAGCTAATAATACTTTCTTATTAATTCTATACACGGGTGTACTAGGATTACTGGTAGGTAGTTTCCTCAATGTTGTCATTGTACGTCTGCCGGTCATGCTGGAGCGACAATGGAAACATGACTGTCAAGCACTCCTGAATAAGCAACCATCCAAGCCAGATGCTGCCCCCTTCAACTTGCTTACACCCCGCTCACACTGTCCACAGTGCAAGCATGTCATTGGCATCCTCGAGAATATTCCTGTGATCAGTTATCTCGTATTAAGAGGGAAATGCAGTAACTGCGCGAGTCCTATTCCTATCCAGTATCCACTAGTGGAATTCACCAGCGCGTTGATTTCTATTTTAGTTGTCATCAGCTACGGTGTCAGCCTGCAATCACTGATGGCTTTAGTATTGATATGGAGTCTAATTGCATTGGCTGTGATTGATTTAAAAACATCGCTTTTACCGGACTCAATCACATTACCTCTAGTTTGGTTGGGTCTACTGGCAAATAATTTTGGACTATTTTGTTCTCTGCAAGATAGTCTGATGGGTGCTGTGTTCGGTTATCTGTCGTTATGGTTGGTTTATCAGATCTTTAAATTACTCACCGGCAAGGAAGGTATGGGCTATGGAGACTTTAAGTTACTTGCCCTACTCGGTGCCTGGCTAGGCTGGCAATTTCTCATCCCGATTGTATTGTTATCATCAGTCAGTGGCAGTGTTATTGGTGTCAGCCTGATATGGTTCAAAAAATTGCCGCGCGATACAGCCATTCCTTTTGGTCCGTATCTGGTCAGTGGCGGTCTCATCTGTTTACTTTGGAGTAATCATGTAAAATCTCTATTCAATATCGTATAGAGTATTTTATATGCTTAGAATTGGCCTCACCGGAGGTATTGGTTCTGGCAAAACGACTGTCAGCAAAAAATTCCAAACCTTGTTCAACATACCTGTGATTGATGCAGATGAGATCAATCGCGATTTACTGACGCGTGAGCGTTCAGCGTATACTGAAATTGTTGCTGCGTTTGGTCATGCCATACTGACCCACAACGGTGATATTGATCGCCGACTTCTGCGTCAGCAGATTTTTTCTGATTCTCAATCGCGTCATACACTAGAGGCGATTCTCCATCCTAGAATACGTGCTGAAATCTCACGTCAAATGAGTACTTTAACTAGCCCCTATGTATTAGTGGTTGTGCCTTTACTAGTTGAATTGAATATGCAGGACCAGTTTGATCGTATTTTAGTGATCAGCACTGACGTGAGGCATCAAGTCACGCGCGTAAGTGAGAGGGATGCTTGTAGTCAGCAGGATGTGTCGAAAATCATCGCCAGCCAGATTAAACCTGCACAACGCATCCAGCATGCTGATGATGTTATTGAGAATAATGGCGACTTAACACGCCTAGATCAGCAGATCCAAGATTTACATGAAAAATACATGGTATTAAGTACATAGCCATCTCATAATACGCCGATGTCTAAAGTAATCGCTTTTGAACAGCCGCTGAATGAACGCATGCGTACCTTTATGCGTGTTGAGCAGTTATATGCTCGTTGTTTGTGTTATCTCCACAAAGACAATGCCTGGGATACTCACCATGCCGTTGCTACGCTTATTGAGCTATATAATCTTGTCACCCGTGGTGATTTAAAACGCGAGCTGCTGAAAGAGATTAATCGTCAACAGTCGACCCTGAATCAACTGAGTCATATAGCTGAAATAGATCAGCATAAGTTAGCCAGCATTAATAATGATTTGGCGGGTTTGGCGCTACAACTTGACCAAATCGAAGGACAGTTGCTGGCTAATCTCAAAGAACACGATTTTATTAATAGTATTAAACAGCGCATTGCCATCCCGGGTGGCGCATGTGATTTTGATTTACCTGCCTACCATTATTGGCTGGCTCAGACCCCACAAATACGAAAAGATAAAATTCTAGCCTGGCTAGCCCCTTTTGATATCGTTCAACGCTCGGTATCAATGTGTTTGCAGCTGATACGCGAGAGCTCGCGAGATAATGACTGTGTGGCACAGCTTGGTTTTTATCAACTCACGCTGGATCCCAATCAGCCCAATCAGATTATTCGCGTGCTTATCGATAGTAGCTATCAATGTTATCCTGAGATGAGTGCTGGCAAGCACCGAATTTCTATCCGTTTTCTCCACCATGCTGATCCAGATGAAAATTCTAGCCAAGTTAAACATGATGTGAATTTTCGGCTTGGTTGTTGCAGCTTCTAGTTGCAATACTATTGCATGACACCACGGATGGCGGCAATACCATGACCGCCATACACCTGTGCGGTTGCCACATCATGCGCTCGACACCCGCCGATGGCATATACAGGTCTATTAATATGCGCACACAATTTACTAAATCCAATCCAACCCACTGGTCGCTGTTGCGGATGTGTCAAGGTGATCTGCACTGGGCCCACCAGTACGGCAGCAATATCCAAACTATTGATTAACTCCGCCTGTTGGAGGGTGTGACATGAAGCAGAAATTACTCTATACGCAAGGTCTACAGCTGGAGTCTGTTGCATGCGCGCCAAATCAGCAGATTTGATATGCACACCATGGGGCTCGATTTCATCCCAGTAGCGCCACTCTGAGTTGAGTACCATAGTTGCGCCATAGCGATCACATAATGCTTTTATTGCTCGACCACTGGTAATAATCGTGGCGCTAGCATGACCATGAACACGATACTGCAGCAGTCTAATACCTGCTTTTAATTGCTGTTCCACCTGATCCAACAACGCGCTGGCAAACACATCATGATCTGCAATTGCATAAATATCCGGCATCCGCAGCGCATTCAGGATGATCTGATTCGCGGCGGGTAATGCGACGCTAGATAATTGCGTTTGCTGCAACCATTGCGCAGCTTGATGCTCCTTAAGCGTGACCTCATGTTGTTGCGTAGATAGCTGAAATACTTGCAAGTGTAATTGTCTATCTGGGTAGTTATATTTGAAGTTGATGAGCTTGCGACAGCTAGCCAGAGTAATACCAATTTCTTCAGCTAATTCACGCCGCAAGGCCTGCTTAAAAGACTCTCCCTGATCGAGCTTACCCCCAGGAAACTCCCATAAGCCTGCCAGATGAGTGTTTTTTTTGCGTTGTGTGAGCAGTATCTCACCTTGCTCATTAGTCACTACTGCCAGGGCAATTTTTTGCGCCATCATCGGTGTCTATCAGGTAGGCCGAAGTTGAAATTTAGATCAACTACGATACTCAGCATTAATGCGTATGTATTCATGCGTTAAATCTGTCGTCCATACGGTTTTAGTCGCATTACCCAGCTTAAGATCCAGCGCTATAGTCACTTCTGCTGCTTGCATTGCCTCTGAACCCGCCTCATCCAGATAACTTTCAAGCAGCTGCGACGACTGTAATATCTGGACGCCATTAATACTCAGATCAACACTATCCAGATTGAGTGTATCATCCTCTACCTTACCTGCTGCCGCCATGATACGTCCCCAGTTAGCATCACTTGCTGCCAATGCGGTTTTCACCAAAGGTGAATTTGCAATCGAAAATGCGACCCTCTTGGCCTGTTGATCACTGGATGCATTGTGTACTGTGACCGTGACAAACTTACTGGCGCCCTCACCATCACGCACAATGGCTTGAGCCAGTAATAACATAAGCTCATCAATAGCCTGCACAAATGCATTCTGCTCCTGTTCGCTCAACTGCTCGAAAGCAAGATCAGCTGCACCCGTTGCGATTAACATACAGGCGTCGTTAGTTGAGGTATCACTGTCCACTGTAATGGCATTAAAGCTATGCTCGACCGAATTTTCCAAAAGCGTAGCTAACTGTGCATTATCAACGTTTAAATCAGTTGCGATATACGCCAGCATAGTCGCCATGTTCGGCTGGATCATCCCTGATCCCTTGGCCATTCCCGTAATGTGTATTGCTTGCCCCTGCAGCTGGATTGTCTTACTGAATAATTTTTCCACAGTGTCTGTGGTCATGATGGCACGCGCAGCTGTTTGCCAGCCATCGGCATGCAGCTGTTCGGCCAGTTCGGGCAAGGTTTGGGTAATACGATGTATATCCATCTGCTCGCCGATAACACCAGTCGAAAACGGCACAACTTGTTCGGCCTGCACATGCATGAGATCGGCAACAGCCTGAGTGCTCGCTAGCGCAATTTGCATACCTGCAGCGCCAACACCTGCATTAGCATTACCAGAATTAATGAGCAGGTAGCGCGGCGCAGCCAGCGCTAAATGTTTAATCGCGAGTTCCACTGGCGCAGCTCGAAAGACATTTTTTGTGAATACAGCAGCCACCCGAGTGCCGGGGGCTAACTCCATCAGCACCAGATCATGCCGATTTTGATAACGTATGCCCGCGGCCGCTGCAGCCAAGCGTATGCCTGTTATGGCATGAATGGTATGGTGTTTAGTAAATCCGACTGGCATGACATGTTCACCGCACTAGAGAGTATTGCAAGCGAGCGAACTTAGCATTTATGATAATTTGCCACAACACTGTTTATATTTTTTACCTGAACCACATGGGCAAGGATCATTCCTACCTACCTTCTTGCCTGAGCGGGTAAGCGGCATTGGAGTGGCTCTGGGCTGACTCTGAGGTGCTCTTGCTGAGTCTGCCTGTTGTTCGGATTCCGCAGGCGTTTGCAACATATTATCAGCCTGCGCATGTTGCAGCTGCATATCCTCCAGCGCGGTCTCCTGATTTTTTAAGTCTATGGGTGCAGCTTCCTGAGCGGATTTAAATTCAACCCGCGCCAGAAATGTGATGGTATCCAGCTTAATGTCTTCCAACATTTGTTGGAACATATCAAAGGCTTCACGCTTATATTCCTGTTTCGGATTTTTTTGTGCATAACCACGCAAACCGACACTCTGACGCAAATAATCCATCGAGGCCAAATGCTCTTTCCATTTATTATCGAGCATTTGTAACATGACATCTTTCTCCAATGTGCGCATCAGATCTTCACCAATGATGTTACTTTTCTGCTGTAAGATACTTTCAATATTATCCTGAATACGCTGACGTAGAGTTTCCTCATGCAGATTGTCGTCAGCATCCAGCCATGCCTGAATCGGCATATCAGTCTCAAATTCCTGTTTGAGTGCATCTGTCAGACCAGTCACATCCCATTGCTCTTCCATACTGCCTGGGGGAATATAACTACTGATGACAGTCTCAACCACATCGTGTCGAATCGCATTAATATTTTCAGCAACATTATCGGTACTCATTAGATCACTACGCTGCTCATAAATTACTTTACGCTGATCACTCGCTACGTCGTCATATTCGAGTAAATGTTTACGGATATCAAAGTTGTGAGACTCCACCTTGCGCTGCGCATTCTCGATTGCTTTAGTGACCCATGGGTGCTCGATTGACTCGCCCTCTTCCATGCCCAGCTTTTGCATCATCACGCGCATGCGCTCAGATGCAAAGATACGCATCAGGCTATCTTCTAAAGATAAATAAAAGCGACTTGAGCCTGGATCGCCTTGCCGCCCTGAGCGACCGCGCAACTGATTATCTATGCGCCGTGATTCATGTCGTTCGGTACCAATAATATGCAAGCCACCAGCAGCAATAACAGCATCATGACGTTGCTGCCACTCCGCTTTCAGGGCCATAACTTGGTCATCATTGCCTTGCTCTTCGAGTGCGCGGATATCATTTTCAATGTTGCCGCCAAGAACGATATCTGTGCCGCGACCCGCCATGTTAGTCGCGATTGTCACTTTACCGGGCATACCCGCCTGGATAATAATTTCAGACTCAGATGCGTGATGTTTTGCATTCAGCACCTGATGTTCTATCTTGGCTTGCTCAAGAGCTTTCGATAGATGTTCTGATGAATCAATCGATGCCGTACCCACCAGCACTGGCTGTCCACGTGTCTTACAGGCCTTAATATCTTCGATGATGGCATCATATTTTTCCAACATAGTCATATAAATAGCATCACCACGATCGTCTCGTAGCATGGGTTTATGGGTCGGTATAACGACCACTTCTAAACCATATATTTGCTGGAACTCAAAGGCTTCAGTATCGGCTGTGCCTGTCATACCACTGAGTTTTTCATACAGGCGGAAATAATTCTGGAAGGTAATCGAAGCCAAGGTTTGATTTTCATTTTGGATCTTGACGCCCTCTTTGGCTTCTACCGCCTGATGCAAACCCTCTGACCAGCGCCGACCAGGCATGGTACGGCCAGTGAATTCATCAACAATAATAACTTCGTCATTACGCACGATGTAATCGACATTCTTCTGAAACAACGCATGCGCACGCAATGATGCATTGACGTGATGTAACAGGCTGATATTAGCTGTATCGTAGAGCGATTGATTGACGTCTAGCAGACCGGCTGCTAGTAGTAATTCCTCAATATGCTGGTGTCCTTGGTCGCTTAAAAAGACCTGTCTGGCCTTCTCATCCACCAGATAGTCACCCTCATCTTCCTCTGTTTCCTGACGCACCATATTAGGCACGATCTTATCAACTTGCGTATATAACTCTGAGCTATCGCTGGTTGGTCCTGAAATGATCAATGGTGTCCGCGCTTCATCAATCAGGATGGAGTCAACTTCATCCACCACCGCAAAATGCAAATCACGCTGGACTTTTTGCTCAAGCGTAAATTTCATATTATCGCGCAGATAATCGAAACCAAACTCATTATTAGTGCCATAGGTAATGTCTGCCAAATAAGCATCGCGCCGTTGCTGATCATTGATACCCGCTAAGATCACACCCACTGATAAGCCCAGAAAGTTGTACAGTTTGCTCATCCACTCAGCATCGCGTCGAGCTAAATAATCATTGACCGTGATGACATGCACTCCACGACCGCTAATAGCATTCAGATACACTGGCAGTGTGGCGACTAATGTTTTACCTTCACCAGTGCGCATCTCTGCAATATTACTGTCGTTGAGCACCATGCCACCGATCATTTGCACATCAAAGTGACGCATAGCCAAGGTTCGTGTGCTGGCCTCACGCACAACCGCAAATGCTTCAGGCAATAATTCTTTTAAGCTGCTACCGGCAGCATATTGATCCCGCAATTGCTGCGTTTTTTGTTGCAGTTGCTGGTCATTCAGCGCTTGCAACGCGGGTTCAAACGCATTAATTGCAGCTAATTGTTTTTTATAGCGCGTGAGGATTCTTTGATTACGACTTCCAAAGATTTTTTTTGCCAGCTTTGCGATCATGATCTGAGATATTGTTAGGTTACATAAGGTGTTAATGAGATGCTGTGCAGTAAAGTTACGGCCCCTACTGCCACGATGAGTTGCGTGAGTGGCTACTCTCTGGCGCTGCGGATGAATTTTGTGGGATTGATTGCGGTACCGTTTTTGAGTACTTCGAAATGAACATGGGGACCCGTTGAGCGACCTGTGCTACCCATCTTCGCGATCACTTGTCCTTTCTTCACACTCTGTCCTAGTTCTACTAGCATGGACTCATTATGCCCATAGCGTGTGACATAACCATTGCCATGATCAATCTCGATTAAATTTCCATAGGCATTGCGATCATCAGCTGCAGTAACAATACCAGCTGCGACAGCGACCACATTAGAGCCAGACTGTCCGGCAAAATCGATACCTTTATGGAATTCCTGTTTGCCGGTAAAGGGGTCCACCCGGGTACCATAATGGGAAGATAACCAGCCTTTTTCGATTGGACGTCCCTGTGGCAACGCCGCTTGTTTGAAATGCTTGTCTGCCAGTAATGCATCCAATAGGAATAATTTATTTTCTTGTGCTTGCAGATCTTGAGTTAATTCGCTGAGTACATTTTCCATGCCTGCCAGCATATTCTCGTTTTGTTGTGCATCCAGTGACTGCGGGCCACCCAGACCAGGTGGCTGCGTAAAATCAATTTCAGCATCCTCCAATTCAGCCATCGCAGACAGCTTATGACCAAACGCGTTCAAACGATTGATATGCGCCTGAAAGTAAGCCACTTTCTGGGTCAACGCTTCAATGTTTGCCTGACTTTGTGCGCGTAAAGATGTGAGTTTCACCTGCTGAGCCTGAATGTCCTCTTGCCAGCGCACGACAAGTTCTTTATGGCCATATTTGACGCCTAAACCATAGCCCACGATCACCGCCATGGCAGTGAGCAATAAACTCATAAGAGTCCATTTCAGTTTTTGCTCAGTGTTGACATAGCGTACGCTATAGAGTCGATCTCCTGAACGCGGACGGATAACAAATTTCATGCTTTTACGAATAGGTTTTGGTTTCGATTGATATTATTTGCACTTATTATAACCTGCATCTTGAGCAGGGGACATTCCAACACCCGGATAAATTCGATATGCACGCAATTGATTCACTGATAGACCAGAAGATTATAAGAAAAACCAAGATAATTCAGCTGCTTAGCAAAAGTATGCACAGTCGCTTGCCAAGCAAGTATCACCATCATTGTTGGTTGATTGATATTACTGATAATTGCGCCCTAATTGCCGTCGATAGTGCTGAGGTAGCCACTGCGCTGCGCTATCAACAGCATGAACTGCTTAAACAGATCAATGAGGAATTCAGCAAGCGTCTGAATACCCCACTAAGACGTATTAAAATCAAGGTCATCGCGCCTGAAGCGGAGCCCCTCAGCAGCACCGAATCAGCATCGGCAGGCAGCACTAACACGCAGTTAGCACGCACCTATTGCCGGCAAATACTCGACTTTCTGGCGGACTCTAGTGCTGACATCAGGAGCGATTAATCTGCCTGACGGCGCAAAAATGCTGGCACATCAAGTAATGCCTCATCGTAGCGTCCATCCGCTGATTTTGGCTCAGCTGAGTCAGTCCCGGTAGCCGCCAGAGGGGTCTGAGTAGCCTCTGGTTTGCTGATATTGATCTCAGTCACGGTTTGCTCGGCTGCCGCCGCCTGGACGGGCGTTGCGTGAGCGGCATTTTGCTCGCCAATACCCGTCGCCACCAGGGTCACGCGTAAATTGTCGCCCATGG
Source organism: Proteobacteria bacterium UBA1858 (assembly GCA_002338385.1). Taxonomy (GTDB): domain Bacteria; phylum Pseudomonadota; class Gammaproteobacteria; order UBA4575; family UBA4575; genus UBA1858. Next base: position 18,477 of record DDIE01000034.1, read on the forward strand.
CTTCGTCGATGACCGTACCGACCACGACCGTGGCGTCCTCAGCCGAAAGTTCTTCAATGTGCTCGCCAATTTCAGCGATCTCACCAATACCCAGGCTAGGACCGGCTGTGACATTGACCAAAATACCTCGCGCCCCAGTAATATTGACATCTTCTAACAGCGGGCTAGAGATTGCTGCTTCCGCGGCTTCGCGTGCGCGCTCAGACCCTTGGCTGAGACCTGAACCCATCATAGCTAGACCCATTTCAGACATGACGGTTTTAACATCGGCAAAATCAACGTTGATCAATCCCGGGCAAGTAATGATCTCGGCAATGCCCTGAACGGCACCCAACAAGATATCATTCGCGGAGGTAAAAGCATCCTCCATGGTGACCTCTTTGCCGAGCACGGTTAATAGCTTTTCATTAGGAATAGTAATCAAAGAATCTACGTGATTGGATAGTTCTTGAATACCGCGATCAGCAATCGCCTTACGCTTTTTCCCCTCAAAATTAAATGGCTTGGTCACCACAGCTACCGTGAGAATGCCTAACTCTCTGGCAACCTCAGCGACTATCGGTGCCGCGCCTGTGCCGGTACCGCCCCCCATGCCGGCAGTGATGAAGAGCATATCGGTGCCAGAGATGACTTCATGGATTCTATCTCTGTCTTCAATTGCTGATTGTCGACCCACCTCAGGATTAGCACCCGCGCCGAGCCCTTTAGTCATTTCCACTCCCAGCTGTAAGGTACTCTTTGCGTTAGTGCCTTTGAGTGCCTGTGAATCTGTATTAGCACATATAAAGTCTACTCCCTCGAGATCAGCCTTCACCATATGCTGCACAGCATTACCACCGCCCCCACCGACACCAATCACTCTGATCACCGCGTTTTGACTATATGCATCTACTAATTCAAACATATACCTTCTCCTGTATTTACTCAGTAGTTCTAAAAAAATGTTTAAAAATTACCTTGAATCCAATCTTTTACTCGGCCAAATATGGATGACCCGTTTGTTGCTGAAAACTGACTTAATTGAGTCGACTGTTCACTCAAGTGCCCAAACAGTAATAAACCCACACCGGTGGCATGAATTGGGTTCCTGATGACATCAATGAGTCCGGTGACATGTTGTGGTTCACCTAATCGCACTGGCATGTGAAAGACCTCTTCTGCCAACTCAATAACACCTTCCATTTTTGCACTGCCTCCTGTTAACACCACGCCTGAAGCGATCAGATTTTCATAGCCACTGCGGCGTAACTCGGCCAGGATTAATGTCATTAATTCTTCATAGCGTGGTTCTACCACCTCAGCCAATGTCTGGCGGGCAAGGCGGCGGGGCGGTCTGTCACCCACACTGGGCACTTCTATCACTTCGTCTGGATTAGTTAATTGACGTAATGCACAGGCATATTTGATTTTAATTTCTTCGGCATATTGGGTAGGCGTGCGCATCGCAATAGCAATATCATTGGTCACTTGATCACCCGCGATCGGAATCACTGCTGTATGTTTAATAGCGCCATCATTAAAGACTGCGATATCAGTTGTCCCACCCCCGATATCTACTAGACATACGCCTAGCTCTTTTTCATCCTCAGTTAGGACAGAATAACTGGATGCCAGTTGCTCGAGGACAACATCATCAGTTTCCAGGCCACAACGTTCAATACACTTGATAATATTCTGAGCTGCCGAAACCGCACCTGTGACTAAATGTACCTTTGCTTCCATGCGCACACCCGACATACCGATTGGCTCACGAATACCCTCTTGCTCATCGATAATAAATTCTTGTGGCAAGACATGAAGTATTCTTTGATCCGCCGGAATTGCCATGGCACGTGCGGCATCAATGACCCGCTCCACATCACCCTCGATCACCTCACCATCTTTAATTGCGACGATGCCATGTGAATTCATACTCTTGACGTGACTGCCTGCAATACCGGCATACACAGAATGAATCTGACAGCCAGCCATGAGTTCAGCTTCTTCAACAGCACGCTGGATGGATTGGACAGTAGATTCTATGTTGACGACCACCCCTTTTTTTAACCCGCGCGAGGGATGTGAACCAAAACCAATAATTTCGAGTTCATTGTCTTCCGTTATCTCAGCCACGATAGCGACTATTTTGGAGGTCCCAATATCTAATCCTACAATCATCCCTGGCTCTGATTTTTTACTCATGATCTTAATGCACCATTAGTAGTTTAATTTTGATTAATTTAATGACTAACACCTGCTAGCTATTCCAACTGATCGCTAAGCCATTACTATGACGTAAGTCTATAGTTGCTATGGCTGAACGTTCTTGAGTACTTAATAAAGCTAAAGTCCTTAAACAATGTTGCATTTGCTGTGCTACATCGCCTCGTCCCATGTTAATTCTGACACCATTGCTTAATGTCATGACCTTGTCGTACCGCGCATCTTCATGCAGCGCATTAATAGCTATACCCAGCTCAGCAAATTGATGGTTATATTCTTGATACAGACTGGCCAAATAAAGTGCGCGTCCCGACTCGCCTCTGATATCTGGTCGATGCGCGAATGACTCACTACTGCGCGCCGAAAATACTTGCCCATATTTATTCAGTAAGTGTTTTTGATTCCAACGAAATATCGGCGTCTGCTCTTCTATCTCAATAACTAATTTATATGGCCACTGACGTTTTATATTTGCTTTATAAATCCAATCCAAATTATTCAAATCATGCTCAAAATCACTCAGGTTGACAGTGAAGAATCCAGTCATCTCATAACGCTGAACGATTTCACTAATTTCGATTTTACTGACACGAACAATATTACTGCTGACATGAATTGATTTGATTGGCACATCTTCGATCATTCTTATGCCGACGATACATACAATCAAAAATATGGCGCTGGCCGTCAATTTACCCAGCTCAGCCCAATCTATAGTGGTCTCCTGCCTGAGATGCGTGTTACGTCTATTTTTTTTATATGCCATGATCAGTTTTTCACCGCAAACGACGTGTTTAATATTTTCTCGACCAAGGTCGTGAAGTCGATACCTCGGGCGGCAGCTGCCATCGGTACTAAACTGTGGTCTGTCATACCCGGTACGGTATTCACTTCCAGTAACCAACTCCGATTATTGCCATCCATCATGACATCAACCCGCCCCCAACCTTGTGCACCAGTAGCCGCAAATGCCTGTTGAGCCTGTACTTGCAGTTGTCCTTCCAGTTCGACAGATAAACCACATGGAATGAGATATTGAGTAGTGTCTGCTTGATACTTAGCCTCGTAATCATAAAATTGATTCGGCGTTTCCAAACGAATCACAGGCAGAGCCTGTTGCTCCAGAATAGCCACGGTATATTCCTTCCCAGCTATCCATTGCTCAGCCATTAATTGACCTTGATGTTGTTTTGCTTCCGCCACTGCTGCAGCGTATTCAGTAGCATTATTAACTTTATGAATTCCCAGACTAGAACCTTCTTGGGAAGGTTTAATAATAAATGTTGAGCCCAGTTGATCTGCCAGCTGTGGGTAGCCTGATTGTTCATTCAGTGCGACATAGGCTGGTGTATTGATTCCGGCTGCCAGCCATAACTGTTTGGTGATAATCTTGTTCATGCATATACTCGACGCCATTACCCCGCTGCCGGTATAAGGTATACCGATAGTTTGCAAGGCACCCTGCATAGTTCCATCTTCTCCTCCAACACCATGCAAAGCTATAAACGCACGATCATATTGAGCTACTGCCAGCTGGGTGAAACATTCTTTATCAACATCAACAGGGTGAGCATCTATGTGTAACTTCTGCAGGGCTGCCAGTACTGCAGCACCACTTTTCAGTGATATTGCACGTTCGCCTGAATGCCCCCCCATCAGCACTGCAACCTTGCCATATTGCTCTGGCTTATGCGCATTCATGACGCTTTCCTCTCACCAATAGTGCGCACTTCAGGCTCAAGCTGGATAGAGAATTTCTCTAATAC
>DDIE01000034.1:22827-61572 GCA_002338385.1 Proteobacteria bacterium UBA1858
GCATGTTTCTCAGATATGCTGGCACCACCAATGCGGTAACCTTTCAAGCCGCATTGCTCAATCAATTCGGCTGCATAGCCATTAGCTGGATTTTTAAATACTGAACCACAGTTCTTTTTACCAATAGGTTGGCTTTGCGCACGGCGTGCTAGTAATTCCTTAATACTGACCGTATTCGCTTGTTCAGTATTAGCGTTGAGTGTGAAATGAGCGCCAACAAAATATTCATCCTCGAATACTGATACTTGACGATAAGCAAATTGATATTCTTCGACTTGCCTAGAATACACATCTCCCTGTCGATTGATCACATCGACATAATCAACATGGTCCCAAGTCTGGCCACCAAAAGCACCCGCATTCATTGCCAGAGCACCACCCACAGTACCGGGAATGCCCGCCATAAATTCAATTCCTGCCAAACCTTTATTGCTGGTATATTTAGCTAATTTGGCACATGCCACACCAGCCTGAACATAAACCTTAGCTGCTGCTCTGGATTCGATATTTTTTAGACAGGCATGGGTCACGATCACCACCCCAGCAACACCACCATCACGCACCAGCAGATTAGAACCCAGACCTATATACGTCACCGGCGTAGCGGCCTCAAGTTGTTTGAGGAAGACACTCAAATCGTCTAAATCTTGTGGTTGATAGAGACACTCTGCACGCCCTTTCAAACCCCATGTGTTATAGCGAGTAAGCGGCGCATCCATAGTTATTGAACCACGAATATTATGTGTCTTGAGCTGCTGCATCATCATGCACCCACCTCAGCAGATAACTCAGCAAACGCTTGTTGGGCCATACTACCAATACTGCCCGCACCTAGGGTGAGAACAATATCACCTGCACTAATTACTGCCCGTAAGCTGTGGGTGAGAGATAAATCATCGTCCAGCACAATCGCATCTAGTTTGCCGCGTAAGCGCAGCGCTTGCGCAAGCGCGCGGCTATCGGCATGCTTGATTGCAAGTTCACCCGCAGGATAAACATTCATTAACAACAGCACATCTATATCTGCTAGGACGGCAACGAAGTCATCAAATAAGTCACGTGTCCGCGTGTAACGATGGGGTTGAAAAACAACCACCAAACGTCTCTCCGGCCACCCCTGTCGGACAGCTTCGATACTTGCCGCCAGTTCACGTGGGTGATGCGCATAATCATCGATAAAGTCTATCTCCGCCGGCCCGCTATTGAGCTGTCCAACAAACTGCATGCGTCGACCAATGCCGGCAAATTCTCGTAACGCTCGCTGCATGGCCTGGTGGTCTACTTTGAACTCGCATCCGACCGCAATACTGGCTAGTGCATTCAGGACATTGTGTGCGCCTGGAAGATTGAGTTGATAGCTATGGTGACTGTCTTGGCCTCTAATAATGACATCAAATTGTGTGTGTCCTTGCTGATGAAGAATATTGACGGCACGGATATCAGCATCCTGAGACAGACCATAGGTAACATAAGGACGACTGACTTCAGGGATAATATTTCTGACTATTTCATCATCAATGCATAACACTGCCAGACCATAAAATGGAATATTGTGAAGAAACTCAATAAACGCTGCACGTAGCTTTTCAAAATCATTCTCATAGGCCGTTAAATGATCAGCATCAATATTGGTAATCACAGCAACGATTGGCTGCAAGTGTAAGAATGAGGCATCACTCTCATCCGCCTCTGCTATCAAGTATTCACCATCACCGAGACGAGAATTACTATTGATGCTATTGACACGCCCGCCCACAATAAAGGTTGGATCCAGCTCACCCTCTGCCATCACTGCCGCCACCAGACTGGTGGTGGTAGTCTTGCCATGGGTTCCGGCAATAGCAATGCCCTGCTTAAAGCGCATCAGTTCAGCCAGCATTTCTGCCCGCCTGACAATTGGTATACGTTGTTTAGCAGCGGCTAGTAGTTCAATATTATTATCTGCAATCGCAGAGGAAACAATGACCACATCCATGTCTTCTATATTGCTGGCGGCATGATCCGAATATATCTCTGCGCCCAGTGATTGCAGATTGTGAGTTGCTTTATTGAGTGAGCAATCACTGCCATAGATGGAGAAACCGAGATTAAGCATCACTTCCGCAATACCACTCATCCCCACGCCACCTATACCAATAAAAAATACGTTATTGACGCGATGCATGGGCAGCGTCACTGGACGGTACAGCACATCCATCAGCCCTCCTCCATCGGGTCCTTGTGACCCGCTAAGTGCATACATTCTTGCGCCACCCGCTCAGCAGCATTCACGCTAGCCAGGGCCTTCGCCTGACTGGCCATGTGGCGATATTGTTGTGCATCTAGAATAGTGCGCAACGCACCCGCTAATAGATCTGGCGTGAGGGACTGCTCAGCGATCAAATGAGCGGCACCTCGCTCGACAAATTGCTGCGCATTGACTGTTTGATGGTCATCCACGGCATACGGATAAGGCACCAAAATTGCCCCTAGGCCGACACTGGCTATTTCTGCCAAAGTCATTGCACCACTACGACATATAATTAAGTCTGCCCAGCTATAAGCTGTCTGCATATCATTGATGAATTCATCGACCTGCACTCGAGCATGCTGCAATGTGTCGCCAGACATATAAGCCTGACTGACTGCATCATATGCGCCTGTGCCTGTCTGATGTCGTATGGCCAGATCAAATGTATCCGCAATAGACTCAAGTGCACTTGGCACGATAGTATTGAGTGCTTTCGATCCCTGACTGCCGCCGACAATGAGCAGCCGAATTGGTGAGCCGTCACGCTGAGCAAAACGAGTTTCAGGATGATCGATAGTGAGTAATTCATTACGTACCGGATTGCCACAAAACTCGATCTTGTCCGAGTGGTAGACAAAGCCAGCGAAAATTTTATTCGCCAGCGGTGCCAAGATGCGATTTGTTAAGCCCATAATGGCATTCTGCTCATGCAGCACGAGTGGCTTTCTCATTAATACCGCCATCAAACCACATGGCCCAGTCACAAATCCGCCCATACCTAACAGCACACTGGGCCGATGTTGCACAATGATTGCTAACGCCTGGCATAGTGCTTTGAGAATAATAAATGGCGCCAGGATGGAGTACCTCAGGCCTTTACCGCGTAGCCCTTGAATCTGCATCGTGACTAATTTGAAACCTGCCTCAGGTACCACTCGGTATTCAATGCCACGCTCAGTACCTACCCAAATCACTGGCACCTCACAGCGTTGTAATTGTTTCGCGACGGCTAAAGCAGGAAAGACGTGACCGCCTGTACCGCCCGCCAGAATCATGACCGGCCGCATTACAGCATCGTCCTTTTGCGAACTTTGCTCACGCTTTGTTGGGTCACTTCTGAATACACCCTGACAAGTAAACCGATCGCAATACAGCTCGCTAGAAGATTACTTCCACCTACACTTATAAACGGTAGACTGAGGCCTTTGGTCGGTAACATCCCCATATTCACACACAGACTAATGACCGTTTGCAGTCCAAACCAGATACCACAACCATAAGCAATATTTTGTGCGAATGTCATATTCTGTAAACGTGCTTTGTTACCCAAGTCAAAACAGCGCCAGATAAAAATGAAAAAACTCATCAATAGTATCGCGACACCGATCAGCCCTGTCTCTTCAGCTAAAACAGCAAAAATGAAGTCATTATGTGCCTCAGGCAAGTGAAATAGTTTCTGCACACTCTCACCAATTCCGACACCGAATATGCCACCGTTGCCTACGGCAATCAGCGCCTGAGTCAGTTGATAGCCAGAGGCTTGTGGATCCGCCCATGGGTCCATGAAGGCAATAATTCTTTGCATCCGGTAGGGTGAGGTAATGGCAAGTATCGCCATCATGCTGAGTACCGTTGAGATACAAGTAATCAGTGGCAGCATACGCACCCCAGACAGGAACAACATGCCAAACATGATCAACACAAACACAATCGCTGAACCAAAATCTGGCTCCAGCATGAGCAACGTGATGATTAATCCCAGCACTAGCATCGGACTTAGAAATGTGACTAATTTAGTTTGCACATTCGTCCCGTGCCGAACAACATAACCGGCCAAGTAAATGATCATCGCAACCTTGGCAAATTCAGATACTTGCAGACCGATAGGGCCAATCAATAACCAACGCGTGCTGCCATTTACGGTCCGGCCTAAACCTGGTAACAAGACCAGAATTAAGCATATTATAGCGAGCATGAGTAAGGATGGACCGAGACGCTCCCACACCCCAAGCCGTATGCGTGACACGACAAAAATAGTACTCAGGCCCAACAGTAAGAAGACTAATTGTTTTTTAACGTAAAAGAATTCATCAGCATGCAAGCGAGCAGCCATATCAATCGTCGTAGACGTCAGCATGATCATACCTATGCCGCAGATCATCAATATCGCAATAAACATCTGCACATCCATGAATCGAGCTATCGACTGATTCAGGTCAGCTGACTGGCTGGCGTGGCTCATGCCTGCCCCCCGTGTAGCGCCTGCACTGCACCACGAAATGTATCACCCCTGTGCATGTAGTTGTCAAACATATCGAAGCTGGCACAGGCGGGGGATAATAATACTGCCTCACCTGTCAGCGCCTGCTGCTTGGCCAGTGTGACTGCCTCTGTGAGGTGAGCAGCCTGTTCGACTAAGGCATGATCTTGCAGAGCATCAACAAACATATCTGCTGCCTCGCCAAATACAATCACAGCCCTCACTTTTTCTTCAATAATGGGCACCATAGTGGCAAGTGAGCCACCTTTGTAGACCCCACCAAGGAGCAGAATGATGGTTCTATCGATACCTTGCAGAGCAGCAATCGCGGCAGCAACATTGGTTGCCTTACTATCGTTAATCCACACAATATCATTCTCATTCGCGACCACCTCGCAACGATGAGGTAAGCCATTAAAAGCTTTGATGGTGTCAACCGCGGCCGCCATATCGGAAATGTAAGGCTCAGTCAGAGCCAAGGCCGCTAACACATTCAGTTGTCCGGTTAAGCCTAACAAAGGAATATCATGCACTGGCATGATCGGATGATCACCACGGACTAGCCACTGCTCGCCTGCAGCATCTGTACTTATTCCATACTGTCCTGAAGTCGGCACATCAGCACCAAAACTACAGTCTCCAGCAAGCGCATCAGCCAGTGCTGGTCTGGCTACGACTTTACGTGCCGCTTGTTGGTAGATTGATAATTTGATTTGCTGGTAGTGTGCAAACTGTGCATGCCGATCGAGATGATCAGCTGTGATATTCAGTACCACAGCTGCACATGGACTGAGCGATTGGCAGGTTTCAAGCTGAAAACTCGATAACTCTAAAACATACATAGCGAGATTATCATCAGCTAATAAATTCAAAGCAGGCTCGCCAATATTTGCGCCAGCACGCACTGCAATGTTTTGGCTGGCTAACAATGCTGTCACTAGGGTGGTCACTGTACTCTTGCCATTTGACCCGGTGATTGCAATATAGGGTTTGCGTGCTGCGCGTGCGAACAGCTCTATATCTCCAATCACCTCGACACCAGCAGCAATTGCGGTCTGAATTTCTGCTCGTTGACTATCGATACCAGGACTCACTATGACGGTGTCAGCCTGCTGCAACCAAGACCATTGCAATTGCCCAAAACAAATATCTTCCCTGGCCAAAACAGCTTTAATCTTGTCCCCATTAGGTGGAGTTTCACGACTATCAGTCACCCGTACAGAGTGACCTTGCGCGAGCAAGTATGCCACTACCGACCAGCCTGTTATGCCTGCACCCAGGACGAGATAATTATGCTGTGTATTTTTCATTGCATGTTGACTCACGCTCATCACCTGATTTTCAGAGTTGAGAGACCAATCAAAACAAGAATAATAGTAATGATCCAAAAGCGCACAATCACTCTCGGTTCAGGCCATCCACGTAATTCAAAATGATGATGTAGTGGTGCCATTTTAAAAATACGTTTACCGGTTAATTTATAAGAGGTGACTTGCATCATCACAGACATAGTTTCTACTACAAATACGCCACCCATAATCACTAAGACAATTTCTTGCCTGACTAATATCGCTACTACCCCCAATGCTGCACCCAGCGATAAGGCACCAACATCGCCCATAAAAACTTGTGCGGGATAAGCGTTGAACCAGAGGAAGCCCAAACCCGCACCCATGATGGCGGCACAAAATATAACTAGCTCACCGGCAAGAGGTAAATATGGAATGGCCAGATATTCTGAGAATTCCGAATGGCCACTGAGATAAGCAAATACGCCTAGTCCACCAGCCACCATGACAGTCGGCATTATAGCTAGGCCGTCAAGTCCATCAGTAAGATTAACGGCATTGCTTGAGCCAACAATGACGAAGTAAACAGCTAATATGAACCATGGTCCGAGTTGTAAAACAACATCCTTGAAAAAGGGGACATATAAACTCGTTTCGGCAGGCAATTGCGCAGTTTCGAATATCCACCAGGCTGTAATCAGTCCGACCACCGACTGCAGAGTAAACTTTAATTTAGCCGAAATACCTGCGCTATTACCTTTCAGAAGTTTTTTAACATCATCGAATGCGCCAATGGCACCATAAAAAAATGTTACAAAACATACTATCCATATATAGCGATTAGATAAGTCTCCCCATAGTAAAGTACTGACCAGCACACCTAATAAAAGAAACACACCACCCATGGTTGGGGTGCCAGCTTTCAGATGATGCGTCTGCGGACCATTGTCTCGTATCGTTTGCTTGATACTGTGATCAGTCAGGCGTTTAATCATCACTGGTCCAGTTATAAAGCAAATAATCAACGCTGTGAGCACACCTAAAATAGAGCGTAGGGTAAGATAGCCAAACATATTGAATGAGCTATTGAACTGTTCTAAGTACTCAAATAAATATACCAGCATAGGTTTCTCTATTTAGTGAATAGCCTCGTTTGTAATTAACAAATTGACAATCTTCTCCATCTGCATCGCCCGGGAGCCTTTCACCAACACACAACACCCTTGATGCAACTCTGTCATGACCGCATCAGCAAGCGTTTGGTGATCAGTAAAACTAAAGCCGTTGTCACCAAACCCAGCGGCGGCATACTTACTCAATTGGCCGAGAGCAAACAATTTTTTGACCCCTGCAGATTTTGCCAGCTGCCCCATTTGGGTATGGATATTCGCCGCGTCCGTACCCAGTTCACCCATATCGCCGAGTACCAGCCAACTGTCACTGGACTGGGCGCATAACACCTCTATCGCCGCACTTAATGAAGCAGGATTTGCGTTGTAGCTATCATCAATAATCTGAGCGCCTTTAATGGCCGTCTTTATTTGCAGACGACTACTCGCCTGGATCATGCTTTCCAGACCTAATTTTATATTCTGGTGACTGACACCCGCTGCCTTTGCTGCGGCTATCACAGCCAGTGCATTGCATGCATTATGCTTGCCTAATATCGGCAACTTAACGGTCAGCTGACTATCTTCACTTTGGACATCGAGCTGACCATCAAGCGCAATATCGCCTCTGATGTCAGCTTGCGCACTAAAACCAAACGTAACGATCTGTAGATGTCGAGCCTTAGCAGACCAAAAAGTGAGGTATTGATCATCAGCATTCAGCACAATGACACCGTTGGGCTTAACACCATTGATAATTTCCCCCTTACCCTGAGCGACGCCTTGGATAGAACCAAAACCCTCTAAATGTGCAGGTCCTGCGTTAGTGATAATTGCAATATCTGGTGTTACCAGATGACTCAAGTGGTTGATCTCACCAAGATGATTAGCACCCATCTCAATGACAGCATATTGATCATGCTGCTCAAGTTGTAGCAGGGTTAATGGCACACCGATATGATTATTGAGATTACCCTGGGTACTGCAGGTGGGCCCCAGCCTAGAAAAAATACTGCTGAGCATTTGTTTGACTGTCGTTTTACCATTACTACCAGTGACACCAATCACCAGTGGATTGACTTTATTACGCCATGCTTGTGCCCAATTTGATAAGCCCAGCAAAGTATCATCAACTATTATTTTAGGTAATGTTGAGTCAACATCACGCTGTAAAAAAAGTGCACTGGCCTGAGCACATAACTGCTCATCAATAAAATTATGGCCATCAAATTTCTCGCCCTTCAAAGCAACAAATAGCTGATCAGCCTTCACTTGACGCGAGTCAGTACTCAAGCCATTAATAGTCACGTCCTGACCTAATAACTCGCCGCGCGCCATAGTGGCGATAGCGCTTAATTTGATGCTATCCACAGGCTGCCTCCATTAATACTTGCTGTGCTACATGAGCATCATCAAAAGCAATTTTGTGCCTACCTATGAGCTGAAATTTTTCATGCCCTTTACCGGCAATCAGGACTATATCATTGGCTCGAGTATGTTGGATTGCATGCGCTATTGCCGCCTGTCGATCAACAATCTGTGTGCACGGAGTGTCTGCCAGACAACCCTCTACAATCGCATCAATAATAGCCTGCGGTATCTCATCGCGCGGATTATCTGAAGTAATGACCACAGCATCAGCATAGCGACTGGCCACTTCACCCATCTTGGCGCGTTTACCTTGATCGCGATTACCACCACAGCCAAATACACAGGTCAGCCTACCCTGACAGTGCTGGCGCACTGCATTGAGTGCGCAGGATAAAGCTGCTGGGGTATGCGCATAATCAACTATGATGGACACCATCTGTTGGTTAGGAATAAATTGCATCCGACCCGGCACCGCTTTGAGTTGGCTGAGCACATCTGCAATGATCTCATCAGCATGGCCCAAACTCACAAGTGTCGCCGCCACAGCGAGTATGTTGAGCACATTAAATTGACCAAAAAGAGCTAGCTCAAGTGGGTAATCCTGCCCTTTCATATGGATTAGTAGTTTGGTCCCTGAGGCATGATAATCAACCTTCTTCACATAAAGGTCCGCATCACTGTCTGATAATGAGTAACTCACTACTTTTATTTTGCAAGCTAATTGCTGATGCCACTTTTTACCTACTTCATCATCAATATTCAGGACTGCAGCGCGCGCACCTGATGCGAAAAATAGTGCCGCTTTAGCTGCAATATAATTTTCTAGAGTATGATGATAATCAAGATGATCACGGGTGATATTGGTCAGTACTGCAACATCTACTCTGGTATTGGCTAGGCGACCCTGCTCAATCCCATGGGATGATGCCTCTATCGCAACCGCCTGACAGCCGTCACCTGCCAGCCGTTGCATCTCTCTGGCTAACTTAGCAACGCCCGGTGTAGTGTGATTGGCAGGACGGAGTTGCTCTGCATAGCCGTAACCCAAAGTACCAATCAGACCGCAGGGTTGACCCATGCATGTTAATGCTTGTGCCAACAAATGAGTCACTGAAGTTTTCCCATCAGTGCCAGTCACCGCGACGGTGGACAGAGATATTTCTGCCTGTTTATAGAAATACTCAATCATATGCCGGCTATGAGCCGCCAGCTTTGCGACTGCTACAACGGGCACAGTCAAAGCTAATTTCTGCACATCCTGGCTAAGCGTTTCATCACATACGATCGCTACCGCACCGGCAGACACAGCCTGCTCAACATAGCTGCATGATTTCATAGCCAGAAATAAATCCCCCACCTCACAGTCACCACTGTACTCACAGATGCCCGTGATGAGCACGTCATCCGCGGCTGCGACAGATGTCCATGCAGACAATAACTCTGATAACTTGATAGCCGCGCGAGTGGGTGTCATTGGCTTCCCCCAGCGGCCAGCACAATTTGCCCTTCACTAGTATTAATTTGATCCGGCAAGATATTCATCAATCTGAGGCTGCCCTCAGCAATCTTGGCAAATGCTGGCGCAGCAACCATACCACCGGAGTAGCCATTGCTGGTCGGCGTATCCACCATCACAACCACTACGATCTGAGGATTAGTATAGGGTGCAAAACCAGCAAACAAAGCAACATAATCCTCCTCTGAATATCCCCCTTTAATGAATTTCTTGGAAGTTCCAGTCTTACCCGCAGATGAATAGGATTTCATTTGAGCACGTGAGCCTGTACCTTCAGCAGACACTACGCCACGCATCATGTTGACGATAGCTGTTGTTGTTGCTGCTGAAATGACGCGTGTGCCTGGCGGAGGGTCTTGATGAGCAATGAATGTCACGGGTAAGCGTATGCCATCATTGGCTAACACACTGTAGGCTCTCGCCAGCTGCAATGAGGTGGTCGACATGCCATAACCAAATGCGATTGTGGCACGTTGCAGCTTATTCCACTCACTATAACTTTCCAGCTCACCCTCGGTTTCACCGGTCATGCCTGAGCCTGTGAGTTGACCAAAACCAACGGCCTGATACAGCGACCAGATATTGGCGGGTTGCATATTAAGTGCGACCTTAACTGCACCCACATTACTGGACTTAGCCAGCAGGGTTGGCAGTGTGATCTGACCATAATTGCGGGCATCTTTAACGGCCAGCTGACCATACTGAAAATGACCCGGAGCAGTTTCAATTACGCTGTTCAAACTGTGTATATCTCGCTCCAGACTGGCAGCAAGTAAAAAAGGCTTAATAGTTGAACCCGGTTCAAAACGATCGGTAATCGCTCGGTTACGCATCTGATTATGAATTGCATTTCTGCGATCATTGGGGTTGTATACTGGCAGGTTAGTCATGGCTAATACTTCACCTGTTGCCACCGATAATACGACCACAGATCCGGATGCCGCTGCGTGTTTTTGAATAGCGCGCTTAAGTTCTCTGTGCGCTAGATATTGAATGCGTTTATCGATCGACAGAACTAATTCATTACCCTGCTTGGGTGCTTCAATAGATTCAATATCCGCAATGATCTGACGCTTACCGTCACGTAAGACACGTTTCTTGCCTGGCTCACCATGCAACCAGTCATCATAGGCATGCTCAATACCGTCAATTCCCTCACCATCAATGTTAGTCAATCCGATCACATGCGCCAGCATGTCACCCGCAGGATAGTAACGGCGATATTCTTCTTGGGTAGAAATACCAGCTAATTGAGTATGCATAATTGTCTCCGCTACCGCTGGCGGTACATGTCGCTTCAGATAGACAAAGTATTTTTCTGCCCGACTTTCAATCTTGCTGCGTAATCGTACTGGATCCAGCTGCAAAATCCGGGCAACAGATACGATAGACTCGGGATGTTGCAGGATAACTCTGGGATTGGCTGAAATAGAGTAAACAGGTGTGCTGATCGCCAGCGCCTCACCATGGCGATCCTTGATGACCCCTCGATGGGCAGGAATTTCGACCACACTGACTTGAGTTTTTATACCTTTCTGCTCGTAAAATTCTGCATCTAATAATTGCAGTTGAACAGCGCGCATGAAGAGTAGAATAAATACCAACAATATCAAGCCCAATGAAAAATATCTGCGTCCATTGAATGTTTTCAATTGTGCTTTTTTCATTTAATCCAGCTCCAACATCTGCACATCTGAATATTGCAAAATTTGCATATCTAACTTTTGGATCGCGATTTTCTCAATACGTGCCTCATTCGACCATGCACTTTCCTCAAGTAGTAACTTCTCCCATTCCGTTTGAAGTTTGTTTTGACTGGCTTGCAAAGACTGCAGCTGAATAAAATATTTCCTCTGTAAATGCTTGCTATAAGCCAAGCCCGCAGCAGTGACTACAACCATCAAATAAAATATCAGTAACAGACGCAGTTTCATTTGAATACCTTCTCTGCGATGCGTAAGCGGGCACTGCGTGATCTCGGATTATGCTCCATCTCCATCTCACCCGGACGGATCAATTTCCCAATAGGCGCGAGATATTCTGCTGCCTGATGTTGGATTGGTAGCTTGGCCAAACTTTCCAGCGGCCGGCTGTTGCGGATAAAACGCTTGACGATTCTATCCTCTAGCGAATGGAAGCTAATGACAGCCAAGCGGCCAGTCATCTTAATTAATCGATAGGCCGCGGATAGGGCTATTGTTAATGCTTCTAACTCACCATTCACAGCAATTCGTAGTGCCTGAAAACTGCGTGTCGCTGGATGTATGCCTTGATAATGCCTGGGATAACACTGCTTTATTATTGTGGCTAACTGTAAGGTACTGTTGAGGCTTGTTTGTTGCTGGGCCTGCATGATGCTGGTAGCAATTTTTTTGGCATGACGTTCCTCGCCAAACTCTCTCAACACTGCGGTCAGTTGTTGCAGCGAACAGCTGGCCAACCACTCGGACGCCGTTTGCCCTACGGTATTATTCATGCGCATATCCAAAGGACCATCATGGCTAAAACTAAACCCACGCTGGGCATCATCCAGTTGGGGTGAAGACACACCTAAATCAAAAAAAATACCATCAGTTTTGTTCAACAAATCGTACGTCTCTCCAATTTGCAGTAGATGCTCAAAGCTACTGTGTATAATCTCCACACGCGCATCATGCCTGTATTTCTCTGTCGCTGTTTGGATTGCTGTCAGGTCTTGATCCAGCACAAATAGTCTGCCTTGCTCAGATATTTTATTGAGGAAAATCTGACTATGACCGCCGCGCCCGAAAGTACAATCTATGTAGATACCATCAGGCTTAATATTCAGCGCTTGCAGGGATTCCTCAGGCAAAACTGGCACATGCGCTTGGCCATTCATATTTAAAGAATTATCCGATCAAGCACAGATTCACCGTCATCCGAGTCAGCTTCATCCTGCAACCATTCCTGAGTGTTATTGTTCCATCGGTCTTCGTCCCATAATTCAAATTTGTTACCCTGACCTAACAAAAAAACATTTTTCTTGAGGGCAGCAAATTCGCGTAATTCATTGGGCAGGAGCAGGCGCGACTGGGCATCAATCTCACATGGCTTGGCATAACCAAGATACAAACGATGCCAGCGTCTGACTTGCTTTCTGGCATTTGGTAAGCTCAACAACTCGGACTCAACACGTTCCCATTCAGGGAAAGGGTATATCAGCAGACAACGATCAATATCGACCGTGATGACCAAATGGCCCCCACAGGCGGCATTAATCTCATCCCGATGCTTAGTCGGAATGCTAATACGCCCTTTTGCGTCGATTGTTGTTGATGTTATGCCTCTAAACATGCCCTTTTAACCTTGTTTTTTCACAAAAAACCACTTTTCCCCACTTTTTCACACTATAGGAATCAGTGAGTCAAATTGCAAGCAAAAACAGGTATAAATCGGGTGGTTTTCCCCTTTTAAGACAGTAACTTATCGCATATTAGCGGTGCAATATAGGGGGAATATTATTGTGTATTAGAGGCTTGACTCGCCTTGTTGAGAGTTTACTTTAAGTTTGGGTGGAGTGAGAGTTAATCAGTAAGCCGGGTTCTGTCGTGGACAGTCATTCATCTGAGATATTTGTCACCAAACACCTTATGCGACCTACCCGAGGACCATGTGGACCACATGTGGCTCGCGCCTGCCCTCCTATTTGGTCTTGCTCCAAGCGGGGTTTACCATGCCGTTGTTGTTACCAACACCGCGGTGCGCTCTTACCGCACCATTTCACCCTTACCTATCAATCTAGGCGGTATCTTTTCTGTTGCACTTTCCATGGACTCGCGCCCTCCAGGCGTTACCTGGCGCTCTGCCCTGTGGAGCCCGGACTTTCCTCTGTCGCAGCAGCGACAGCGACTGCCTCGATCAACTCTCACCGGCACTCTACCATTAAAGCAAGTGATCCTGCTATGACTGATGATAGTACTCAGCGGCCAGCTCATAGAGCAGATTTTTGGCCAGCGAAGACTGCGTGCGCGCCAGCTCGACCGCTGCCCGGTGACTCATTAATGGGCATATACACTCAAATAAGATACGCATTTTATTAATTTCGAGCTGAGTTGTTTCTGCGCCACTATCACCCTGCAATAAGATCACAAACTCACCCAAACAGGGAATGACCTGAGCGTGCAACTGTTGCACTATTTCGCCGACGCTGGCACTGACAATTTGTTCGTGCACTTTGGTCAGCTCGCGTGCAAGCATGATTCTGCGCTCAGCACCCAAGGTATCGCGAATATCCTCTAGTACCTCAATAATACGATGTTTGGTTTCATATAAGATTGTTGCCTGAGTATTTAGCGCCAGACGTGCCAGCTGTTGTCGTCGGGCAGTCTGCTTTGGCGCCAGATAGCCCTCGAAGCTGAATCGGCTGACATTAAAATCATTCACTGAGAGTGCGGTGATCGCTGCGCTGGCACCTGGCACGGGTATGACTTGAATATTGTTCTGCCTGCATCGCGCCACCAGGCTATGACCGGGATCGCTAATCAAAGGAGTACCCGCGTCCGTAACGAGGGCGATGCGATGTCCTTGTGCTAACTTTGTTAAGACCTGGGGATCACGCTGCTCAGCATTGTGTTGATGATAGGATAACAGTGACTTTTTGATGCCATGCACAGTCAGAAGTTTTTGCGTCACACGCGTATCTTCAGCAAGTATTAAATCCACCTCAGCTAACACTCCCAGGGCGCGCAGAGTGATATCTTTAAGATTTCCAATTGGCGTTGCAACAATATAAAGTAGAGACAAAGTAGATATCCAAAAATAACTAAGAATACTGCGCACTAAATTGAGTTTAGCTGCGCAGCCAGTAAGCATATAACCATGAATAATAAGCAGACGCTAGCGCTATCATATTGCATTATTGTATTCACCAGCCTGTTTTTAATCACTGGCTGTGGCACCTCCTTACCGCGCTCAGATAGCGCCATCGCTGACAAAAACACTCAGGCTGAATTACTTATTCAGCAGCAGAAATATGCGCAAGCGGCTGAACTATATCTCCAGATTGCCCAACAAGCCGCAGCCGAAGATCAAGTTAGCTATCGCTTACAAGCAGCAGAAATCCTACTCATGGCTGCTGCACCCGAACAAGCGCTCACAACTCTGGCGCTGCTTGATAGCACGATACTCAGCCCGCAACAGTTGCTACGTTTTCAACTCATTGGGCTTGAGAGCTATACCCGCACAGCGCAATACGAGCAGGCCAGAGATATTCTGCGGGCGCTCAATATGAGCCAACTGAATGACTCCCAAACCCAGCAATACTTAGTCCTAAGCGCTGACATCTATGCCGCTACGGGCGACTATCGAAGTGCGGTAGAGGCACATATCCAAATCGATCACTCGTCATACTTGGCAATAATTAAAGCAAACAATCAAGCAATCCTCTGGGACTTACTGACACAGTTGAATAGCCATCAACTCGCCCAGCTGCAAGCAAGCCAGGATCAAAATACTCAAGCTTGGCTGGCACTAGTGGCTGTCCAGCAGAAAATTTATGAAAACACACAACAGCTACAGTCAGCCATCGACCAATGGCGACTCAGTTACCCGCTCCACAGTATCAATCAGACACTCCTGACAGAAATCATTGCGCGTTACTCAAGCTATTTTGTAATCCCGAAAAAAATTGCGCTGCTATTACCTATGACTGGTCGCTACAGCACAATTGCGCAAGTGATTTATGCTGGTGTTAGCGCGGCACAACAGCTTAATGAACACCCCGCTTATGCACCAGAAATTGTTTTATATGACACGGGTGAGAATGCCAATGAGATCATGCAGTATTATCAAGCGGCGGTAGACGATGGCGCTGAATATATCATTGGTCCTCTCAATAAACAGGCAGTGGAGCTCATTGCCCAACAGGCCGAGCTAAGCGTACCCACCTTGACGCTTAACTACCTGCCAGCCGATATCAAGCCACCAAAAAATCTGTATCAGTTTGGGCTATTGCCTGAAGATGAAGCCAGCCAAGTGGCTGATCAGATGTTAGGCAACGGCTATCACAATGTGCTCATCCTCACGCCACAGGGGGACTGGGAATCACGCCTAGTGACTGCTTTCAGTCAACGCTTTGATGAATTAGCAGGCAACATTCTGGATATTAAGTTTTATGCCAAAGATAAAGTGGACTTCTCCGACCCTCTGAAACAAATCTTATTGATTGACCAGAGTGAGCTTAGACGTAAAGAATTAAATGCCACACTGGGACAGAGAGTTGAATATCAGCCACGCCGTCGGCAAGATGCCGAGGCTATTTTCTTGGTTGCACGTCCTGAGTTAGCACGCTTAATTCGACCGCAGATTAATTATCATTATGCGACTGACTTACCGGTTTATAGCACTTCACATATTTTCTCAGGCACTGAAAATAGCACTAAAGATAGAGATATAAATGAGGTTATCTTCTGCGACATGCCATGGATTTTAGCCCCACAGGCGGACAACGCTATGCTCAGAGAATTGATTGAAATCGAAGCGGGAGACCGCTACCAAGATCTGCCACGCTTCGCCGCTCTGGGTATTGATGCCTACCATCTGCCACTTGAGATCAATGCTTTATTAATTTCAGCTGATAAATCCTACCCGGGGGTCACTGGCAATCTCAGCATCACAGCTAACAATCATGTCTATCGCCAGTTAAGCTGGAGTAAATTCCGTAATGGACGTCCACGTCTAATCTCATCACCATGAATACACCTAATGTATAAACAGCATGAAAACTCAGCTGACAGGTAAAAAAGCTGAGGACGTAGCTTGCAGTTTTCTGATTAAAAATGGATTAGTATTAGTCACTCGTAATTATCGCTGTCGTTTTGGTGAAATTGATCTAATCATGCAAGATGCTGACATGCTGGTTTTTGTCGAAGTACGTTATCGCAAAAATAACTCATTTGGAGATGGCGCAGAATCAGTCAATCAGCAAAAACAAAGGAAACTCATATTCACGGCAAATCAGTATTTGCTGCAGCACCCGCATAATGGACCCATGCGCTTCGACGTGGTGGCGCTGTCCGCCGAGCACACACCGCAGTGGATTAATAATGCTTTTAGTGATTTTTAGGTGATCAAATTATGTCATTAGCTAAGGAAGTCGTTACCCAACTAAATCTTATTTTCAGCCAGGATGCAGTATTGACTGAAGCTGCCGACTGCTGGGCGTATGGCTATGACAACAGCAAACTACACAGCCCACCAGATGCGGTGGTATTACCGACAACACATGAGCAAGTCGAACGCTGCGTTCAACTATGTAACCAGTTTAGTATTCCCATGACCGCGAGAGGGCGTGGAACCGGAACTACTGGCGCTTCAATTCCAATCCGGAAAGGTCTTGTCATTTCACTGGAACGGATGAATAAGCTGCTTAGTTTTAATCGAGCTAACCTAAGTGTGCGTGTGCAGACAGGTATTACCAACCAGGCCGTTCAAGATTACTTACATGCGCATGGCTTTTTCTGGGCGCCAGATCCTGGCAGCGCGGCTTACTGTTCAGTCGGGGGTAACCTAGCCTGCAATGCGGCTGGCCCACGTGCGATCAAATATGGCACTACCCGCGACAATGTCCTACAGCTCAAAGCGGTGACTGGCAGTGGTAATACTATTCATACTGGCAGTATTACCAGCAAAGGCGTAGTTGGTCTGGATTTGACCCGCTTATTGATTGGTTCTGAGGGCACCTTAGCCATCATCACTGAGGCTGAGTTGAAAATATTGCCACGGCCTGAACAGACCAATACCTTGCGCGTCATATTTAAAAATAGCCAGGGAGCATGTTCTGCAATAGAGAACTTGACCGCCTTGAGTGATCGCCCAGCAGCAATTGAATTCATGGATCAGCATGCCATTGGACTAATTAAAGAGTACAGCGATATCGACTTGCCAGCCGCGGCTAAGGCACTCCTGATGATTAATGTTGACGGCGATTCATCCACTCTGGCCAATGCCACAGCACGAGTGGAAGCTGCTGTTAAGAATGATGCATTGATTGAAATTAAACAGGCCAGCAGCGCGCAAGATAAACAGAACTTGTGGCAAGCACGTAAAGCGTTGTCACCGATTTTACGAACTATTGCGCCAAACAAAATTAATGAAGACATCGTCGTGCCAGTGCCCAATCTGGCTGCATTCGTGGCAGCACTGGACGAGCTCGCCAGTCACTATCAATTGCCGATCGTCAATTTTGGCCATGCTGGCAATGGCAATCTGCATGTCAATATTATGTATGACGCCAGTGACAGCAAGCAAAATGATCACGCACAGCGATGTCTGGAGGATATTTTTGCGACTGCACTCAGACTCCAGGGCACCTTATCTGGTGAACACGGAATCGGTCTGGTCAAGAGAGAGTATGTCGGTCTAGAACTGGGTCGTGAGGAGTTAGCACTGATGCATAATATCAAGCGCCAGTTCGATCCAAACAATATTCTTAATGCGGATAAATCACTGCCTAGTCAGGCAAAGTAGAATTATTTTGCTTGGGTAACATTATCCGCCAACGAATCTGGCAGGAAGTGTAGGATGGCAATACCTACCGTGACAATCAGCAGTGCCAGCGCCACGCCACCAAAGCCTAACAGAATCTCCCATATGCTCGGCGCATATTGACCAACCACACCATCAAAGAAAGAGCTTGTCACTTGCATGCCAGGAAACATTTCCAAAGGAAAGGCTTGGCCACCGACCAGGATCACATAAATTTGCGCCATGCCCCCTAACAGTATCAGTAGACAGGCGGCAATTAGGCTGCGACGGCAATTTCGGGTTTGTGGCGCATAAATAAGTGCCAGTGGCAGCAAGCTCCCCAGACCGACTTGTACCACCCAGAAGAGCTGGGTGTAGATACCGCCATCCAAGAGCAGGAATTTCTCCACTGCATGATGTTCGGTGGCATACAGATTTGTTAAGTGGTGGACCGCAACGAAATACAACACGCTGGCAATAAACACGCCAAGCAAGTTACGCAGTTTATTGATTATATGATCACCCAGTGGACGTTCTGTCCATTGATACGCCGCCAGCAGTACTAGGACATAAAACGCCAAACCAAAGGCAAACGACATAATAATAAACATTGGTGCCAGCATAGCCGTGTCATAGGCACTGCGTGCGACCAGAAAGCCAAAAATGGAACCGGTACCCGTAGTAAGGATCAGACGCCATATGAACGCCGCCAGACCTGCCTTTTTGCTGTATTTCTGCATCGGATAGTCCATCATCCACCACATGTAGATGCCAACAATGACAAAGAAACCTGTGTACAAGAAAATGTTCCAAGCAAAAATCGATTTGAAATTATAAGTCGTCATGGCCACGATCAGACGATCTGGACGACCGAGATCAAGCACAAGCACAGCTAGACCACCCGCGAGTAAGGCGAGTGCCAATAAGGCAGACAATCGCGCTAACGGTTTATATTCGACTTTGCCAAATACTGAAGCTACCGAGGCAACGTTGAGTGCGCCAGAAGCGGCCACAATGAGAAAGATGGCGAACACGTGCGGCAAACCCCACACGATTTGATTATTCATACCGGAAATAACATGACCGTGGACTTCCATGTGATGCGCTGATAATACGCCCACCAGAATGATTCCAGCAAGACTAGCTAATAATGCCCAGTATTTTTTGGAACTGGCTGCGATGGCACTATATCGAATCGTATCCATAATCTATAAACCTTGATAACGCACACCAGTGTTCAGACCCAGATCGGCGCGGATCTGCGCACCGCCATAAGATTTGAGACGCTGTGATATTTCACTTTGAGGATCATTGAGATCACCAAAAGTAATTGCTTGATGGCCATCTTTTTGGCAGGCTTGCGCACATGCTGTGGTACCTTCACCTGCATCCAGCTTGTGCACACACATATTGCAACTTTCAACACAGCCCTTACCGCGCGGTGAATCCGGTAACTGATCATGCAGATCTTCATGCACGAATGAACGTGCCTTGTAGGGACAAGCCATCATGCAATAGCGACAGCCGATACATGTGTGCATATTGACTAATACAATACCATCAGCACGCTTGAATGATGCCCCAGTCGGACATACATCCACGCAGGGTGGATGCTCGCAGTGCTGGCACATGACAGGAAATGTTTTACTGTTGCCGGTTTGAGTATCGGTGACTTTTAATTTGCGTATCCATTGTGAGTCTGTCATGGACTCTGGATCTGGCCAAAGACCATGCTCATCATTACAGGCATCGACGCAAGCCGTGCAATCTTCGGTGCAGGCGTCAACGTTGACCAGCATGCCCCAACGCACCTCATCAGTGACGGGCTGATCGGCCGGCTTGGCTGCTGCTGTCTGATACAGCATCACGCCGGGCGCGATGGTCAAACCTGCAGCACCAACCACACCACCCATAAAAGAGCGTTTGCTATGGTCAGGTTCTGCTGGAGATTTTTTGAGCAGGGAATAGGCTTTAGTGACTATATTTTTCATTATTATTGAGCTGTCAAAAGCTTGCTATTAAGGATCAGATCGCTAGTACTGCTATGGGTGACATGATGAGGATGCTGACCATCTTTCTGGTACTTTTCAATGGACTCGCGAACGGCCTCTTCTGGACGATCAGAATGGCAGTGAAAGCAATCAATGGTGACTGCTGTGTATTCGTGGCAGCTGGCACAAAAATGTTGCTCCTTATCTGAATAGCGGGCATATACGCCGGCATCATTCGCTGTTATGTGGCAGCTGATACAATTTTTGAGGCTATGTTTGGTCGTACGGATACCTTTCTTAACAGTCTCATCGCGCTGATGAAGAATTGTTTCGAAGTGATGCACGCGCATCCACTCCGTTTCTTCGACACATTGGTCACCCTTTGGGGGTGGGATCTTGCTGCTCTCGGCAGCCGCCAGGGGGAGCAGTAAGATTAAGCTCACTAGCAGCACCCTGACCGTAGTAGTCATTTTCATGTCGACTATCTTGACTCGTTTGATGTTAGCGGGAGTTGCCTAGTGATCACCTAGTGCCATATCGATATAGCCGGTAGGGCATACATCAGCACAGATATGACAACCAACACATTTAGCATAGTCAGTATCGACGTAACGACCGGTAGTCTTCTTGTCCTTCTTGACCCGGAAGACTGCGTCTTGTGGGCAGTAGATGACACAGTTATCACACTCGAAACACATGCCACAACTCATGCAACGACCCGCTTCTTCAATGGCCTGTTCTTCGCTGAGTGCTATCATGCGCTCCTCAAAGTGACCTAGGACTTCTTCTGAAGTGGGCACAACCGAGCCACGCTGTTTGCGTGGTGTGAATTCAAAGTGACCCAAATATAGACGATCAGCAGAAATGATTTCTTGACCAGAACGATCCTCGTAATTATGGACTAACGCCTCTGATTCATCCGAACCGCGTATCTCACCAGCAGCGTAATCTTCTGGTTGCAAACCTGATTCTTTTAATTTTGATAATAGATCAAAGTGATGGACATCAACCTTTGGTCGCTTGCCATACTCTTTATTGTTGAGATAGTAATCAACACTGTCGGCACAGATAGAGGCTTGACCAATTGCTGTTGTTAACAAGTGCGGACGAATAATATCACCACACACAAAGTGCCCATCTTTGCCTGGCACTTGATAATGATTATCGGCATCGATTAAACCACGCCCATTATCAAAGTCTTCTAGTCCGTCTAAATCACCACCCTGACCAATGGCTGAAACAACCAAGTCGCATTCGATTTCATACTCAGTGCCTTCAACGGGTGTTGGACGACCACCCTGGAGCTCACATTTAGCCATGCGTAATGCTTTTGCCCGACCATTTTCATCGAGTATGACTTCTACAGGCATCACCCCATTGTCAATCCGCACACCCTCGTGGATAGCATCATCCACTTCGTATTCAGCGGCAGTCATGTCTTCACGCTGGAATAAGGATGTTAAAGTGACGTTCGCACCCTCACGGGCTGCAGCATACGCTGCATCATGCGCAACATAGCCGCCAATAACATGTTCAGGGGCTTCTTTTTTATCCAATGATGAAATCTGACCAAGGCGACGTGCAACTGACACGACGTCGATTGAAGTATCACCACCGCCGACACAGACAACCTTGTCTGCAGTCACTTTCAAAATACCCTTGTTGAATGCTTCTAAGAATTTTACGCCAGATACGCAATTGGGTGCATCACCACCCGGCACAGGTAAACTACGACCTGTCTGACAACCCAGCGCCCAGATCACGGCATCGTATTCTTGCTCTACATCTTCTATCGCGACATCACGACCAACGCGAGTATTCATGCGCGTTTCAATATCACCTAAGTCCAGAATGCGCTGAATTTCCGCATCCAGATAATCGCGTGGTGTTCGATAGCCAGGAATACCATAGCGGAACATGCCACCAAGCTCGGCATGATCATCAAAAATCACACTGGCATGGCCTTTACGTCGTAACTGATAGGCCGCAGCGAGGCCCGCTGGGCCACCACCAATAATTGCAACACGCTTACCAGATAGTGCGGCTGGCGCCTGGTATTTATAGCCCTCATGGGTGGCGGTATCACCGATGTATTGTTCGACAGAGTTGATACCAACGAAATCTTCAACATGATTCCGGTTACAGCCTTCCTGACATGGTGCCGGACATACACGTCCCATCATTGAGGGGAATGGATTTGCATCCGTGGAGCGACGAAATGCATATTCCTGCATGGTGACACCTTCAGGTGGCGCTTCAATACCACGCACGATATCCAACCAGCCTCGAATATCTTCACCGGACGGACACGAACCTTGACATGGTGGTGTGCGATGCACATAAGTCGGACACTTGTGTGAGGTATCACCTTCAAAAATTTGATCCCCGTAGTTACCCCATGTGTGGTCACCGTCTTCGTATTTTCTGAAAGTCAGTTTATATGACATGTCGTCTTTTGAAGTAGCCATAACTTTGCTCCTAGTTAAACTATCTATGTTTTAAATCGGTTAAGACTATGCCGCTTCGGCATCGTCTGATTGTTTGTCTTCGTCACTATCGCCCTCATCCGCCTGGGTGAGTACGATGGCGTTACTGACCAACTGATGGACACTGACTATTTGGTCCATGGTGAAGTCGTAGTAAGGGAATACCTTCGAAAACTGGCTTTTGCAGATGGCACAGATGGCCGCCATATGGGTAACACCATTGTTTTCAGTCACGTGCTTGAGCGCTTCCATTCTTGGTAATGCGCCTTTAACACGCAATTCAATCAAATCGTCTGTCAGCAAACCACCACCGCCACCGCAACAGTAAGTACCTTCTTTAATTGCATGCTCGGGCATGTCATAAAAGTTATTGCAGGTTGCCTTAATAATATCACGCGGAATGGTGAACTGACCGCCAGGGACGTCGCCCATACGTGATGCGCGTGCGACATTACATGAGTCATGGTAGGTCAATGTCATATGATCATTTTCAGTCTTATCAAACGTGAGCGCATTTTTTTGGATTAAGTCATGCGTGTATTCACAAATATGTTGTGGTACCGGGTAGTTAGGGTCAAGAAAGTCAAATGGTCCCGCGAGCGTGTTCAAGAAACTGTAGGCCACTCGCCATGCATGCCCGCACTCACCAAATACGATACGCTTAACACCCAGATCCAGGGCCGCTTGGCGTATTCTCAACGCAAGCTTACGCATGTTTTCATAACTCCCAATGAACATACCGAAATTGGCAGCTTCACTGGCGTATGAACTCAGCGTCCATGAGGCACCGGCCTCGTGGAATACTTTGGCATAACCTATTAAGCCGTCGATATGCGGTTCAGCAAAGAAGTCTGCTGACGGGGTAATGAGTAGAATATCGGCACCCTTAACATCTAGAGGGAATTTAACTGCGACGCCGGTTTCTTCTTCGACATCTTCTTCCAAGCCCTCAAGCGTGTCGATCAGTGCTGGCTCTGGCAGCCCGAGGTTATTGCCTAGGGTCTGAGCTTTACCAATAATTTCGTTACAGTATTTCTGGCCTTTACCGACCGTATCCATAACTTCACGTGCAGCCATAGAGATTTCTGCCGTGTCTATGCCATACGGGCAGTAGACTGAACAGCGACGGCACTGCGAGCATTGATGGAAGTAGGTATACCAGTCGTCCAATACTTCCTCGGTCAGATCTTCCGCCCCGACCAACTTAGGCACTAGCTTGCCGGCCAGAGTGTAATAGCGACGGTAGACTTTTCGAAACAAATCTTGTCGTGCTACCGGCATGTTCTTGGGATCAGTCGTGCCTAGGTAGTAATGGCATTTGTCCGTGCAGGCACCGCACTTGACGCATGAGTCGAGAAAGACCTGCAGTGAGCGATATTTATTGGTCAGCTCACCCATTTTCGCTATCGCGACTTCCTTCCAGTTCTCGACTAGCTCGCCCGGATAACCTAACGGCTCCTGAAACTTATCTTTAGCAACATATGGGCTGCTATGCGCCATCGCATCTCTCTGCAGCTTCGGAATGATTGGGTATTCCTTGAGTTCCGGGGTCGCGAATTCTACCTTAGCCATAACTGTATCTCTTATTTACTCTCTGATGATTCAAGCTTAATTGCCCATGCTGCAACGTGGCGTCTTTCTCTTGGATTATCCACCTGATTTCGGGTAGGACTGAAGAAAATGCCCGGCGCATGCAGTAATTTTGATATGGGGAAGATTGCCATTAAAAGGATCACTAAGGAAAGGTGTACAACTAATATGGGATCTGTTGGCATAGTACGAATGTCAAACACCATCAAACCCAGTAGGTAGTCTTTAAGCGTGACGATGTCGGCATTTGTGACAAAAGTCATTAATGCACCTGTGGCGCCAATGGCTATGATTAACAGCAGCATTAGGTAATCGGAGGGTGCCGATATGTAGCGCACGCGATCAACCACGATACGGCGCAACAACAGACCGCCCAACCCCGCCAACATCATGAGTGAGGCGTATTTGCCAAATGGCTGGATAAGTTCAACCCACCACCAGACTGGTTCGGTGAAGTAGCGCAAGTGTCTGAGCAGGACCAGTAGCATGCCCATATGGAACAACCAACCAAACAGCCATATCCATTTATTAGATTTGAATAGGCTCTCAAAAATGGTCAGTTCTTTCAGCATTCTGAAAGCCACACCGGATCTAGTTGTCGGTGCCGGTGTCGTAGGAATTTTCAGTGGTGCAGGTGTATTCAGGTATTTACGAGTACGCGCTGCCAGGCCCAATACCAGAATAGCAGTGGCCAGATAAAACAAGATAGCAAATAGTACAGACATGTGTGTGTGATGTGTCCCTAGAGAAATATGTGTGAATTGATCATAATTACACCGTACCCAAACATCTCGAGTACGGTGCTTTGGATCACTTCCAACAGTTACTTCTGTCTTGTGTTACACGCAACCCGTAGGCTTAGGAAGACCTGCATATTTACATGCTTGCTTGGCAGGACCATAGGGGAATAGCTCATATAAATACTTGCTATTACCTTTATCTTTACCCAGCTTTTTACCAATTGCTTTGGTCAGCACGCGTACAGCTGGAGCAATTTGATACTCTTCGTAGTATTCACGTAGGAAATTGATCACTTCCCAGTGATGCTCTTCCAGTGGTGCACCATCCGCTATAGCCATTGCTGTAGCAAGCTCCGGACGCCATTGGTTTAAATCAGCGAGGTAACCCTCTTCGTCAGTTTCGTAACTTTGGCCATCAACTTCTATTGCCATGATTTTCTCCTGTTAAAGTTTGCTAAGCGCGAATCGTATAGTAATTTACAGCCAAGACTGGACAGAATCGTGAGCTACCGTCAAATCAACGAATCCGTTGTAATCCACTACCTTGACGCCCTCCACAACATTACCTTCACTCAGCCCGCGCGCTTTCAAATCGGGACCAAGCACATAAAATGAGATGTTCGCCATCGCCTCTGCCATAGATTGAGAGTACTTAGTACCTTGCATGGCTGCGATAACTCCATCCTCCATTAGCAAAACAGAACTACCTGCCTTGGCTAATCGAATGCATGATTCGAGCGCATTTCTCTCAAATGGGCTCTTATTAACTGTGTGTAGCATTGACATATTTGAATCCTTTAAAAACTGAACACTACATCTTGCTGATCGATAACCTCAGCAAGTTCTTCACGTGAGACAAGATGAATGGAATCTTTTTCTGCCCAATCATCATCTTCGTCCTCGTAAGTCAGTGCCTGCAGATCCTCCAATGTCAGGCCACGCTCATCGAGTGACTCTTTTTCTATGTAAATCTTCTTGATGTCGTAATCACCTAGCGCTGAATATGTCGGCGAGAAATTTTTCATGCCAATGTCATCGGTACTTTGGGAATTAGTCAGCTGGTAGACACCGTCATCGGCAAACACCAAACTGACATCTTGATCGAATGCAGCAGCAATCAATACGACTTCCAGAGATTCAAGCGCGTAGATGGTTCCGTAGGGTGCTTTACGGTTCATATACATGAATTTTTTGACTACTTGATCGTCATCATTGTCCATTGCTTATTCTCCTCTCTAGTCGCCAAACACGACCAAGCGATCAGCCTGAATACCAGCTTCAATCAGCTGACCCAGACCCGAGATGCGGAAACCTTCGATAACATTATGCGAGGTTTTACCGTTACGTTTAGCTTCATCTTCATCCAGGATACCTCGGCGCTGAGCCGCGGCAACACATAGCACCAGATCAACGCCATGATCTTTAGCAAGTGCCGACCATTGATCAGGGATGTGACGATCATCTTGCGGGGGGACCGCGAGCGAGGTGCCGTTATTGACACCATCGTGATAGAAAAATACCCGAAATACCTCGTGACCTTTATCAATAGCCGCTTTGGTAAACTTGTAAGCAGAGTCAGAAGCCTGATGTGTGTAAGGCCCCTCGTTAACTAATATTCCATATTTCACAGTGATTCCTGCCTCAAGCTTAGAAACGGATATGAGTTGAAGAGTTCAAGCTACGGCGCGCGCCTCTCCAGTTGTCAATATGGAATTTTGTAAATGGCAGCTCAGTAAGCTCGAAAAATCTTGGCCAACCAACACGCTCAACCCAGTCGTTAATACGCTCCCAGTCTCGAGCATCTTCCTTGTAGGCACGCAAAATCCGCTTCACGATCGCGGTGGCTTCCGGCCAGCGTGGTGGATTGTTAGGAATACCCGCTGCTACGAGTTTTTGGAAAGTTGGCTTACCGCGTGCGTTGGAGTGATTACCACCAACCCAAATGGCTAGCTTGGAATGTTCAGCATCATTGATTTGCATAGGCGGACAGGGTGGGAAACATGCACCACAACAAATACATTTCTTCTCGTCCACTTCTAGTGAAGGCTTACCATTGACTTGAGCTGGACGAATCGCAGCCACCGGGCAACGTGCCACAACTGATGGTCGCTCACAAACATTTGATACTAAATCATGATTAATTTTTGGCGGCTTGGTGTGTTGAACGTTGATCGCAATATCACCCTGCCCACCACAGTTGATCTGGCAGCAAGAGGTGGTGATATGCACTCGGTTCGGCATGTTATTTTCACGAAACTCATCAATTAACTCGTCCATCATTGCCTTTACCACACCCGATGCATCAGTCCCTGGGATATCACAATGTAACCAGCCCTGCGTGTGTGAAATCATAGCCACTGAATTTTTAGTGCCACCAACAACAAAACCGTCTGCTTCTAGGGCATCAATCAGTGGTTGTACTTTGGCTTCATCAGAGACCATGTACTCGATGTTCGAACGAATAGTGAAGCGCACGTAACCGTCAGCGTATTTATCACCGATATCGCATAATGTTCGCAGTGTGTAGACATCCAGAATACGCTGGGTGCCGGCACGAACCGTCCAAATTTGGTCGCCATTGTGAGCCACGTGCAAAAGCACGCCAGGACGCGGATGTTCATGATAATCCCACGCACCATAATTCTTACGCATCACTGGGTGCATGTATTGAAAGCCATCTGGACAGCCAGATTCAATCGGGGGTCTGTTTTCTTGTGCCATTATAATCTCCTGATTTTACAGGTTTAAAGCCCTCCCCATTGCTGGGAAAGGCTTTCACAAAGTTAAAAATAATTTTTGCGCGGAAGGTAAGGATTAACTCGCAGCTTTTTCTTCAGCTTTGCGGTTGAACCACTTCTCAGCTTCTTCGTCCCATCCATCCATACGGACGTAAGAGCTTTGGCGAGGATCGTTGACCATATTAGGATCAACATCTATGCCCACACCTTCTAGGAAGTTGACTAGACCAATACGCTCTACCATCTCTCCACAACGTTCGTGCTCTAGACCGTTCTCTGCCCAGAAGTCGATAGTCTCTTCCGCCATCTCGGTTAATTTTTCGTAATCATCCTCAGACTCGAGCTTCATGAAAGGAACCACTACTGTGCCCATCAAATCACCAATCTTGAGGGTACGCTTACCACCAATCAGGATTGTTGCGCCTTTGTCGTCACCAGGTGAGAGCGCCTTGACCATCACATTCATGCAATGCATGCAGCGCACACAATTACGATTATCGACATCCATAGTGTCGTCATCTTTGAGTGACAGCGCCTTGGTCGGACAACGTGTCACCACGTTATCGATGACGTACTCGCGACCCTTGCGTGCGACAAACTTCTTAACCTCTTCCTGATCGACCTTCATGTCATCGCGCCAGGTGCCGATAATGGCAAAGTCAGAACGTTCGATTGAGTTCATGCAGTCATTACCGCAGCCAGAGACCTTGAACTTGAATTTGTATGGCAGGGCTGGGCGATGCACATCATCAGTGAAGTTATTCAATAATGTGCGGTGAATTTTCATTTCGTCGATGTTGGACATTTCACAGCGTGCTGCGCCCACGCATGACATGCCAGTGCGCACACACGGACCAGCACCACCAAGGTCCCAGCCGTATTCGTTGATTTCGTCGAAGAAGTGTTGCGTGTTGTCGGTCGATGTTCCGATGAACATGATGTTGCCAGTTTGACCATGGAAAGTTACCAGACCAGAACCCCATTTTTCCCAACTATCGCCCAACTGACGAAGCATATCTGTGGTGTAGTAGTTGCCTGCAGGTGGCTGCACTCGCAGGGTGTGGAATTCCTTGGACTCAGGGAATGAACTGCCCACTTCAGAAAAGCGTGGAATGATGCCTGAACCGTAACCGAATACACTGACTGTACCACCCTTCCAATACCCTTTACGGGTCTCATAGGAGTGCTCAAGTTGACCCAGCAAATCATTCGCCATGCCGCTAATGCGCTGATCTTCATGTTTGTCACGCAGGCGTTTAATGCCTGATATAAAGCTTGGCCATGGTCCATTTTCTAACTCATCAAGCATTGGCGTATCATGATGCTGGTCAGCCATTTCTATTCTCCTAGTGTCCTAAGTATCCCCAAGCGTGTTTCACCTTGAGTGGGTTAATTTATTCGTTATGCGTTGCTTTTGCTCAACGCTATATTCTACGCTGCAGTCTAGGGTTGAGTCGATAGCAGCAAAATCCTACCTATGGGGGGCGGTGTTATAGGCACATTATCTCAACCGGGATATAGTACTCAATATAATCCAGAGCACAGATGTGCTCGACGCATATAAAACACTGAATAAACAATGCTTTATGATGATTAGGCTGGAACTCTATACCTGACTAATTTAGTCTGATTAAAATTGCTATTATTAGCTTAATTCGCCAAGCTGTATAGCACCACGAAGACTTACATCCCATCTATGATCGACTTTCAATCAGATTACTCTACATGGCGGGAGAACTGCCTAAATGCCTGGCAGAATTGTACCCCGCTGAACGCGATTAAGCTAAAAAATCCTGACCAGCTTGACAGTGCTGAACTCGAGCAGCTCGCTCACCAATGCCAAACTGCCAATTTCGCAATTTATCAGCTCGAACCGGAATCCAACACCCGCGCAGCGATACCTCAGCTGACACGTTATTTTGGCATGACTCGGTGCGAGCAAGATGAAGCTGACCATACGATCACCGAATTACGCAACATACCGATGCAAGGTGATCTCGCCAGCGCCTATATTCCTTACACTGACCATAGACTCAATTGGCACACCGATGGTTATTACAATCCATTCGAACAACATATCCGGTCATTCTTGTTGCATTGTCAACAACCAGCACTCACTGGTGGCGAGAATATGATCCTCAATCATGAACTCATTTATATTGCTCTGCATGATGAGGATCCGGCGCTGACTGCAGCATTAATGCAGGCTGACGCACTCACCATACCGGCTAATGTGCAAGCTGGAATTGAGGTCAGATCTGCCCAGACAGGACCAGTATTTTATCGTGATCCGCACAGTCAGCGCCTGCAGATGCGCTATACCGCAAGAACACGCAGCATTGCATGGAAACAGGATGCGTTGGTCGCTCATGCTGCGCAACGTATCCAGACATTGCTGCAGGATCAAGGCGTTATCCGCCATACATTACAGGCTGGTCAAGGGTTGATTTGTAACAATATACTGCATGGACGCAGCGCATTTACTGATGGGAATATTCCAGACCAGCAACGACTCATGTATCGTGTGCGCAGTTATGATCGATTATTCGATCAGCCGTTAAATAACGATACCTAGCAAACTTATTACAAGCAGATGCTCTCACTCAGCGAAATCCTAATTCAAGAACACGGCATGCAAAGCTTTGAAGAACTGAAAAGTGCTATTCAGCGGCGTGCACAACAAGGTGAAATATTCTTTCAGATGGATGTGCGCCCCCCATTTAAGGATACGCCCGAGGAATGGGAGGATATTTTGGAATCTGTGTTCACTTCCTCACGGCCAGGCTGAAACATGTTCTGGAATGATGCTAATGAGCAAACCCCTGTGTTCGAGGTTCCGGACACAGTGGTTGATGTCAATTTCAAAATCAAATGCGCCCATATCCCGCTCGACCATGCGCATGCCCTATCGCAAGCCATTGTGCAGCGCTTCGCCTGGGTTCGTGAGCATGAACTGGCGGGCATTCACCTCATCCACGGCGCTGAATCTGGCAATGGCTGGTATCGCCCGAGTGACCCGAGTGAGTTGATCTATCCCTCAAAACGCACCCTGTTTACCCTGCGTGTCCCCAAGGAACACATTGAGGATGCCAAGACGCTAGCGGGTGAGACTATCCAGCTACTCGACACCAGCATTGAATTCAATAAACCAACAATTCGTCCGCTATATAAGCTCACGACGCTGTTTTCACGCTATATAATTAGCGCAGCCGATGAGGATGAAACTGCCTTTCTTGAGCGGATGGTCGCCGCCCTCAGCGAGCAAGCGATCCGTCCGCAGAAAATGATGAGTGGTAGAACCACCACACTTAGTTTTCCACAGGGTCCGATTAGTACGCGCAGCTTGATGGTAGATGGTATTGAAGCGGCAGAATCGGTGCGTCTGCAACAACAGGGCATCGGTGATGGGCGCCACTATGGTTGTGGCCTATTTCTACCTCATAAGGGTATTGACGCGGTTGGGGACACACAGGAAAAATAGGCACCTGAAGCAGGTCCTTTAACGACCTGGAAAAATATCAATAATGCTACACAAATTTAAGATTTAATTCGGATCCATGGGAGAAAAATAATATGGCCATTGAAGTCAACGGAGAATCGATAGAGACAACCGCCAGCGGTTTTTTAATTAATATTGAAGATTGGTCAATCGACCTGGCTGAGATCATTGCCAAGGAAGAAGGTGTTGAACTGACTGACAAGCATTGGGATGTGATCAACTATCTGCGCGATGAGTTCATCAATAATGCAGGTAATCAGCCTAATACACGCAATATGGTTAAAGCGATGACCAAAGCATGGGGAGACAAGAGCATTAATGCTAAGACGCTATATGATCTATTCCCTGGCGATCCCAGTAAGCAAGGCGGCCGTATCGGTGGCTTGCCGGAAAGCCGGCGCAAAGGCGGTTATTGAGCATTAGCTGATAGCCATCTCGACAGAGATACAGAAAGCTGGCCATCATTAATCTAATATTAAATACAGTTGATATGCTCTAGAAGCGGCTTAGGAGAAACAGATGAGTTCAAAACAAGACAAAATCAAAAAAATGCTGGAAATGCAGAAAAAATTTATCGCTTTAGATCGTGCCCGCGGTGTCTCTGCAGAAGAATATTTCACCCCTGAAGACGGTGCGGAATTAGAAGGTTATCGCCAAGAATACTCAGAGTTAGCCATGGACGTTGTTGATGATGCTCACGAGGAAAAAGGCTCCCGGCCCTAACCACAGCACGTTGCGTTAGATAAGCTTCCAAGCCCAGTCCATGCTGGGCTTTTTTAATGCTGGGCGATTTATCAGGCGCTAGCAATCACTCCAACGTCGCACTAAATTGACATATGCCCAGTCCACTTGTTTGGTGTGCTCCTCGGCAGGTTGTTTGCGGAGCAATTGCGCGCGCGCAGTACCCAGCTCATACAATAAATGGCGTTGATCGTTATCCTTAATCAAACTTTGAACCCAGGTGACTGCAACTAAACGCTCGCCTCGCGTGACCGGTGTAACAGCATGACGGGTAGTGGCTGGATACAGAATTGCATCGCCTGCTGGCAATTTAATGGTTTGCAGTCCGAACGGCGTTTGTATTTCCAGTTCACCGCCGTCATAGTCCTCAGGCGAGTTAAGAAATACTGTTATGGCCAGATCAGAACGATATCGTGGTTGCTCCCCCATGACAGGATCATCAATATGTTCGCCATAGGCCATACCCACTTGATAACTGGCATAAAATGGACTGGCCACTTTAAGTGGCAGAGCAGCGCGTTGATAGTGCTTGTGCCTGACTAGATTACCCATCACTGTCTGATTCAGTTGCGCTAACAAATCAGTTTGCTGCGCGGAGACTTCTTGATTATTTTTCTGTCCTGCCGCTGCCATCCCGGCACTCAGCTTGCCATCCACAAAATCAGCCTGTGCAAGCAGGCTGTGCACCTGCTCGATATCTCTACTGCCAAGTACGTTTTTTAAGTGAATCAACATATAATTATGGTTTGAGGATTAGGACTGATGCCATGATACTTAAAGTTATCATTGATGAGAAAACAATTTCCATAGAAGTACCAGAGAGCATGCTGACCGAGGCGAGCAGTTTCTTCCGCAAAATGGATGCGGATATGGATGCAGGCTGGCAGATGAGTCGCACCTGGGTTGAACAGCCGAGCGCGTTGCAACGCTGTCAGATTGCCGCGGATCGTATTCTCAGTTCTGTTCATACGGAGAACGAAAAAATGGCTACCTTGATGGCCGCCTACATCCTACAAAGCATGCCTGATGTCGCAGCCGTCGACATCGATACGGAGGGCGATATCAGCCAGACATCTTTCACTCACGCCAACTAATCCAGATAATATTCCATGCGTGTGTGGGGAATATCTAACGTGGTTTGGACAGCGGCGCTAGCCTTAAAGCCATAACGCTGATAAAAAATAACCGCCTCGTCACGCGCATTACACCAACAGTACTGCACTTCGTATTGCTCTGCATGGCATATGAGTTGATCCAAAATGGCACGTCCAACTCCGCGTGCGCGCCAGTCTGACGCAACCGCCACATAGCGAATTTGTGCCGCGACGTCACTATCTTGGTGAATACGCCCGACGCCAATTATGCGACCATTAATCCTTGCCATACAATGTTGCGCCTGATGTTCCAGATCATCTCGTTCAGAGCCTTGCGGGCAGGCTAGGGGTTGACGTAGCTGTTGCCAGCGGAAAAAGTAGTAGTGCTCAAATTCCGCAGCAGTTTGGGGACTGAGTAATTCAAGCTGGCCAGCTTGAGTGCTATCGCTCAAGCAAATACTACCCAAGTCGTGGCAATATATTTGTTGCCTTGCTGCAAGGTGACGCCGCGATGCTCATGGGTCCAGAAAGGCGGAAATAAAATCAATTTGCCTGCCTCGGGTGTGATTTTTAAATTCTGATACAAAAACTCTGTCTCACCACCCCCAGCAGTCACATCATTTAAGTACCATATCGCCACCAGTTGGCGCTGGCTGAACTCATGACTGCCACCATCAATATGCCAATGATAAAATTCCCCCGGTGCTGTGCGTTGTAAGCCATAACCCATGTCTTTAAAAGGGCCTTTAAAATAAGTGAACTGTTGCCGAAATTCTTTGATTGCCGTTCCAAGCGATTTAAACAAGGCACGATCAACATCCTGCCAATGTGGCTTACCACTGACCACTAAATCAGTTGACCGCTTAATACTGTTGTCTTGCGCCACCCTCTGACCGATCCTGCCGGCATACTGATCCTGAGTATTACTCTCAAAACGCTGAATGACAGACGCACAAAATGCAGCGTCCAGTGCCTGTTTTTTTTCAAACACAAAACTATGTTCGGCGACCTCTCGCAGCGTGACTAGTTTATCCATGAGCTTATTTTTACTAATTAAAAACGTGCGCCTTCAATCGCCTTGGTCAATGCCTCTGGCGCGGACGTTTGCATGGCTAACAACGCTTGCGTCAACTGCTGCCAGTGCTGTTGACTGCGCAGCACCCAGGCCGAGAAATATTCCAGACTGGCACCCTCGCACCAAGCCTTATAGGTGGTGACAAATGATGGGCATAAATCTTTTCTCAGCGCAGTCATGTTGCCGGCGAAAAAGTGTAAGGATGCAATATTGTTTGATTCAATCAGCGCCGGCAGTGTTACGCTAGTGTCTGCGTATAAATCCTTTATCGTTCGCAGCATCAACTCGACCCGCGCATCAGTCACTTCAGTGAGGAGCATTTTCCACTCCTCACCTAGCCGGTGACCGGTCTCTATCTCACCCTTTTCATGCAATAAAATACTGTTTAGCTCGACACTCGTCATAGCATCCAGAGCAGCATCAATATCATCATCAAATGGATAGTAAGAGAATGCCTTACTCATGGCATTTTCAATTTTATGCCAACGCCATTCTTGCGCCTTTTCCCATAGCATGCGCCGGATAGACTGCTTCCGTATGAAGATGGTATCGCCTAGAGTCATCGCCGGTGGCGCGGTTAAATCCCGGGCATACTCATCACTACTGATTATGACTTTATGATCTGCATAGTCATGTTGAGCTTCCAACTTGGCTAAGAAAAAATGCGGTACACAATGATTGCCAAGACCACCACTGTAAACCAGACCTAATGGCAGAAGCTTGCTGTTGATCTGTTCAGTCTGAAATGGATCATACTGCTGATCATCGATGTTTAGGGTCTGATAGTCCTGTTGCTCGATGTCCTCCCATAGCGCTTCGCGCTTGGATACCCATTCACCAATTTCTTCCTTGGACAGCATATGAGTCAATGCATAACCATTGTCCCAACGACAAAATTCACGCATTTTCATTAAATAAGTGCAGAGCGTGAAATTAGCCGCGTGCTTGGCGT
The DNA here is from genome assembly GCA_002338385.1 of Proteobacteria bacterium UBA1858. Lineage (GTDB taxonomy): Bacteria > Pseudomonadota > Gammaproteobacteria > UBA4575 > UBA4575 > UBA1858. Next base: position 57,993 of record DDIE01000034.1, read on the forward strand.
CAGCAATATTACAGTTATGTTGGACGGATTGATTCAATAACTCGGTAAGCATAATTATATCTGTATAATCGTGATCTTGGACTGACTCAATTATAACAGGACATCAGCATGGCGAGACTGAAAGCCAAGTGGAATCAAAAGAACCGTACACGTACACCTGAACAGATCGCCTCGGCTGTCGGCTTTAATATTTGGCTTTTGACCGCAGAGGCCTGCCTCAATTTAGAAAATGAAGGCTTTGAGACTCATACTCAGTCACAGCGTCTGGATGTAATCAGTGAATTTCTGGCCTTTTCACTTCATCTTGTAGATCGGATGACGTTTGGCGAACTGGAGGAAGAGGAACGTGTACGTTTCATTAATGCCCTGGGCGTCAGCCTAGCCACTACTGTCCATAGCAACCGAGTCGATGCTGAAGGTGCGGGTGAATATCGCACTCAGTTCGTGGCCTTACTCAACACGCGCATGGATGAGTATTCAGAGTGCAGCTATGAGCCAGAATCGGGCCCCGGTTTCAGTCTCAAAAGAATTCTCGGCAACCATGTGATGCACGCTATGGGGGCGAAGGATAATAAATGGATTCCCGATTATGTCATTGATGCAGAGTCACCAAAGATCATTAAGGGTATCAAACGTGTGATGCTTGGCATGGGAGATTCCATGCAACAGGCCGACTATGGCATGCCCGAAATTCCTCATGGGGGAACTTGGGGTGATGGCTAAATGCCTCGCCAGCCTTTTCATGCTGGCGGCTTGGTCATGCACGACATATTCTGAACAACGCCAACCAACGCAGACCACCTGCACCACAGGGTCACTCGAGCAGCTGCACAAATTTTTTTTAGAGCAGGATTATCTGCTGATTGCACAAGGCGTGTCCTCCCAGCAAACAGAGATTTTTTTCATGGTCTCGTCTGATATGGATTATTTTCATATAGTTAATTTAGTCTCGCTTGCGAGCAATCAATGGCAAGCTTGTATCGCGAGTTCTGCGCGGGAAATTGATTATCAACACCTGCCACCCGTGCCCGGTGTGTTAACGCGTATTGATCGTGCTCACACTGTATTCAGTGACGATATCCCCAGTCATCAAAAGTGTCCGCCTGAGAATACAACATGCAGGCCCTGGTCACCTGCAGTGTTGAACTCACCACGCCGCTTGATACTGACAGGGTATGAATATTCTGCCAGCGATGAGCCTGATGGTTATGCTGAGCCGGTGGAGTTGAAAATCGATCAGCATTATATTTATCCAGCACGCGGTGAATTGGCTGAACTGGCCAGAACCAAATACGCACTGCGGATGACCGAGCAACTGCAGGAATCTGATCAGGATGCAGCGTCAGCAAAAAAAGTCTATCGCGAGATGTATTTGAATGTCGATCATCAGCTGGCGTTGATTATATTTTCCGCAGATAACAATCAGAATTGGTTGATCGAAAAAATTGATCGCACAACAGGACTGATCTGGACGCTCAACATGGGCACAGCACTGCAAATGTATCCCTTAAGCTACGATGACTACCTTGATTTCAGCAGCGCACAAAATCAGCAAAATAAATAAATTTTCCTGCTTGCTATTAATTTTTTGTGAAACTTTCGTGAATTTAAGCGAATTTGGGCACTTAATTCCAAAAAGTAAGCCTAATCAGCGCTGGTAGTTGTAGAAAATTGCATGCGCTTGTCTTATGATTCGACCTGCTACAGATTTTTATGAAAGGCAATGATGTTGTTCCCTACGTGTTACCTCCTCGATAAACCTGATTCATTTACTGTATGCAACAATTTTTTTTATAAACTATATTAAGGTAAATATATTATGGCTACAGGTAGTGTGAAATGGTTCAACGAATCTAAAGGATTCGGTTTTATATCTCAGGACAATGGTGGTGCTGATGTTTTTGTTCATTACAGTGCAATTCAAGGTGATGGATTTAAAACACTTAAAGAAGGCCAACCAGTAACATTTGAAGTAGAAGACGGCCCCAAGGGTCCACAAGCAACCAGCGTTGCCGCGGCTTAACACCCTTACCAGAGTCTGATAGGACTCTGGAGTTTTTCCCGAACCCCGCATTCACGCGGGGTTCTTTATTTCAGGCTCATTAGCCCCCACCCTGCTGGAGCAGAACATGAAAAAATTATTTATTGGCAACTTGCCAACCAGTACCAATCTCCAAGAGCTGGAGACATTGTTCTCAGAATTTGGTCGCGTGCGTTCATCGCAGCTGGTCACCGATGTATTCTCAGGTAAATGCAAAGGCTTTGGATTTATTGAAATGGAAGGCCATGAGGCTCGTGCAGCAATTGCTGGACTGAATGGCAAAGATTTTAATGGACAACCCTTGCGCGTTAATTTTGAAGCACCCAAGACAGGTCGACGCCGATAGTACAGCTTGGATAACAGAACGTTTTAGTAAAATAACCGCATGTGCGGTTATTTTACTTAACATAATAATAGATCAGCCGCTTACTTCAGCCAGTTCGACATCTTTTCAGTCGACTTTTCTTGGCCATCTTCATACCCTTCTGAGTAAGCATCAGTCAGGCGCTGTTCTTCGCGCTCAGGATGACCCAGATAACCGCCTTGCCAGCCTAATACATATTCTGGATCGACTCCCATAGTTTCCATGTCTGTGATTGTGTCGCGATATTGTTGATCCATTTTTAAACCTCCTATTATCTGTCTATTAATTGTGAAAACATTGTTTTGCCTTGCCAGTAGCAATGGCTGCAGCGGCCAGCTGAGCTCCTTCTGAAAGTGATTCCGCTTTGCCCATGTGCTGCAGGACTATCGCCGCAGAGTATAATAAACAATCTCTGGCAGCGCCTTCTTTTCCATCCAATGCTGCCAGACCCGCTTGCGCGCTGGCGATTGCTAGTGCCTCCACATCGACACTGGCTTGTGAGGATTGATCTGACCTCATACAATCCGCAGGAATTGGCTCGCAGCGCTGCTGCTGCGTGATCGCCAGTTGCTCAGGTGCGGTGTCGATCTCGTGTAAAGCGCCCTCGAGACCATGATATTCAAAATACTTGGCAGGTTTATTCAGAGCCGGAGTAATTCCGCCTTCAACCCCTCGAATGATCGCTGCGGAATCAAATCCCGCCAACTTTGCTAACTTCTCGTAGACCGGAGGATAAGGCTTATGCACATAACCGGTAACTAAATGCGTAGAGACACGTCCGCACACTGGTTTTGCTAGTACTTCAACGGTAGTCAATACCGGGCGCTTAATCATGCGCTTTCTGAGTGGTACCAAGTCATGTAATGGCTTGCAAAAACTGGCCTGATCAAGATACGCCCAGGCAATATCTGCCTGACTGATTCTTGCCGCAGCCTGCTGTGGGCTGAGGTCTACGTCGATGCCTGCAGCCTTTAATACTTTGCGTTGTGTGACTCCAAATTTAGGTCCCACTTCGTCCAGTCCATGACTGCAAGCAGGTAACCCACAGGCAGCCAGCAAGGCAGGCAGGAATGCCATTACTGGGGCGCCACGCAAATATCCATCATAGGGCTCAGCAATATCAACTACTCGGTCAACCTCAGCCGTAACACGATCGGTCGCATCGAGCACGGCTT
>DDIE01000034.1:61889-79739 GCA_002338385.1 Proteobacteria bacterium UBA1858
GTAGGCTACCGCCATTTTCGTCCTCGGTCTCACGCTTCATCCGCAAAGCAATCAAATAGATGCCCGCTTGCACAGGATCGGTGACGTCTTCCAGAATATGCTGCATGAGTCGACGTGCTTCATCGAAGGACAAGTCCTTACTGTATTCTGGGCCGGTGGCGACGCGTCCTATGGCGTCACGGACAAAAGCGTCAATTTCCTGTTGGCTGTAATGCGTATCCATTGAATGTCATTGCTAGAGAGTGGAGCGGAAGCATACAAAATGTCCCTTAGCATCGTAATATCTCTATAGAGGGGCGATTAAGTATCTGTTTTTTATGTCTTTGTTAGCGCTGCATGCGCGTCTCGAGTGGGTCTATGCATGGCCACGCGCAGATCCTGCGAGGACTTACCTGTACGCCCTCATCAGAGGTATTCGGACTGCTGCTGGTTTGCATTAAAATATTCTCCGCAAATAATACTTTGGAGCATCAAGAAATGGACGAAGCTGATGAAATTGATTTTGCCAGTGGTCTGCAGGCATTCGAATCCAAGCACTTTTCACGTGCCATTCAATTACTCTCACCACTTGCAATCAAGGGCAATGCAGATGCACAACATCGCTGTGCCATAATGTATCAAAATGGTCTAGGGGTGGCCGCAAATCCGGCAGCTGCACTGCAGTGGATGAGTGCCTCGGCGGAGCAAGGCTATGCCATTGCTCAACACGGACTGGGTTTCATGTATATGGAAGGTGATTGTGTCGAGCAAAATGGCGAGCTTGCCGTGCACTGGTTCACCCAAGCAGCCGAACAGGGATTAGCGGGTTCACAAACAACCCTTGCGATGATGTATGAGCAGGGCACACTGATTGAAAAGGATGAAGCTAAAGCAAATGAATGGTACCAAAAAGCCGGCTTCTGAGAATGCTTTGCTGGCAACACTAGGCATAGCGCCACACGATTAATCCAGCCATAAAACTTAAAAGTTAACCGTATGAGACCTGCACACTTACAGACCGTGCTTGATAAGGAATTTCATAGCGCTGTCGAGGGCCAACACACGCCCGTCATGCTGTGGGGGGCACCAGGTGTTGGCAAATCGCAAATCGTCGCACAAGTTGCCGAGCGCAATCAGGTCCCCATGATAGACATCCGCCTGTCACAGATGGAACCCAGTGACTTGCGCGGCATTCCATTTCGTAATGACAGCCAGGTGGAATGGGCGATACCGGCCATGTTGCCAGACAGGCAACGTCACGGCGAGCATGGAATTTTATTTCTGGATGAAATCACCTCGGCCGCACCTAGTGTTTCGGCGGCAGCATACCAACTGATTCTGGATCGCCGCCTAGGCCAATACACAATCCCTCCAGGTTGGGCGATTTTAGCCGCAGGTAACCGCCAAGGCGACCGAGGCGTCACCTACACGATGCCTGCCCCTCTAGCCAATCGCTTTTCGCATTATGCTGTTGATGTCAATTTAGATGACTGGGTCGCGTGGGCCTATGCCAACCAGATTGATGATCGCATCATTGCCTTCTTGCGCTTCCGCCCAGATTTAATTTTTGAGTTTGATGCGGCGCAAAACCCGATGGCCTTCCCCACTCCACGTTCATGGGAATATACCCACCGCGCACTCAGTAAATTCGTTCAGCATAACGATGTACTGCTAGAAACACTGCAAGCCTGTGTCGGTCCCGCTGCCGGGGTGGAGTTAAACGCTTTCATAGCCAACCTGGATCAGATGCCAAACATTGAGGATATTGTTGCGGGCAAGGAAGTGCCAGTACCGGATGAAATTGATCTCCAATACGCCGTTGCCTCAGCACTCGTGGGGCAAGCCATCCGGGTACAAAATAAGGATGACGAACAACGCTATCATGGCAATATTTTGAATTACGCCAACAAGTTCCCACAACGTGAAATGGGCGTCATGATGATTTCTGATATGCATCGAGCAATTGGCGAAAAAATATTTGCCCTGGCTGAATTTTCAGATTGGGCTGAGAGTGTTGCCGACCTGATGCTATACGACGCATAGCCACCATTGGATAACGATAAAGTACATACTAAACTGGCAGCTGCACGCACGCGCTTGATTCTCGATCAGCCTTTCCTCGGCGCGCTGGTATTACGCATGCCACTGCAAATGGGTGATCCTGCCTGGTGTATGACAACGGCCACTGACGCTAAGAAAATTTACTATAACTACGCGTATATTGATCAACTCAAGCCAGCTGAAACTCAATTTGTGCTTGCCAAACAAGCGCTGCATTGCGCTCTTTCCCACTTTGCACGCCGCCAACACCGATTAAAACATCGCTGGGATCTGGCCTGTGACTATGCGGTCAATCCATTGCTTGTAGCAGAGGGATTCACACCACCACCTGGAGTACTGATTGAAGATAGCTTCTCTGGCATGAGTGCCGAAGAGATCTATCGCTGTCTGGATGATAAAGAGGACGGTGACGCAGATAGCGGCAACCATGAGGATCAAGGCAATGATGAGACCAGCGATCCGAGCGACTCAGATGCTGACTCAAATTCAGATGCTGACTCAAATAGTGACGCGCATAACGAGCCAAATCCTGCGGCGCAGCCAACACCCGAAAATGGATCAGGCAGTAGTAGTCAATCAGCTGATCCTAGCGGCAGCCCTGAGCCCGCGACACTGTCCCAGCAAGAACAGGATAATCTTAGTGTGCAATGGCAACAACGTCTGGCAGGAGCCGCACAGCAAGCCCAACAAGCAGGCAAATTAAGTGAATCTATGGCGCGCATGGTCGAGTTCATGTTGCAACCCAAGTTACCCTGGCGCGCACTATTAGCCCAGCATATGGTGGCCACAGCACGTGACGATTATAACTATGCACGCCCCTCCTCTCGACGTGGCGATCCAGCCATATTTCCCAGTCTACGCAGTGCCCAGACCGATATCGTAGTGGCTATTGATGTGAGTGGTTCTATTGATGATCAAGAAATAGACGAGTTCATGTCCGAGATTAATGCCATCAAAGCGCAACTCAGGGCACGCATAAGCTTGCTCGTCTGTGACGCGCAACTGGCGACCGGCTCACCGTGGATTTTTGAGTCTTGGGACGAGTTCAAATTACCCCGTACCTTCACTGGTGGCGGCGGTACCGATTTTCGCCCGGTGTTTGAATGGGTTGCGCAGCAAGATCAACCACCTCAGTTAGTGGTTTATTTTAGTGATTGTGTCGGCGCATACCCTGAAACTACCCCAGACCATGCCGTCATTTGGCTAGTGAAAGGCCGGGCACAACCACCTTTTGGTCAACGCATCCAACTCAATTGACATGGAATTAAGTCAACCCGATCAACTGCGCCTGAATGTGTTGCTGGCCCAAGCAGTGCAGGCTATTCGTATCGATGAATCACGCATGCTGCTGCATGCGTTATCCGCCAAGGGTGATATTCAAATCCAACTGCATGCCACCTGCAAAGACGAAAAATACATCAAACTGGTACGCCAGTGGTTGTCTACTCAAGTGCTAGGATCACCCGGCGGCTATCCAGTATTCCTTAAACGCTGGACGCGTATGGGCCAAGGTATCGGTGCGGCCAGTAGTGCCAGCCTGGAAAAGTTATTATTACTAGGTGAGCCCGAAGCAATTGTCGCGGTGGTGCATGCCACTGATGTCAGTAATGAAATTGCCCGACGCGCTTGGTGGTGCAGTCCAACATCGGAAAATGCACGCTGTCTGCTGCGCAGCCAGCAGGTTGTTGAGGGTTCGATGGGCACAGAGCTCGCTCACTTCTTGGTTGAGTTCCTGCCATTTGAAGAATCATCGCGTGCCATGATGAGCAGCGTGCAACTGATTCTTCAGGCTGAACTCATCAGTACGAAGACCCGAGCTGACATTTGGCAGCGGGCAAAACGACGCAATGCATTTTATCTGGGCTTCATCCGCCAGGGGACACAGGCCTTACCCGCAGAACAACCGTGCCATCCAGAGTATGAATTATGTCAACAATTACTTGCTCAACAGGATGATCCTTGCCTGCAGATTTTACACACGATGTTTAGCTCTGCAGGGCAAACTCTGCTGGAAATAATAGGTATTGTATTGCGCAAGCCAAATGATCAAGATGTAGCTGTAGAGTTATTTAACAGCATAGGCGACACGTTCAATAGCGAGCTTGCACTGCCCAGACACTGGCGCAGTATTGAGGAACTCATAGAATGTGTGGAGAAAACCATACAGGCTGAACGATTCAGCAGTATCATTCGGCAATGGCCACCAGCCTATGCTTATATTTATGCCATACTGTATCTTGCTATGCTTAGTGAAACATTACTCGACCCGATATTCGGCGTAACTGACTCAATAGGCTCAGTCATGAGAAAACGGATCAAACATCTTACAGACCCTATCTTAGAGCAACTCTCTGCAATCACTTAATCATGAGCCTGTTCCCACTTTTTGTTGATATTAAAGATAAACCCTGTTTGCTGGTCGGCGGGGGTAAAATTGCCGCGCGCAAACTCAAGATGCTATGCCAAGCCGAGGCTCAGATCACGCTGGTGAGCCCAGAACTATGCGCACAAGCAGAACAGTTATGTGCGGCCTACCCCGTCAGCATCAAGCGCAGAGCATTCCAAGACTCGGACATTGATCACCAACGTCTGGTAATCGCAGCGACTCACCTTGAAAAACTTAATCAGCACATTAGTGATCTGGCACAGAGTAACAATATCTTTGTCAATGTGGCCAGTGACTTTAGCTTAGGTGATGCCGTATTACCTGCAGTCATTGATCGTGATCCTATTCAGATTGCAATCACTACCGGCGGCGCCTCGCCGGTGCTGGCTCGTCAACTGAAGAGTAATCTGGAGCGTGCTACACCAACAGCCTACGGCCAACTGGCAAACTTAGTTGAGCGTTATCGTAAACAGACCAGTGCGGCCATCGAGGATGACACCACCCGGCGACGTTTCTGGGAGGAAGTCATGCAGGGTCCGATTGCTGAGATGGTGTTTGCCGGACAATTGGCGTCTGCTGAGCATGCCTTGCAGGAAAAACTTCGACACCAAGATGTGTCTGGCGCCGGCCAGGGCGAAGTCTATCTGGTGGGTGCTGGTCCCGGTGACCCCGACCTGTTGACCTTCAGAGCCTTACGCTTGATGCAGCAAGCCGATGCTGTGGTATTTGACCGCCTGGTGTCAGATCAGATTATGAATTTGGTACGCCAAGATGCTGAAATGATTTATGCTGGCAAGCAACGTGCCAATCATGCCATTCCGCAAGAGTCGATCAATCACTTACTGGTACGTCTTGCCCAACAGGGTAAACGTGTGTTGCGTTTAAAAGGCGGTGATCCTTTTATTTTTGGCCGAGGTGGTGAAGAAATTGAAACGCTGATGGAACAAGGCGTCCATTTTCAAGTTGTCCCGGGCATAACGGCCGCCGCCGGGTGTGCCTCCTACGCCGGCATACCCCTGACTCATCGGGACCATGCACAGGCCTGTATTTTTGTCACCGGCCACTTGCGTGACGGTACGGTTAATTTAAACTGGGATATGTTGGCACATGCTAATCAAACGCTAGTGTTCTACATGGGTCTGGTGGGACTGGATATTATATGCCAAAAATTAATTGCCCACGGCATGCCAACCACTACTGAGGCAGCGCTGGTGAGTAAGGGTACACGCCCTGATCAACGGGTGCTGATCGGTAACCTTTCTAATCTAGCTCAACTGGTGGAGTGTCATGATGTGCACGGCCCGACCTTAATCATCGTAGGCAGTGTTGTGACTCTGCATAGCAAGTTGCATTGGTACCTCACCGAACAGGAGTATACCGCCGAGTGAGCATCAGCACCGACCCGTTATTAAATCAGCCCGCACCCGATTTCAGTTTAGTTGATCAACAGGGTCATAGACATTGCCGCAAAGATTATCTGGGGAGCTGGATTATGCTCTATTTTTACCCCAAAGATGACACTCCGGGTTGCACCAAACAAGCATGTAATTTACGTGATGATTTCAGTGCTCTAAAAAATCGCAACATCACAGTCTTGGGCATTAGCTTAGACAGCTCGCAACAGCATGCGAATTTCGCGGCCAAATATCAGCTGCCATTTCCACTGTTAGCCGATCAAGATGGACGCGTCGCGCGCGCCTATCAGGCGTTATTCTCACTGGGACCGCTGCAGCTAGCCAAGCGCCACAGCTTTTTAATTGATCCTGAGGGCGTTATTCGTGTTGTGTTTAGGCAAGTTAAAGCCGGACAACATAGTCAACAGATATTACAAGCATTCGAGCAACTCAATCAGGCCTAGTTGTGTATACTAGATAAATCACCAATAACCAACGATACGATTACGCTTAATTAATTACCTAACAATTTGAAACTCAGCGATACAGGTGTCCACCTCAGTGCAGGTGGGTGAAACTGGGAATCTGGTGCAACACCAGAACTGCCCCCGCAACGGTAATCGAGTATATATAGACAAGCAGCCACTGCATAACGAGATGCGGGAAGGCGTCTATAGGTTTGCAGCATAAACCCCTTGAGAGTCCGGAGACCGGCCTGCTATTGCGTAGCAATTCGCGGTGGGCGATCGGGGCTACTCAAACATCACACAGCCATACCTGTCAGGTGAAATGCTGTGCGTGTTTCAGTAATCTATTGCTCATAGCGTTTGCCTTGCACAAGGAGACGTTAATGAAAAATCAGTTAAAAATACTATCCCTTCTTACCAGTCAGTTGTGTTTGACAGCCGCCGCAGACAGCTTGCCAGAGCTGACCGTGAGTGCCAGTCGTACGCCCCTACCCAGCCAGCAGATTGCTGGCGCTATCGATATCATCGATGCGCAAGACATCGCTCAGCAACACGTTGATTTTGTCAGTGATGCGCTGCTCAATACCCCGGCTTTAGGTTTAAGTCACAACGGTGGCCCCGGCAAACTCACCCAACTACGCATCCGCGGTGCTGAAGCCAACCACACTCTAGTGATGATTGATGGCATAGAAGCAAATGACATTGCACGTGGTTCTGAATTTGATTTTGCTCATCTCACTAGCTGCGGAATAGAGCGTATTGAGATACTTCGCGGACCACAGAGTTCGCTATGGGGCAGTGATGCTTTGTCAGGCGTGGTCAGCGTTGAGTCAAAACGCGGGCTGGGGCCGGTAAGTATTGACAGCAGTGCCAGTGGAGGTAGTTATGGAACACGGCAAAATTGCACCGGGATCAGAGCTGCCAATCAACAGCATGCCGTGTCTGTATATGGCAGTTATTATGACACTGATGGGACTAACATTTCTGACCAAGGCGCTGAACGTGACGGCTATAACAATCAGTCGCTGAGTGTGAGATATGATTTTGAGCCTAGTGATATTTTTTCTATGAAGTTAATTGCCAAACACTATGATATTTCAAATGATACTGACGATTTTGCCACCAATCCTGATTATTCACAGTATTTAGTGGATGCTGATAGAAAAAATGAAGTGATCCAAAACTATGCGAGAATGTCAGCCAGTTTAGATTCTTTCTCAGGCCGATTAAATCAGCAACTTGGTTTTGCTATCACCGATACCAACAACAAGGTCTATGAAAATGGCACTCATATAGAAGGTACCTTAGGTGAAAAGATGAAAATGGACTATCAAGCCAGTGTTTTTTTCGCCACCGACTCCACCGAGCATGCGCTCACTGTAGCCCATGAACGTGAATATGATGACTTCAAGCAACGTGGTACTGATTTTACCTATGGTGATCCCAACCATGATCAAGAAGTACAGACTAACAGTTACATTGCCGAATATCGTCTGGGCTTGCATAAAAATTTATATCTGAGTGCCTCACTGCGGAGAGATAATAACGATGACTTTGATGACAGTAACACACACCGTGTGACAGCTTTATATACGCCCAACGAATTTAAAACGCGCTTACATGTAGCTCAAGGCACTGGGGTGAAAAATCCAACTTTTACGGAACGTTTTGGTTTCTTTTCTGCTAACGATCAATTTATTGGTAATCCTGATCTAGAACCAGAAACCTCACAAAGTTGGGAGTTTGGTGTTAACCATGAGGTCACTCCCAAGCTGAATGTGTCTGCCATCTATTTCAGAGAAAAGCTCAAAAATGAAATTAATGGCTTTGCCAGCACTGCTCAATCTGGTGTGTACACGGCCGTCAATCTAGATGGTGACAGTCATCGTAAAGGCCTCGAGCTGGCACTTACAGCGAACCCTTTAGAACGACTTCAGATCGTTGCGAATTTCACTCATGTGGATTCTAAACAACCCGGCACTGACGCCAACCGTGAACTGCGTGTACCCATAAATACGGCTAATGTCATCGCTGACCTCGAATTGATTGCGCATAAATCGTATCTTAACTTGAAAGTGAATTATGTCGGCGAACAAATTGATACCGATTTTGGCGTCAGTCCGAGTGTGCGTCGTGAGCTCGATGACTATACCTTGGTGAGCCTAGCCGCCAGCTATAAAATCAATCAGCACATCAGTATTGAAGGACGCATCGAAAATTTACTTGATGCGTCCTACGAGGACGTAATAGGCTATCAAACACAGGGACGCCAAGGATTTGTTGGGATCAATTTCAACCAACAGAGGTAGTAACCATGAGCGCGATAAAAAAGTTCTCTCCTGAATTTCTGATTAAGCTCACCTACAGCTTGATCATCTTCACCATAGTGTCGCGTCTATTGCCGCATGCCTATAACTTCACTTCGGTAGGGGCGCTGAGTTTGTTTGCAGGGGCAACCTTAGCCACTAGGGTCGCTTGGCTAGTGCCCTGTTTTGCACTACTCATTACTGATGCTATTGCTGGGTTTTATAATCTCACTGTGATGTTGTTTGTGTATGCGGGATTTATACTGTGCGCACTATTAGGTGGTGTCACATTAAGTCGTAAAAAAGGTTTTTTGCGCCTCACTGTCAGCGCGGTGCTAGCGGCCATTATTTTTTATTTGATCTCTAATTTTGGGATGTGGCTATCAGGTCTCAACTATCCTATGACATTGAATGGTCTAGTCGAGTGTTATCTCCAAGGCCTCCCGTATCTGAAGGTTAGCCTGTATGCAGATGTTATCTATAGTTATTTTTTGTTTGGGATCTATGCATTGGTGGTGTTAAACACACCACCTTTGGACGACCAAATACGCCCTCAAATAAATATCAGACAATAAACATCAAGCAACCACTATGAAAATCCAGTGAATAACTCAATGACTAGCATGAGGACACTGCATATTGAACAGTTGCCTTGAATAGTATGCGTATTATTTCGTTGCTACCTAGTGCCACAGAAATCATCTGCTTGTTAGATTTGCAGGATGATTTAGTAGGGACCACTCACGAATGTGATTACCCCGTGGGACTTGATTACTTGCCGGTAGTCACGCACTCGAGTATTGATAAAAATGCTACAAGTCGCGCCATTGATGCGCAAGTACACAGTGCTTTGCAACATTCCAACGCACTTTACTCGCTTGACGCCCAACTAATAGCAACCCTCCACCCTGATTTGTTGGTCACCCAATCGCTGTGTAATGTCTGTGCAGTCGACCACAGCGCAGTCATTCAACTGGCAGCCACACTCTGCCCCACGCCAACTATCATCAATCTAGAACCTCTCTGTCTGAACGATATGTATGCGACTGTGCAACACGTGGGAGAAACCTGTGGCTGTGCCACCCTAGCCACACAAAAAATCACCCAAATGCGACAGCGTGTGGATGAGATTTCAGTGCTTGCCAGCACGCGTGTACAACACTCAGGCCGGCTACGAGTAGTATTTCTTGAATGGCTTGATCCACTATTTGGTTCTGGCCACTGGATTCCTGAAATCATTGCCTTAGCCGGTGGGTTCGATTGTTTGGGTGAGACTGGGCAGCCCGCTAAGCGTGTTTCATGGTCCGATGTTGTAGCCACAGACCCTGATATTCTTGTAGTATCGTGTTGTGGTTTTGACATTGGGCAAACGCAAGCAGATTTAACCTCCTTGATGGGTTTGCCGGGCTGGAGAGACTTAAGTTGCGTGCAATCAGAATGCACCTATGTGGTCGATGGTAATGCTTATTTCAGTCGCCCTTCGCCACGACTCATAGACAGTTTAGAGGTGATGTTTAATATGCTCAGTGACATACCTGATCAGCGTTATCAACGATTCGGATCTAACCATGGGTAAACGCCTAACCAAGATATATACCCGCACGGGTGATGATGGCTCAACCGGCACAGCCAGTGGTGAGCGGGTCGGCAAAGATTGCCTGCTGATTCATGCTCAGGGCGATCTGGATGAGCTTAATTCTCATCTTGGCAGTCTGCGTGCGCATAATACTAATGCACAAATTGAGTCCTTATTAATCGTGATTCAGCACCATTTGTTCAATATTGGTGGCGAGTTAAGTGCACCAGAATGTGATCTTACCCATGCCGCTGAAATCATCTGGCTAGAGACCTGGATTGATCACTTCAACGCTGGCTTACCCGCGCTAGAGGATTTTATTATCTCTGGGGGCGATATCTGTGTGGCTCAATGTCATATCGCGCGCACAGTGTGCCGCCGCACAGAACGTCATTTAGTCCATTGGTCACGGGACCATGATGTACGCGAGGAATTACTCAAATACATTAACCGCTTATCCGATCTTTTATTTGTCCTCGCACGCGTTTTGGAGAGCGAACGCGGCCATCAACCAACGCTCTGGAATAAGCATTTAGTTTTACCTCAACCCGATTAATTGAGCATGCGTATTGGCATTGATCTGGGCGGCACTAAAACTGAAGTATTAGCCTTAGACGAACAGGATCAGGTGCTGTATCAGGCACGTATAGCCACGCCAAAAGATGATTACCATGCCAGCTTGCGCGCGATTCAACAGTTAGTCTTAGAGACTGAAGCCCAATGCGGCATTCGCGGCACAGTCGGTATAGGCACCCCAGGCGCCCTGTCCCCTGCCACAGGCCGGTTACGCAATTGCAACTCAACCTGCCTCAATGATCAGCCCTTTCTGCAAGATATCAGCCAACTACTGGAACGTGAGGTCCGCCTGAGCAACGATGCAAATTGCTTTGCTTTATCAGAAGCAACCGACGGTGCTGCCAGCAACTATCAGGTGGTGCTGGGTGTGATTCTGGGTACAGGGTGCGGTACCGGTATAGTGATTGATAAAAAGATTCTGCAGGGTGCACACGCCATTGCGGGAGAATGGGGGCATAACCCGTTACCGCTGGCCTCTCCGCAGGAGCTAGCCTCAGAGTGTTGGTGCGGGCGACAAGCCTGCATAGAAACCTTCGTATCCGGTCCGGCACTGGAATACCACTATCGAGTCTTAAGCCAACAAAGCAAATCATGCTATCAAATTGTTGAACTGGCAGAACAAGGCGATGCTCAAGCTGAATCTGTACTGCATGATTATGAGCGACGTTTGGCCAAGAGCCTGGCACTGGTGATTAACATCTTGGATCCTGATGTGGTTGTTCTTGGGGGTGGTCTGTCAAACATCCAACGACTGTATGAAAATGTAGCGCAACTGTGGTCAGCCTATATATTTTCAGATAGGGTGAGCACTAGACTGATACCACCGCAATTTGGTGATTCCAGTGGTGTCCGAGGTGCGGCCTGGTTATGGCCAAAAACATAAACGCATAGCGATGAACAAAATAAAACAAATAGACATACGCTGGATAGTTGCGCTGATTCTGTTATTGGCAGTCAGTCGCTTGATCCCGCACCCACCTAATTTTACACCCTTGGCAACAATGGCTATTTTAGCTGGCTGTTTATTGCGCCAGTTACGCATCGCGCTGGTGATTCCCTTAACGGCTATGTTATTGAGTGATTTAGTCTTGGGGCTGCATAGCAGTATGATTTTTGTGTATAGCGCGTTCGTCATGATCACTATCAGTTGTCGCTGGCTGTTAACGAAACTGACTGTCCGCGCGGTGACTGTAAGCGTTATTTGGGCGACCGCGGTCTTTTTTCTGACCACCAACTTCGGCGCCTGGTTAAGTCACGATATGTATCCGCCAACGCTGGCAGGCTTGGGCATGGCCTACATTGCTGGACTGCCATTTCTGGTGAACAGTCTGTTGGGTAATATCTTCTTTATGCTGAGCAGTATCCTTGCACTTAACACCATCAGTAGCGCTGATCGATATGTTAACAGCCGCCGCCTCGGCTAGCTGCTCGACTCAATTCCGCGCTCGTACCAAGACTTGGATTGATTGACAATCCTGACCACGCTGAGCATCACCGGTACTTCAATCAGTACGCCAACCACAGTTGCTAGGGCAGCGCCTGAGTTGATTCCAAATATACCAATCGCGGTCGCCACGGCCAGCTCGAAAAAATTACTTGCACCGATCAAGGCAGAGGGGCCAGCAACGCAATGTGCAACACCGAACTTGCGACTCAGAAAATAAGCCAGACCGGAGTTAAAGTAGACTTGAATGGTGATTGGAATAGCTAATATTGCGATCACCATCGGTTGCTGGATAATTTGCAGGCCTTGAAAACCAAATAATAACACTATCATCAACAGCAGAGCCGAAATTGACCATGGCGCCAGTTTGTCCAAGGTGGTTAACAACTTAGCCTCACCACCGGCAGTAATCAACATACGTCTGATCAATTGTGCGATAAGCACGGGTATGACTATGTATAAAACCACTGACAACAACAATGTGTTCCAGGGAATGATAATAGAGGATATACCCAGTAATAAACCGACGATAGGCGCAAATGCAAACAACATGATGGTATCGTTAAGGGCTACTTGGCTGAGCGTAAAATGGGGTTCGCCATTGGTCAGTTGACTCCAGACAAACACCATCGCTGTGCAAGGTGCGGCAGCAAGAATAATTAATCCTGCGATATACGAGTGGATTTCTTCACTGGGCAAATAGGGCCGTAACCAATAGCCGATAAATAACCATGCCAGTGCAGCCATGGAAAACGGTTTGACCGCCCAGTTCACAAACAAAGTGACCGCGATACCCCGACTGTGCTGTTTGACCTCGTGCAGCGCGGCAAAGTTAATCTTTGCCAGCATTGGAATAATCATTAACCAGATGAGTAGCGCCACAGGCAGATTAACTTGGGCGAACTCCATGCTGGATAAATGGACAAATAAGCCGGGATAGAGGTAGCCCAGTAAAGTCCCCACTCCCATACTCAAAGCAACCCAGACGGTAAGATAGCGTTCGAATATCGACATTGATGTTTGTTCTCTTGAGGTTAGCGTATGGCATCCACCACGCTGACAAGCGCGGCCAATTATAACCATAAATGAAACCCAAATTGAAATGCGTAGCCGTTATTTGACTACTTTGAGGCGCGTCTTAATCTCGCTAGGTTGGTCAGGGTCAGGCGAGTGTTCTGTTTCCTCATTGAACATCATGCCCTGACCGTTCTCTTTAGTATAAATAGCCATGACATTGTGCATCGGCACGTAAACTTGCATGGGCTGACCATCAAAACGCGCCTGAAACTCAACCGTCGTGTCATTCAGGGTCAGGTTTTGAGCGGCGTTAGGGCTGATATTGAGGACAATCTTGTCATCCTGTATGTATTGCTCAGGAACAGCAACCGCTGGATCAGTGGTCGCGACCAATATATGGGGGGTCATCGCGTTATCGATTATCCAGTCATAGATAGCACGAACCAGATAAGGGCGAGTCGAGGTCATTATGAGCTAGCCGATGACAGCCCTAGGCAGGGAACATTTCCAGTTCTTGTTCGGTCAGACTGCTGCGAAAAGAGGGTCGATCAAATACTAATTTACTGTACTCGATAATGGGCTTAGCTTGGGCGGATAACTTAATACCAAGACTTGGCAAACGCCACAGTAAGGGCGCGATAGAACAATCAACCAAACTGAATTCATCACTCAGAAAGTAAGGTTTGATCCCGAATACTTCAATACTGCTGATGAGACTCTCTTCCAGTTGGATACGGGCCTGTTGACTCTCTTGCTCGTTACCATTGATGATTGTTTCCATCGGGCGGTACCAGTCATTTTCGATATGCAGCAAGGCTAAACGTGACTTAGAACGCGACACGGGATCGACAGGCATGAGCGGTGGATGGGGAAAACGTTCGTCAAAGTACTCCATAATCACGCGCGCATCGTATAGCACTAAATCCCTATCCACTAGGGTAGGCACAGAGTTATATGGATTTAACTCAGACAGGTCTTCGGGCTTATTGTTGTGATCAATATGAACAACATCTGCGGTGATATCTTTTTCAGAGAGAACAATTCTTGTGCGGTGACTTTGCACACAGCTTGGATCTGAAAACAAGGTCATAACCGAACGTCGGTTAGCGATTAACGCCATAGAATTCTCAATTTTTTTAATTATTATGACACCCCGAGGGATCTGTTGATCGCCTCGGAGTGTTTGATTATACGTCTAGTGGATGTCTTTCCAGTACTCTTTTTTCAAGAAATAGGCAAATACACCAAGTGTGAACAAGAAAAATAATACCCCTATGCCCACAGACTTGCGCTGTAGTTGAGCGGGCTCAGACAAATAGACCAGGAAATTGACCAGATCTGTAATGGTACGATCGTACTCTGCTGCGCTGAGTTGACCGTCAACTGCGAGAACAAACGGGGAATGATCACCACCGCCATGGCCGTCATCTGCATGGCTCTCGTCGGCATGCTGATCGTCGCCCTTGAGTTTTTGAAAACCCTGCAGTTCCCACAGCACATGTGGCATTGAAGTGCCTGCCAGCATTTTGTTATTGATACCGCGTGCAGCCTTTTCATCGAGATAGAATGATTTGAGGAAACTATATATCCAGTCTGCTCCTCTGGAACGCGCCTTGACACTAAGATCAGGTGGTGTGACACCGAACCATTCCTTACCCTGTTCGGCGGTCATGGCCACCGTCATTGTCTCGCCGATTTTCTTGTCAGTGAAAATCATGTTGTCACGCATGTTCGCTTCACTGATGCCAAGATCCGCTGCCACACGATTGTAGCGGCTGTATGAAGCCTCGTGACAGGACAAGCAATAATTGACGAATGTTTTAGCACCGCGCTGGAGTGATTTCTGGTTGCCCGTATCCACATTCATGTGGAATATGGGCCCAGCACCTGCCGCAGCGAAACTATTGTTAGCGCACAGGAGCACGAGCAGACCGATTATTTGAGCTATATTCTTCATCCCGTGACCCTCTCTGGCACTGGTTTATCTTGATCTAAGTTAGTAAACGCTGCGAGCACCAGAGTGATAAACAAATAAGCGACAGGTATCACCCACGTCTGCCAAGTTAAGGCAGCAATATCAGCGTTATTTCTATACACATCGTAGACACTGATTATGGCTACGAAAGCAACAAACCAGAACAGATAGTAGGCTGCTGAGCGCTGGGTGCTGTAGATCCCCAACACGGCGAAGAACAAGAAATACAACTCAGACAAGCGTAATGCCATCTGCGAAGCCATCGGTGTAACTGACTGCATACCCAGGTAACCCAACCAGATGAAAGCACCAAGGAAGATGAACAGGTTAGCTTTATACAGAGTACTGCGGTAGCGGATAGACTTGACCTTATTTTTATCAATCCATGGTAGGAAGAATAAAATGATCACGGCGGCACCCATGGCTACCACCCCGAAGAAGGGGTTGGGTATGGCGCGCAAAACGGTATAGAAAGGTGTGAAATACCAGACTGGCGCAATATGCTCAGGAGTTGCGAGTGGGTTAGCGGGTTCAAAGTTCGCATGCTCTAAGAAGTAGCCGCCCATTTCTGGAGCGAAAAACACTACCAGCGAGAAGATAAACAAGAACACCACCACGCCGACAATATCTTTAACTGTGTAATAAGGGTGGAAAGGTATGCCATCGACCGGCACGCCATTAGCGTCTTTATTCTTTTTGATTTCGACCCCGTCCGGGTTGTTAGAACCCACGGTGTGTAGTGCCGCAATGTGAGCCAGCACTAGGCCTAACAAAACGATCGGTACAGCCACCACATGCAGGGCGAAGAAACGGCTCAAGGTGGCGTCTGAAACGACATAGTCACCACGTATCCAGATTGCGAGGTCTTCACCAATATAAGGGATGGTGCCGAACAGGTTAACAATCACTTGTGCGCCCCAGTAAGACATCTGACCCCATGGTAGCAAATAACCCATGAAGGCCTCTGCCATGAGGCATAAATAAATCATCATCCCGAACAACCAGATCAATTCACGTGGTTCTTTGAATGAACCGTACATGAGGCCGCGCAGCATATGCAGATATATGACCACAAAAAATGCTGATGCACCGGTAGAATGCATGTATCTGATCAACCATCCCCATTCCACATCACGCATGATGTATTCGACCGAGGCAAAGGCAAGCTCAGCGTCCGGTTTATAGTGCATGGTTAGGAATACGCCTGTGACGATCTGCAATACCAACACCAACAGCGCCAGTGAACCAAAGAAGTACCAGAAATTGAAATTCTTTGGTGTGTAATATTTTGATAGATGGTCTTCAAAAAATCCGACAATAGGTAATCTGTCGTCGATCCAACCTATGATTCCACCTGCTTTGTTACTCATTTATGCTACTCCCTGTTCTTCGTCCATCTCACCAATTCTCAATACATTGTCACTGAGGTATTTGTATGGCGGCACCTCAAGATTATCGTTCGCAGGCATATTTTTATAAACTCGCCCGGAGATATCAAATCGAGAACCATGACAAGGGCAATAGAAACCACCCTTCCACTCCGGCCCTAGGTCGGCAGGTGCCAGCTCTGGCCTGAAAGTAGGTGAACAGCCTAAGTGCGTACAGATCCCAACCAGTACAAGTACCTCGGGCTTAATTGATCGATTTGAATTTTGTGCAAATGGCGGCTGCATTTCTGAGAGTTCAGAGCTTGGATCACGCAGTTTTGCCTCGACTTCGCCAAGGTTGGCTAACATTTCGTCAGAGCGACGCACAATCCAGACTGGCTTGCGACGCCATTCGACTTGAATCTTTTGGCCAACTTCCAATTTACTGATGTCTACTTCCACCGGGGCTCCGGCGGCGAGCGCCTTGGCGCTGGGACTCATGGTAGAAACAAAAGGAATCAGGGCTGCTGCGCCACCGACTACTCCAACTACACTAGCACTTACCCTCAACATATTGCGACGGCCAGCGTCTACATCGTGCTCCGACATGTATAACTCCTTAAAATTGTCCTGCTTGACGGCATTTTAGCGTGCTTCGGCCGATCCAGTGCCGTGCTATCGCTATTTTATAATTTGCCTACTTAAAGTGCGCGCTAGAATGGCTTATGTGATAAAAAACGTCAAGGTGAAACAGGCCTAAATACCCCTAATGGCTAAGCTTTACACGGGGTTATCTATATCGAAAAAGCAGTGTTCAAGAGCAAATTCAGTATACAAATGTTCGCCTAAGGCCTGCACACCATAGCGTTCGGTCGCGTGATGACCAGCAGATATGTAATGAATACCACTCTCGCGGGCAATATGGACGGTTTGCTCGGAAATCTCTCCGCTGAGGTAGACATCCGCCTGAGCACTGACAGCAGCCTCGATCATACCTTGCGCAGCGCCCGTGCACCAAGCGATGCGCTGAATCTGCTGAGGCCCTGCTGCGATGACCGTGGGTTGGCGCTTAAAGGTCTGCTCACACCGTGCTACAAGGGTCTCTATTGAGACCGACTCGGCTAATGAACCTATGTTAGCTAGTGCGCATTTGCCTGTCTTCTGCAAAGGCTGGGGTCCCTGAATATCCAGTTTTACGCCCAGTTGAGCGTTGTTCCCCACCACTGGGTGTGCATCTAACGGCAAATGGTATGCCAATAGGCTGATATCCTCGGCCAACAGCCGCTGCAGGCGGGTTTTTTT
>DDIE01000034.1:80044-103337 GCA_002338385.1 Proteobacteria bacterium UBA1858
CCAGCCGCTGCAGGCGGTTTTTTTTAATGCCCGTGATCGGACTCGCTTCGCCCTGCCAAAAATAGCCATGATGCACCAACAAGGCATCGGCACCCCACTCGCATGCGGCCTCTATGCAAGCCAAGCTGGCGGTGACCCCAGTGGCTAATTTTGTGACTTGCTGGCGCCCCTCGACTTGCAACCCATTGGGACAGTAATCTTTGAACTCTTGGACGCGTAAATAGCGATCAATATAGTCGACCAGGTGTGATAATTGAGGCATGGCGTTTCAGCTTGTGTGGCAACGTGATTAAAGTTGGACAAAAATAACACATCTTCTGGTAAACACTACTTACTGCAGTTTAGAAATTGCCATGTTAGGGTGCGACAGCATGATATCTAAGAAATCCTTGCAATTTTTTGCCCAATCCATCGGCGTCGGTGTAGTAGCCGCTGTATTGTTGATTTTTCTATCCGATGGCAGCCAGTCCCCATTATCTGCCTGGTGGCCAAAAAATACTTCATCATCTGGTCCTTATTCCTATGCTGAGGCGGTGGCACGAGCGACCCCAGCGGTGGTCAATATTTACACCAAAAAACAAATTCGCGGCACACGCCGACTATCCAGTAACAATCCACAAATTAACCACCTGTTGCGCAATCTGTATGGGCAAGCGCCAGACCGTACCGTCATTAGCCTCGGCTCGGGAGTGATAGCAAGTCCTGACGGACACCTGTTGACCAATCACCATGTAATTGAAAATGCCCAGGAAATAGAGGTTTCAACCATTGATGGCCGCCAGTTCAAAGCCTATGTCGTGGGCGTTGATCCGGATACCGATTTAGCCGTCCTGAAGATTGATGCCGAGCAACTGCAAAGTATCCAATTGGGTGACTCAAATGCGCTTAATACTGGCGATGTGGTGCTGGCGATTGGTAACCCGTTTGGTCTGGGGCAGACCGTTTCACAGGGTATTATCAGTGCGACCGGACGCAATCAACTGGGCATTAATGTGTTTGAGAATTATATTCAAACAGATGCCGCCATCCATCCCGGTAACTCAGGGGGAGCATTGATTAATGCGCGTGGTGAGCTGATCGGGATCAATACTGTAACCTCCTTCAGCAGTGGTAGTTCTGTAGGTATTGGCTTTGCTATCCCCAGTATGCTTGCCCGTGAAATGATGACCGATATGATCAATCACGGTCGCGTCCTGCGTGGCTGGCTCGGAGTGCGTGTACAAAATATCACGCCACAATTATCGGAATCTCTAGCCCTCAACGTTAGCAAGGGGGCTATTGTCTCGAATGTCATCCAAGACAGTCCCGCACACACTAATGGGATTCGACTGGGGGATGTGATCACTGGTATTGATGACCAGCCGATTATCCATGAGCGGCAAGTGTTGAATGCCGTGATTAGTTATCGCCCTGCCGAGCAGGTCATCCTGCATGGTCTGCGCCAGGGTAAAAAAATTAGTTGGAAGATTGAAGTCGGACAGCGACCCATTTATGGCTCGTCTTATTAACTTCTCTCTAACTTATTTGATCAGCTGCTGAGCGCGTGTTCGAGCGCCTTGAGTAGAGCCTGATTCTCCTCGTCGGTGCCCACTGTCACCCGCAAGCAGTTGGCTAAGCCGGTCTGCTTGCTGACGTTCTTGATGAGTACTTTTTGCGCGAGCAGCTGAGTGTAGACATGCTCCGCCGAGTGGGATTGCAGTCTGATAAGTAAGAAATTGGCCTGACTAGGAAATACTGTGAGTGTAGCCAGCGCGGACAAACCACGGGCGAGTAACTCTCTCGATTGACAAATTTTTTCAGCCTGCTGAGCAAACACGGGATAATTCTGCAGAGCAAACTGCATGGTCATCTGGGTGAGACAGTTTATGTTGTAGGGCAGACGTATTTTGTTGAGCTCTGCGATCAGCTCATGGGCCGCCGCCAGCCAACCAAATCGCAAGCCAGCCAGACCCAGTTTAGAGGCGGTGCGTAGCAGCAGCATATTAGGATATTCATGGATTTGATTAACCATGCTGGCACTGGCAAATGGGCCATAGGCCTCATCGATCACGACCAAACCCTGACTGGCTGTCAAAATTTGTTCGAGGTCTTTACGCGACCACAAATTAGCCGTGGGATTGTTTGGATAAGCGAGGAAAATTAATGCCGGATCGTGTTCCTCTATAGCGGCCAGCATCGCGGCCTGATCGAGTTCGAACTGGTCATCTAATGGCACACAATGGCAATCGACCCCCAACATTTCAGCAACCAGTTGATACATCGAAAAACTAGGGGTAACGGTAAGCACTGCAGCGCCCGGTTTGGCTATCGCCAGGACCAATAACTGAATTAATTCATCAGAACCATTACCCAGCAGGAGGGCAATATCTTCGTGCTGAGGTCCGAAGCACGCTTGCAGCTGATGCTTGAGGCCCTCAGGATCGGGATCGGGATAACGATTGAGCGTGGCGTGGCTGAGATACTGCAACCACAGCGCGTTGATTTCAGCTGACCACTGATAGGGATTTTCCATGGCATCCAGCTTGACCAAGCCGCTCGCATCGGGCACCTGATATGCACTCATCGCCGCCAACTCAGGACGCAATCTAGAAAAGTGATTTTTGCTCATGGATGACATTAACCGGCATACTTCCCTGCGCCAAGCTATTTTTTACCTCGATATTCTGCAGAGCGTGCGTGCGCAGTCAGTCCCTCACTGTGAGCAAGCGTACTGGCCACGGTGCTCAGTATTTCCGCGCCTTGATTTGAGCAATTCAATATTGATGTGCGCTTTTGAAAATCATATACCCCGAGAGGTGACGAAAAACGCGCGGTGGCGCTGGTGGGCAATACATGATTTGGCCCAGCACAATAATCACCGAATGCTTCCGGCGTGTGATGACCCATGAATACCGCGCCGGCATGCTTAATCTGTTCCAGTAATGTCTCCGGGTCAGCCACGGCCAATTGTAAATGTTCGGGCGCAAGACGATTGCTGATGTGTGCGGCCTGTTGCAGATCATCCACCTTCACCAAGCTACCAAAATTTTGCATCGACTGGCGAATAATTTCACTCCGTTCCAAACTAGGTAGAAGGTCATTCATGGCCTGTTCGACTTGATCTAAGATATCAGCGGAAGTGGATAACAGCGTGGCCCGCGCCAGCACATCATGTTCTGCTTGGGAGAATAAATCCATCGCAAGCCACTCTGGATTGGCCGACTCATCACATATCACCAGCACTTCAGATGGACCTGCAATCATATCAATACCCACCTTACCAAATACCAAGCGCTTAGCAGTGGCAACGTAAATATTGCCAGGCCCGACTATTTTGTCTACCGCAGGCACGGTCTCGGTACCATAGGCCAGCGCGGCCACCGCCTGGGCACCACCGATGCGAAAAACACGATCAACACCGGCAATGGCGGCGGCAGCTAAAACGGTCGTATTAGTCTGTCCATCTGGCGTAGGTGCGACCATGATGACTTCTTCAACACCTGCGACTTTTGCTGGCACAGCGTTCATGAGGACAGATGAGGGATAGGCAGCGGTTCCGCCTGGCACATATATACCCACTCTGTCTAATGCGGTAACACGCTGGCCTAGGGTCGAATTATGGTCGTCAGTGTAACGCCATGAGGCAAGCTTTTGCTGCTGAGCATAGTCATGAATGCGTGCATGGGCTTGCTCTAAAGCTGCGCGTTTGGGTGCATCAATTGTGGCCAGAGCGGCTTGAATTTCTGTGGCTGAAACTTCCAGCTGCGCAGCACTGGCCAGAGTCAAACGATCGAACTGTTGCGTATAGTCGAGTAACGCCTCATTGCCGCGTGTGCGAATCGCATTGATAATCTGCTGGACTGTTTGGGTAACATCATCATCTTGGTCTTGATCAGACGCAACAAAGGCATTGAACTGTGCCTCAAAATCAGATGACTGGCTATCGAAACGACGAACTTTGAGCATGTCGTCTGCCTTTATACCTGCGCGCTTCTGCGCTGACGAACTGCCGCGGCGAACTGTTCCAGCAAGTCCACTGTATCCTGCCATCCCAGACAAGCATCAGTGACACTTTGGCCATAAGTTTCAGCCTTACCATCAACTACATTCTGACGGCCTGCCACCAAGTGACTTTCGATCATGACGCCGAAAATTCGCCGCTCACCCGCAGCCATTTGTTGGCAAATATCCGCACCGACTTCGAGCTGTTTTTCATGTTTCTTCTGACTATTTGCATGACTGCAATCAACCATAACTAGCGCTGGTAAATTTGCCTTAGCTAGACTGCTACATGCATAGTCAATACTCGCTGCATCATAGTTTGTTGTTTTGCCACCGCGCAAAATCACATGACAGTCACTATTGCCCGCGGTCGAAAATATCGCAGACTTGCCGTGCTTAGTGACAGACAAAAAATGATGCGGTCGGGTAGCCGAGCCGATTGCATCAACAGCCACTTGCAGGCCACCATCAGTGGCATTCTTAAATCCGACTGGGCAGGACAGACCTGAGGCTAATTCACGATGCACCTGACTCTCTGTTGTGCGTGCACCAATCGCTCCCCAGCTGACCAAATCTGCTACATACTGCGGGCTGATTAAATCCAGATACTCGGTGCCTGCTGGCATACCGGAATTGTTTAAATCCAGTAATAATTCGCGTGCTAGACGTAAACCTTTATTAATTTCAAAACTGTTGTCGAGGTTAGGATCATTGATCAAGCCCTTCCAGCCCACCGTTGTACGTGGCTTTTCAAAATAAACCCGCATAATAATCAACAAATCGGCGCCTAATTTTTCGCGTATTGCGGCCAAATTTTTAGCATATTCGTGAGCAGCAACGGTATCGTGAATCGAACATGGTCCAACCACCACGACTAAGCGGTCATCTTCACCGGCGAGTATGTTGTGAATGTCTGCCCTGGCTTGATGAACTGTAACGGATGCCTGTTCAGATACAGGAAACTCAGCATGCACCTGAGAAGGTGTGCTGACTTCTTTCATTTCTAGGATGCGCAGATCATCGGTTTCGAATTTCATTGGTGTGTCCTGTGTATTTAGTTAGCAATAGCCGCTTTAAATTTCTCAACTACATTTTGCAGTGTATCAAAACTCACTTTCAGAGATGCTTTATTAGCCACCAGTCGTGAGCTAATGTCCTCGATATGTTCGAGCGGCTCCAATCCATTGGCACGCAGCGTGTTACCGGTATCTACTAAATCGACAATAAGATCAGCCAGCCCGGTAATCGGCGCCAGTTCCATGGAACCATACAGTTTAATGATTTCGACTTGTTTGCCCTGCTGTGCAAAATATTGTTGGGCGGCATTGACATACTTGGTTGCCACTTTGAGGCGTTGGCCGTGGCTGGATGGCATATTTCTGCCCGCCACCATCAGCTTACATTTACAGATGCCCAGATCCAAAAGCTCGTACAGGCCGTCACCGCGCGACTCCATCAGCACGTCCTTACCCGCAATACCCAGATCCGCTGCACCATATTCGACATAAGTCGGCACATCTGTCGCCCGTACGACCACCACTCGCACCTGTGGATTTTCAGTATCGATCAATAACTTCCGCGTGTGAGCGAGATCCTCCACCGGCGCCATGCCCATTTTCTTCAGTAATGGAATAGTGTCCTTGAGGATACGTCCCTTTGAAATTGCTAGTGTTATTTGCGTTTTCATCTGCTTTTAGCTTGCTATTCTCTCTATTCTTGCGCCAATTTGAGAAAGTTTTTGTTCGATGCATTCATAGCCGCGATCAAGGTGATAAATGCGATCCACCAGTGTCTCTCCCTCAGCCGCCAGGGCCGCTAGAATCAGACTCGCTGACGCACGTAAATCAGTCGCCATGACCGGCGCACCTGTCAGGCGTTGTCTGCCTGTGACCACTGCAGTGTTGCCCTTTACGCTGATATCCGCTCCCATACGTTGTAACTCCTGCACATGCATGAAGCGATTTTCAAAAATATTCTCAGTAATTGTTGCGGTTCCCGAGGCAACCGTATTCAGCGCCATAAACTGCGCCTGCATATCGGTTGGGAAGGCGGGGTATGGAGCGGTGCTAATACTAACACTTTTTGCGCGCTTGCCACGCATATCGACATTTATCCAATCCTCACCCGTATCCAGATAGGCGCCGGCACTCTCTAATTTACGTAATACTGAGTCGAGTGTTCTTGGGGCGGTATTTGTCACCTTTACCTGTCCTTGCGTAATGGCAGCTGCTAACAAAAATGTGCCCGTCTCGATTCGATCTGGCAGCACCCGGTAGTGACAGCCCGTTAAATTTTGACAGCCTTGAATAATGAGGCAATCACTGCCAATCCCCTCAATCTGGGCACCCATGGCAGATAAACAATGGGCCAGATCAGTGACCTCAGGCTCACGCGCAGCATTTTCTATGGTCGTGATTCCATCGGCAAGTGTGGCGGCCATTAACAGATTTTCTGTGCCTGTGACCGTGACCGTATCTAATACGATATGCGCACCCTTGAGACGAGCTGCATGCGCCTTGATATAGCCGTCTTCGACCGTGATATCTGCACCCATGGCTTTGAGGCCCTCGATGTGCAAATCGACGGGCCGTGTGCCAATCGCACAGCCCCCCGGCAGAGACACTTCAGCCTGACCAAATCGCGCCAGCAGTGGGCCCAGCACCAGGATGGAAGCACGCATCGTTTTGACCAATTCATAGGGCGCAGCGTAATGCTGGATGGACGCACTATCAATGTGAATGGTGTGGGTTTTGTCCTGCCGCACAGTGACACCCATATCTGCCAGCAAGGCCATGCTGGTGTTAACATCACGCAAGCGCGGCACGTTATCGATCGACATCGCACTATCTGCCAAAAGAGCGGCCGCTAGGATCGGTAATACTGCATTCTTAGAGCCAGAGGCAATGACAGTCCCCTGCAGCGGCTGACCGCCTGACACTATGAGTTTTTCCATACCAATCCTATTAGATATACCAGCACTTGAGACTACAGGCGCGCTTAATTTTCGCTACCAAGGAGTTCCTCGGTCAGCAGCTCTTAGTAGAGATACTCCCGCAGAGATGTGACTAGGTCGCTTCGGGTGTTGGCTCGAAATTGGTATTTTTTATACGCTCGATGAGTGCATCCAGTGAGGTCTCGCTTATCTCACGACCAAAACTACTACGGAAATTCTTTACCATACTTAAGCCGTCAACGATCAAATCAAATGCTTTCCACTGCGTATCTTTTTGCTGCCTGAACATATAGTCAACATTAAGTGGGGCACTGCCAGACAGAGACACTTGGGTTTTGACTCGGTAAAACTTACCCTGCTGTTGGTCTTGGTTCGGCAGGATTACAATTTCAGCATCACCAAAGTCGGCTACCGATTTAGCATACGTTCGGATCAGCATTAATTTGAACTGCTCTACAAAATCGGCGCGTTGTTGCTCGCTGGCCGTTTTCCAATGCTTACCTAGAATGAGTTTGCCCATGGATTGAAGATCAATGATCGGCAACACAATCTGGTTGACTATGGAATCGACAAATTCTGCATCATTGCGAATACGATCTGCATCTTTATTGATGATTTCCAATAACTCTGCTGATGTTTGTTCGACAATAAGCTCTGGTGTTTGTGACTGCGCATGCAGTGAGCCCATCAACAGCCACACAAGACAACTGATAGATAGACCTGAGAGGAAAAACTTTTTCATCTGACATCCTTATTTTTATGCTGAGAGCGTATGAGATTGGTGATTTTGGCCAAATCTCTGTAGCTCTCATGTTATGCATTAATGATACGTGTTCTTTCTAAAATAGTGAACTCATGCCAAACACATTTGCGCATCTTTAGGTGCGTCCTTAACTATAGATAGCGCCAAATCCATTAGTTCAACGAAATATGTATAATCAGATTTTTCAAAGCACATAGACCTGCCAATGTTGTTGATCAGCCTGAGCCTTATGTTTGGCTTTATCTTGCTCATCTGGAGCGCAGATCGTTTCATCAGTGGCGCAATGGGACTGGCTTATCACCTCAATTTACCGCCTCTGGTAATCGGGATTGTGATCGTCGGTTTTGGCACATCCGCGCCAGAGCTGCTGGTGTCAACAATGGCTGCTCTGCAGGATTCTACGGGTCTGGCGCTGGGTAACGCCATCGGCTCCAATATTACCAATATCGCACTGGTACTGGGTGTAACCGCCTGTTTGACGCCTCTGGTGGTCAAACAAGCTATATTCCGGCGTGAATTCCCACTGCTGGTCGGCGCGACATTATTTACTTGGTTACTTATTCGAGATCAATTGCTTTCCACCTTAGAAGCATCTGCCATGTTGCTGTTGATGTTTGTTTTGCTGGCAGTTATGGCACAGTCGGCAAAGGATGATGATCCGCAAGACAAAGCTGCGGACACGCCGTCTTCGCCGATGGGTAGTGTATTTTGGTTACTGCTGGGCCTGACTCTACTTATTATGAGTTCGAATGTGCTGGTACAAGCGGCTGTTGATCTGGCAGTGTTTTTTGGTATCTCTGATGTGGTGATTGGTTTAACGATCATCGCCATCGGCACCAGTTTGCCCGAATTAGCCGCCTCAGTCACAGGCGCACTGAAGCATCACACTGATCTGGCCGTCGGCAATATTATCGGTTCAAATATTTTTAATACCTTGGGTGTTATTGCTGTACCGGGACTCATAACCAGTGTCGCAATCCCTGCGGAACTATTGAGTCATGATTTTGTTGTCATGCTGGCATTAACCATAGCATTGATTGTGTTAGCATTTATGACTCGCAAAGCGGGTGGCTTGGCAAAATTCAGCGGTTTTTTTCTGATTAGTTGTTTCATCGCTTATCAGGTCAGTTTATATTTGCGGACTGTAACGAGCACCTAACTGATGTCATCAATAGACCCTAAAATAACCCAACAACTGGCACAGCAGCTGATCGCCGAGGAGGCTCAGGCAGTGGCTGATTTATTACCGCGCATTAATGATCATTTCGTTACGGCCTGCGAGATGCTGTTGAATATCTCAGGCCGCATTGTTGTCATTGGGATCGGTAAATCAGGCCACATTAGCCGTAAGATCGCCGCAACCATGGCGAGCACTGGCAGCCCGGCTTTCTTTGTCAGTGCTGCCGAAGCCAGCCATGGTGATCTTGGCATGATTTGCCAGGATGACGCAGTCATCATGCTGTCTAATTCTGGTGAATCACAAGAGCTACTCACGCTGCTCTCTGCGCTTAAGGCAATGACATGTCCTATCGTCACCCTGACGGGTAACCTCAAATCCAGCTTAGCTGTCAACAGTCACTGCGTGCTGGATGTCTCCGTCACCCAGGAAGCCTGTCCACTTGGTCTTGCTCCCACCACTAGCACCGCCGCCATGCTCGCTATGGGGGATGCATTGGCAATCTGTTTGCTTAATGCCCGTGGCTTTGATGAGGAAGATTTTGCCCGTTCTCATCCAGGTGGCAAATTAGGCAAGCGTTTACTTACCAAGGTGCAGGATATTATGCACACAGGCGAGGCTATTCCCAACGTACAACAGCATCAGCCGGTCAAAGATGGTCTCCTCGAAATCAGTAGTAAAGGTTTGGGTATGACTACCGTGAGTGATGCAGATAATCATTTAGTGGGTATTTTCACCGATGGTGACTTAAGACGTTTGCTGGAAAATGATTTAGATTTACATACCACCAATATGCAGGACGTGATGAATAGTCAATGTCAGGTTGCCCACAGTCATCACTTGGCGGTCGACAGCCTGCAACAAATGCAAAAGAATAAAATTAATGCCCTACCCGTGGTCAATGCTGAACGCGAGATTGTTGGCGCATTCAACATGCACGACCTTTTGAGCGCAGGAATCGTCTGATGTCACTCACTCAACAACAGCTTAAGCAACTTGCTGAAACTATTGAAATGGTCGTGTTTGATGTCGATGGAGTATTTACCGACGGCCGCATCTATCTCAATCACTTAGGCGAAGAAACGAAGGCCTTTAATGTGCGCGATGGTCATGGTGTGCGCATGCTCATCCACTATGGTGTGCAGGTGGCTGTTTTATCAGGCCGCCAATCTAGCGCGGTAGAAGTGCGTATGAGCGAATTGGGAATCACCGATATTCTGCAGGGACATATCGATAAAAAGACCGCTTTCAATGCTTTGATCAAGGCCAAACATATCAGTCCTGAACAAGTCGCCTTTGTTGGCGATGACATCATTGATGTGCAAGCAATGCGCTTGTCAGGTCTGGCGATTGCCGTGGCCGATGCACATGACTGGGTAAAACAACACGCTGATCATATTACGCATACTAATGGCGGCCATGGTGCCGTCCGGGAAGTATGTGAACTGATCCTCGACGCCAAAGGTCTGTTAACTACCGCTTTAAACTATAACTTACAATAAACGACGCCTATGAATATCGCATCCTCCTTCATCCGACTGTGCACAATCATGCTGGCATGTTCAGTATTAGGCCTCGCCCATGCCCGTTCTGATGACAGTGAGCAACCCATTCATATCAGTGCAGACAAGGCTGAGTTAAATGATAAAACAGGCATTAGTGTGTATGTCGGCAATGTCGAAATGATCCAAGGTACGACAATCCTCAAAGGTGACAGAATTACTGTCTATACCGAAGATAATGAGGTTCTGAGAATGATCGCCATTGGTGACCTGGCTACCTATCAGGAGACGAATGATGACGGCGACATCGTTTATGCTGAATCGGAGGAAATGATCCATAACGCAAAAGAAAAGAAGATCGAATTGTTTCGGCGCGCCAAGATCACAGAACTCGATAACGTTATACGAAGTGACTATATCAAGTATCTGACCGCGCTCGGTCTGATGGATACGGGTACTCAATCCGATCGGGTGAATATCACCATCATGCCGCAATCAAAAACTTTTGATGATGAGCAATAATCATCGCTTATGGGCCCAACAGCTCGCTAAACAGTATAAAAAACGGCAGGTTGTCAGTGACGTCGATATCGAAGTAAGCAGCGGTGAGATTGTCGGTTTACTCGGGCCCAATGGGGCCGGTAAAACGACTACCTTCTACATGCTGGTAGGCCTAATTCGTGCGGATCAGGGCACAATAGGCCTGAATCAACAGGACCTTACTGATCTGCCAATCGATGCGAGAGCACTACATGGTGTCGGTTACTTAGCGCAAGAAGCCTCAATTTTCCGTGGTCTGACTGTAGAAGAGAACCTACTGGCCATTTTGGAACTGCGTAAAGAACTGGACCGACCGACTCAACGCAATTTATGTCAGCAGTTATTGCAAGACTTTCAAATCGAACATATCAGAAATAACAAGGGGTATAGTTTATCGGGCGGTGAGCGGCGACGCGTTGAAATTGCGCGGGTGCTGGCGATAGAACCAAAGTTTATCCTGCTTGATGAACCGTTTGCAGGGGTCGACCCTGTGTCTGTAAAAGAGATTCAGAAACTGTTAGAAAAACTGTGTGATCAGGGTATCGGTTTACTTATTACTGATCATAATGTGCGCGCCACCCTAGCCATGTGCACGCGAGCCTACATCCTCCATGATGGCAAGCTACTCGCCCACGGCACGCCGCATGAACTCACTCACACGCAAGGGGTTCGAGATGTCTATCTGGGGGATGACTTTGAGCTACCCACCCACCCTATGCACAATATTAATGGACTGGGACCAAAACGTATAAGCAAACTTCTCAATCACTATGGCAGCATGCGCGCGATTATGCGTGCCAGTGAGTCTGATCTGGTGACAGTTCTAGGTATTAGTCAGCAGCAAGCAAGCGCAATCCATCAACAGTTGCATAAACAATAACCACAGCAAAAGCATATATTCCACGCTTTCGCTTTTGGCTAGAGTATGTAACTATCCTAGGTGTACTCTTAAGCAAAAATCGAGCCATAATTAATGCTGAAACCCTCGCTCCAATTACGTATCGGACAATCTTTGTCGATGACGCCACAACTGCAACAAGCAATCAAACTGTTGCAGCTCTCCTCAGTTGAATTACACCAGGAAATTCAACAAATCTTTGAGACCAATCCTATGTTGGAAAAGGATGAGGACAATGACATCGCGATCGAACCTAGCACCGATAGCACCGATGCGGCTAGCAATGAGTCTGCGGAAGACAAGGAAATAGATGTCGCCCAAGAAAAGATTGATGGCGAACTGATTGTCGACAGCAGTTGGGAAGATGTCTACCAGGAATCAACCATTTATAGCGAAACACCGCAGGAGCCTCAGCCTGAAATTTATGCCAACCAGAGCACATCCAGTCAGGATTTACACACCCACTTGATGCAACAGTTTGATCTGCTGCATTTGAGCGATACTGATCGGGCGATTGGTATCACCCTGATCGATGAGATAGATAATGATGGCTATCTGATCGATAGTGTTGAGAGCATTTATGCTGATTTATCGGACGATCTGGCCGACCTTGAATTAGACGAAGTGTTGGCAGTGCTACATTTAATCCAACATCTGGATCCGCTTGGCAGCGGATCCCAGGACCTGGTGGAGTGCTTATCTATCCAGCTCAATATGTTAGCTCCTAAAACACACTTACTCGATCAGGCTAAGCTGGTCGTGCGCGACCATCTTGAATCTCTCAGTAAACGAGACTTTCGTCTGATAGAGCGAAAATTAGAGCTGACTGAAGCTCAGTTGCATCACATTATTGACCTTATCCAGTCGCTCAACCCGCGTCCGGGTGCGCAGATTAGTACTAGTGACACCGAATATGTGATCCCCGATGTTACCGTTAGAAGAGATGAACACAGCTGGCGCATCGAGCTGAATACTGAGGTTGCACCTAAGTTGCGCATCAACTCTCTGTATTCAAATATGATCAAGCGTGCCGATAACAGCG
The DNA here is from genome assembly GCA_002338385.1 of Proteobacteria bacterium UBA1858. Lineage (GTDB taxonomy): Bacteria > Pseudomonadota > Gammaproteobacteria > UBA4575 > UBA4575 > UBA1858. The sequence goes on from DDIE01000034.1 coordinate 92,901, forward strand.
CGGAAAATAATTACATGCGCACTCAGCTGCAGGAGGCACGTTGGTTCATCAAAAGTTTACACAGCCGCAATGAAACCTTGCTGCGCGTCGCGACCGCTATTATTGAACAGCAAAAATCATTTCTTGAGCAGGGTCCAGAAGCGATGAAACCCCTGGTGCTGAGAGAAATAGCCGAACAACTGGAGTTACATGAATCAACCGTCTCGCGTGTGACCACGAACAAATATATGCACACACCACGCGGTATCTTTGAATTCAAATATTTCTTTTCCAGCCATGTTGGAACAACTGATGGCGGCATGTGCTCGGCCACCGCTATCCGTGCGATGCTGAAAAAACTCATCCATGAAGAAAATTCAGCCAAGCCTCTGAGTGACAGTAAAATTGCCAAAACTCTAGAAGAAAAGGGAATTAAAGTGGCGCGCCGAACGGTCGCCAAATACCGTGAGGCGTTGAACATACCGCCATCCAACGAGCGTAAACAGATTTAATCACATCCAGTTTAAATACAATGAGTTAAGTGAATATTCCGGAGTTAGACAATGGTTGCGGCGGGCACGCATGTGGACAATTGAGTGCTTGAGCATTGGCCTCGGCTGGCATACAGTAGGAGTTACAGAGAGCACGCGCAAAATAACAATTAAGACATACTGACAAGCGCGCCAGGCAATCTGCCCTAGCTTCAACCCCTTTGGTTTTATAAGGAGGCAATATGCAAATAGAATTAACTGGTCAGCATCTAGACATCACCACACCACTGCGTGATTACGTTAACGAAAAACTCAAACGCCTTGAGAGACACTTCGATCATGTCATCAATACTCATGTAGTCCTCAGTATCGAAAAAAAACGCCATCAAGCTGAGGGCTCTATGTTGGTCAGTGGCAATCATATCTTTGCTAATGCGAGTTCTGACCATATGTACGCAGCTATAGACCAATTAGTTGATAAATTAGATAGACAAATAGTCAAACATAAAGAGAAAATAAAGGATCATCACAACGCTGAGGGTGCGCACAGGAATTTCGCACCTGACTAAAATCATTATGGATAATGTTTCCTTTTCAGCTTACCTAGACCTAAGCCGAATCTCACTGCAGTCAGACGTAAGCAGTGAAAAACGGGTGTTCGAGCTACTGGGTGAATTATTAGCTACTGATTTGGCCGAGATTAGCGCCACACACATTAGCGAAGGCCTGGTCGCCAGAGAACGATTAGGCTCGACCGCACTCGGTGCGGGCATGGCCATACCGCACTGTCGTGTCGATCACCTGGACAAAATACGCTGTGCGATCATCAAGCTGGATCACCCAGTCGATTTCGATGCGCAGGATGATCAGCCGGTATCATTCATATGTGCCTTGCTGGTCCCCAGTGAGGCTGACAATGAACATCTTCAAGCGCTCGCCAGCCTGGCCGAGTTTCTCTCTGATCGGGTCACTCGAGAAACATTGATTAGTGCCCATTCCGCCCAAGAAATACTTGATATATTCATCCAAAAAACAGACAAGAACGCTGCTTGAAACCCATCAACCCGTGGATTGAGACTTAATGCAAGCGCAAACTTCACCACAATCAATCCTCGATTCTCTCGGCAATCAGTTGCAGCTGTCGCTATGGTGTGGCGCAGATCATCTTAATCAACCCTTCTCACATCACAGTTTCAGCGATGATGCCGCTACTTTGGTGGGCTACTTCAATTTGATTCATTCCAATCAAGCCCAGATCATTGGCAAAGTTGAGCTCGACTACTTGCTTTCTGTGAGTGCGGCTGAAAGGGAAAAAGTATGTGAACGATTGCTTGGTTCGGACACAGTCACGATAGTTTTTACTGATTTACTGACTCCACCTGACGGGCTAAAAACCCTGGCTGATAAAAATAAGATACCCATTTTTTGTTCCCCCCTATCATCCACCGAGGTAATCGCTCATTTGCGCTACTTCCTGTCTCATGAGCTGGCAGACAAAGTCATTATTCATGGCGTATTCATGGAGTTATTAAGTCTCGGCGTTTTGCTGACTGGCGAGAGTGGTCTAGGTAAAAGTGAATTGGCACTCGAACTGGTATCAAGAGGGCATCGACTGGTCGCAGATGATGCGCCGGAGTTTATGCGCATCGCACCCAATATAATACTCGGATCCTGCCCAGAAATGCTGCGGGACTTTCTCGAAGTGCGCGGTCTGGGCGTATTGAATATTCGTGAAATGTACGGCGACAGCTCCATTAAATTGAGTAAGTATCTGCGTCTTATCATTCATCTTACCAGTATGAGCTCAATCAGCCCTGAGGAGCGCTTATCAACGCCCAAGCAGACCATGAATGTGCTGGGTCTGGAAATCCCTGTCATTAACCTGCCTGTTGCGGCCGGTCGTAACTTGTCGGTATTGGCGGAGGCAGCAGTAAGGAATCATCTCCTCTCTATTAAAGGTTATGATGCTGCCGACATTTTTATCCAACGCCAACAACAATCCATCGAAGAGGATTCGGCGTGAAAATCCTCATCATCTCTGGCTTGTCCGGCTCGGGAAAATCAGTTGCGTTAGACACTCTGGAGGATGATGATTTTTACTGCATTGATAATTTACCAATCACCTTATTGCCAACATTCATCGAGCAATGCCTTAACGATCCAAACCCACATCATAAAAAAATTGCCATTGGTATCGATGCGCGTGCCGGTCAGCAGATCGATAGTCTTGCCTCGACATTACAGACCCTGAAAGAAAATAATCAACCCATTGAAATTATATTTCTCAGTGCTGAAATAAATACCCTCATCAAGCGCTTCAGTGAAACACGGCGCAAACATCCCTTAACGGATGACGATACGCCCCTCATCAAAGCTATTACGCTAGAGCAAGATTTACTCGCCGGCATTGCTGAAAACGCTGACTTGACTATTGATACGACCAGGAAAAATGTGCGCCAGCTGCGTGCGTTGATCAATCAGCTGATTGTGGCAAAAAATTCCTCCCGATTAACTATAGTGCTGCAGTCGTTTGGTTATAAATATGGTGTCCCCAGTGACTCAGACTTCATGTTCGATGTGCGCTGTTTACCTAATCCCCACTGGGATTTGGCGTTACGCAATCTGTCTGGTAAAGATCAACCTGTGATTGAATTTCTCAGTCAAAATGAAGAGGTTGCGGCTATGATTGAGTCCATCCATGATTTTATCCGGCGTTGGATTGATTTATTCGAGCATGAAAACCGTAGTTATTTGACCATCTCTATCGGCTGTACAGGCGGACATCATCGTTCAGTGTACTGCGCAAACCGCATCGCTGAATTACTAGAGACTCACTTGAACTATACAATTTCAATACGACACAGAGAATTTGAATAATGGCAGTTAATCTATTACTCGTTACTCACGGTCGTATCGGCGCTGAGATTCTGGATTCGGCCCGTGCAACCTTTGGCGGCGAATTACCGATGCTGTGTAATAGTGTGCCTATTTCACACGATTGTGAACCTGATACAGTGATCGCCGAAATACAGCGACTGGTTGATGCGCTAGCTGATAATACTGAGCTACTCATACTGACGGATTTATATGGGGCAACACCTTGCAACATAACTCACCACTATGCGCACCATGCAAAAATAAATATCATAGCTGGGGTAAACTTACCGATGGTGATCAGGCTACTCAATTATTCTCATGCGAGTACAGATGAGTTAATAAACAAGGCGATTAGTGGTGGTCGTGAAGGAATCTTAGTCGTCTAAAGACCAAAAAAATCATGCTTGAAGAAAAAGTAACTATTTGCAATAAACTGGGCTTACATGCGCGCGCTGCGGCCAAGCTCGTCGGCGTTGCAAGTGAATTTGCTGCTCATGTAGAAATCGAAAAAGACAGCAAGCGTGTCAATGGCAAGAGTATTATGGGTGTAATGATGTTGGCTGCAAGTAAAGGCAGTGAAATCACGCTGTATGCCGAAGGCGATGATGCCGATAGCGCAATTGCTAAATTGAAAAAGCTAGTCCTAGACAGGTTTGGAGAGCATGAATAACGAGGCAGCAGAATGTCATTAATCATAAGTGGCTTGGGTGTATCAAAAGGCATTGCGATCGGCAATGTGCACGTTTTACATCGTAACTCCCTTGAGGTGTATGAACGTCAGATCGCCGCCTCTGAAATAAAGCATGAAATCAGTCGCTTTAACTCAGCTGTCAAGCGTGCTAGCAAACAATTAAAAAAAATCCAAAATTCAATCCCAGCGGATGCACCAAAAGATATTGCCGCATTCATAGAATCACATTTGCTGATGCTGGATGATGCCATGCTATCTAGTGCTCCGATCGATATCATTAAAGAGGACCGCTGCAATGCTGAATGGGCTCTAAAACTTCAGCGCGATAAGTTGATTGCTGTTTTTGACCTAATGGAAGATGAGTATCTGAGAACTCGCCAAGACGATATTGATCATGTCATCAGCCTGATTCAAAAAATGCTGTTTGATCATCAGTATGAAGTTGAAAAAGAAATTAAAACACTACGTGGCTCGATTATTGTCGCTGACGATTTAACCCCAGCAGATACCGTCATACTGCAACATCAAAATATTGCTGGCTTCATCACAGAATTGGGCGGTCCGCTCTCACATACTGCAATTATCGCACGTAGTCTGAGTATTCCTGCCATTGTTGGTATTCAGGATGCGCGCCAACTGCTCAATAGTAACGAGCAAATAATTATTGATGGTGGCGAAGGCATGGTACTCGCGGGCGTCGACGATAAAGTGGTACGGCATTACAAGGGCAAACGTAAAGCGCAAAAAGATGAACGCCGAAAATTAGAGTCATTGCGGGATGTCGTCGCACAAACACAAGACGGAATTGACATTGATCTGCAAGCAAATATTGAACTGACGGACGACATCAAGGCACTCAAGCACAGCGGTGCAATGGGTGTGGGCCTCTACAGAACCGAGTTTTTATACATTGATCGTGACGAGCCGGCCTCTGAAAGTGAACAGTTGAGCGCCTATAAAAAGGTCATTCGGGCATTGAAAGGACTACCTGTCACAATTCGCACACTGGATTTAGGCGCAGAGAAAGAATTCGATCCAAAATATAAAGGCCCCATGGTACAAAATCCGGCATTAGGCTTGCGCGGCTTGCGTCGCTCACTTAAAGATACGGAGTTATTCAAGTGTCAGTTGCGCGCCATCCTGCAAGCCTCTATTCATGGCCCAGTCCGCATCATGTTTCCCATGATTACCAGTGAAGACGAATTGGCAGCCAGCTACAAGGTTCTCGCGCAGGCCAAACAGGAATTGACTGATGAAGGCAAACAATTTGATGCTCAAATTCCTATCGGAATTATGATCGAAGTCCCTGCTGCCGCCTTATTAGCCCAACGATTCGCTAATCAATGCGACTTTCTCTCGATTGGCACTAACGATCTCATTCAATATTCATTAGCCATCGACCGGATTGATGAATCGGTTAACTATCTCTATGATCCGTTGCATCCTGCTGTGCTCAAATTAATTAAGATCACCCTGCAGGCGGGTGCAAAAGCCAATATCCCGGTCGCCATGTGTGGAGAGATGGCGGGTGATCCTCGCTATACCCGCTTGTTACTGGGTATGGGCCTGAGACATTTCAGTTCACATCCAGCCACTGTGCTTGAGATAAAAGCAATCATTAATTCTAGTCGCCTGGACAGGCTGGACACTCCAGTCAAAAAAATCCTCAGTATCGCCACATCGCCGGCTAAAATTCATACTTTAGTGGATGAATTGAACAATACTATGTAAGCAATGTTTGTTTTGCATTCCCCTCTTTAATCAGTACACTGCATTGGCGTTGCAAATTTTTTCATTCAGGATGTTAAAACAAGACAATGTCAGAGTCCCCTGTTTCATCAGTCCGCAATAACCTAGAGGTTATTACTGAAGCCCTCAATACCGGGGAAATGAAGCGTGCCGCGAGTCTTCTGAATGCCTTCCACCCAGCAGAAATTGCACTCCTATTAGAGTCTCTTCCCCAGTCCAAGCGTTTCTTTATCTGGAACATGCTGGATCATGATGAATCTGGAGAAATCCTATTGTATGTGGGTGATGAGGTTCGCTCCAGCTTGATCAACATCATGGATCAAGAGCAACTTGTTGCGGCAACTGAGGGATTGGAGCTGGATGATTTAGCAGACTTATTATCTGACCTGCCCCTAGCGGTTACCGATACTGCACTTAATAATCTTGATAGCAGTGATCGTCAACGCCTCAAATCCGTCCTGTCTTATGATGAAGACACAGCAGGCGGCCTGATGAATACTGACATAGTCACGGTACGCAAGGATATCACGCTGGATGTGGTCATGCGTTATATCAGGTTGCGCAAGAATCTGCCTGAGTATACGGACAGTTTGATTGTGGTTGATCGTTATCAACACTATATCGGCACCTTACGTCTGACCGACATCGTCACCCATGATCCCAGCATGCTGGTTGGTGACCTGATGGAAGATAATGTAGAACCTATCAACGTCTCGGAATCTGCAGCCGACGTCGCGCATACTTTTGAGACCCTAGATTTAATTTCGGCACCCGTGATCGATGGACAACATAAATTATTGGGCCGCATCACGATCGATGATGTCGTTGATGTCATTCGTGAGGAGGGAGAACACTCGGTCATGAGCATGGCAGGTTTATCTGAAGATGAAGATCTATTTGCGCCAGTGACCAAATCAGCACGGCGACGCGCGTTATGGTTAGGCATTAATATGATGACTGCATTCCTAGCCGCCTGGGTGATTAGTTTGTTTCAGTCCACCCTGGAGGAATTGATCTTATTGGCAGTACTGATCCCAGTGGTTGCCAGCATGGGAGGCATTGCCGGGAGTCAAACGCTGACACTGGTGATCCGCGGTTTAGCACTCAAACAGGTAGGCCAAGCGAATTCGCTGGTTCTCCTTACCCGAGAATTGGGTATAGGTATATTGAACGGCCTGGTCTGGGCTCTGGTGGTGGCTGTCATTGCCATATTGTGGTTTAGGGATATCGAGCTGGGCGCGATTATCGGCCTCGCCATGACCGCCAATCTTATATGTGCGGGGGTTGCCGGCGTGGTGATTCCACTGACTCTGCGTCGCTATGGTATTGATCCAGCTTTGGCGGGCGGGGTAATATTAACCACGATTACTGACGTGGTCGGGATATTCGCCTTTTTAAGCCTCGCTAACTGGTTAATTGTCTGAGTTAAGTCTTGGGCAAGGTGACGCCAGTTTGACCCTGATATTTACCGCCACGATCCTTATATGATGTCTGACATTCCTCGTCAGACTGAAAAAACAACATTTGGGCAACACCCTCATTGGCGTATATTTTAGCGGGCAATGGGGTCGTATTTGAAAACTCTAGCGTGACATGCCCCTCCCACTCCGGCTCTAGTGGTGTGACGTTAACAATAATACCGCAGCGGGCATAAGTCGATTTTCCGAGGCAGACTGTCAACACTGATCTAGGAATACGAAAATACTCCACTGTACTGGCAAGTGCGAAGGAATTAGGCGGTATGATGCAAACATCTCCCTCGAAGTCGACAAAACTCTCAGAGGCAAAGTTTTTGGGATCCACTACCGCAGAATTGATATTGGTAAAAATTTTAAAATGAGTAGAACATCGCACGTCGTAGCCGTAACTTGAGGTCCCGTATGAAATTATGCGATGCTCGTTGGCTTGTTTGACTTGATTACTAACAAATGGCGCTATCATGCCATGCTCATCAGCCATACGACGTATCCACTTATCTGATTTGATTGCCATACTTAAGCTAACTCTGATGCATATTTAAAGACAGGCCAACATAGCATGCCAGCCTGTCTAAATTAAGTATTAAGTATTTTGGATAACAATCTTAGGGAATTTGGCGCTGTAGTCTTTGGATTTGGCAGCGAGTTTTGCCGCAGTCTTGCGTGCAATTTCTTTATAGATTTCAGTCACCCGACTATCTGGCATAGCGTTGACTGTCGGCTCGCCACCATCAGCCTGTTCGCGTATGTGCATATCCAGTGGCAATTGACCCAACAGCTCAACATTGTATTCCTCTGCCATTTTAACACCGCCACCAGTGCCAAATATGGGCTCTTCATGTTGGCATTTACTGCAGATATGAATACTCATATTCTCCACTACACCAAGCACGGGGACTTCAACTTTTTCAAACATCTTGAGACCTTTGCGTGCGTCCAACAAAGCAATATCCTGCGGTGTGGTCACAATCACTGCACCACTGACTGGTATTTTTTGAGCTAATGTCAATTGCACGTCACCCGTGCCAGGTGGCAGATCAACAACCAGATAATCCAGATCCCGCCACTGGGTATCATTGAGTAACTGTTCTAATGCCTGCGTCACCATAGGACCACGCCAGATCATAGGTGTTTCTTCATCAATCAGGAAACCGATCGACATCGCTTGGATGCCATGTCCCTGCATGGGTTCTAAGGTCTTGCCATCGGTTGATTCCGGCTGCCCGGAAATACCCAGCATACGCGGCTGACTAGGGCCATAGATGTCCGCATCCAGAATACCTACTTTCGCACCCTCAGCAGATAATGCCAGCGCGAGATTAACTGCAGTAGTCGACTTGCCCCCCCCGCCTTTACCCGAGGCTACGGCAATCACATTTCTGATATTTTCCATCGGCTTGAGACTCTTCTGTACGGAATGTGCCTGTATTTTCCAGCCTATTTTGACGTCGACCGAAGCAACTCCCTCCAGCTTGCCCACTGCCGCCGAGACAGTGGCCGCAATTTGCTCGCTAATGCTTTTAGCAGGATAGCCAAGCTCTAGCTCGATAGTGCATTGATCACCCTTGATATTGATATCTTTGACGGCCTTGCTGGCGACATAATTTTTACCGACATAACTGTCTTCGAGTGTCTTGAGGACGTCTTCTACTTGTTGTTTATCAACACTTGCCATAACTGTCATCCTTTTGCGTGTGTGTGCATAATCTCGACTGCAGTTAAGCATTAGCTGAGCCTAATTCCTAGCTCCTGATTGAGATAGTCACAGGCCCGATGTACAAGGCCTAAAAATGCGCTTCTAGTCGCTTTCCTTAACTGCTAAGGTACGACACCCAAGGATAATTTTGCCATAAGCCCGTGAATCAACGAAGAATTTTAGTTACCAGCGCGCTGCCGTATGCGAACGGCTCCATTCATCTGGGTCACCTTGTAGAGTATATCCAGACCGATATTTGGGTGCGATTCCAAAAAATGTGTGGTCATCACTGTGTCTATGTGTGTGCCGACGATGCTCATGGCACTCCAATAATGCTGCGAGCCCAACAGGAAGGCATCACGCCTGAGCAGTTAATTGCCAAAACACAACAAGAGCATGAGCAAGATTTTGCGGATTTTCATATTGGTTTTGATAATTTCCATAGCACGCACTCGGATGAGAATCGTTACTTCTCCTCAGAAATCTTTAAAACCTTGCAAGAGCGCGGCTATATTGTCACTAAAACAGTGACAGATTTGTTTGATCCTGAGGAAAATGTTTTTTTGCCGGATCGGTTTGTTAAAGGCACCTGTCCGAAATGCAAAGCCGAAGATCAGTATGGCGATAATTGTGAGGTCTGTGGCAGTACTTACACCCCAACAGATCTGATCAACCCCAGATCAGCGCTCAGTGGTGCTGTGCCCGTTGAGAAAGACAATCTGCATTACTTTTTCCAACTCAGCGCAATGCAGGAAGAACTCAAACAATGGACTCAGTCAAATAGCTTACAAAGCGAAATCGCCAACAAAATTTCTGAATGGTTTGAAGATGGTCTGCAAGATTGGGATATATCTCGCGATGCACCTTACTTTGGTTTTGAAATTCCGGGAGCAGAAGGCAAATATTTTTATGTGTGGCTGGACGCACCGATAGGCTATATGGCGAGTTTCAAAAACTATTGCGAACGCACCGGTGAGGATTTTGCTAGCTACTGGAAACCCGACAGTAACGCCGAGCTGTATCATTTTATCGGCAAAGATATTGCCTATTTCCATACCCTGTTCTGGCCAGCAACATTGATTGGCTCTGGTTGGCGTAAGCCCACAAGTGTTTTTTGTCATGGCTTTCTTACTGTCAACGGGCAGAAGATGTCGAAATCCCGTGGTACCTTCATCAAGGCGCGTACTTATCTGAATCATTTACAGCCAGAATACTTACGTTACTATTTTGCCGCCAAGCTTGGGGCCGGCGTGAATGATATTGATCTCAATCTGGAGGACTTTCAGCAACGCGTAAATAGTGATGTGGTCGGCAAGCTAGTGAATATTGCCAGCCGCTGTGCTGGCTTTATCTATAAGAAATTCGATGCCGAACTGTGTGCTGATTTTATCCCTGAGGGTGAACAAGCCCTCCAGCAGGCCAGCGACAAAAATACCGAATTGAAAGCGCTCTATGAACAGAGGAAATATTCTGACG
>DDIE01000036.1:0-11540 GCA_002338385.1 Proteobacteria bacterium UBA1858
GAATAAGGCAATGCCGCCAGTGGTGGTACCCGATCTGGATCAGTATTGACCAGTTCAGTTTCACGTTTATTCCATTCAGCTAATAGTTCTGCCGAAGGTAAACAACCGATCAGTCCGGGGTGCATAGTGCCAGGGAATCTGACATTAGGAATATGTCTGGATGATGCCCAGATACCACTAAAATCCCAACATGCCTTGCGTGCATCTGGATAGTGTTCTGTCAGGAAACCACCGCCATTTTCGCGCGCGAAAAATCCGGTAAAGCCCCATGCAGATTCAGGCAACACACCAACATCAAGAATATCGACTGCCAGAAGATCACCTGGCTTAGCGCCATTGACACCGATGGGACCACTTAGATAGTGAACCTTCGTTAAATCAACATCACGTATGTCATTCGCGGTGTCATCATTATTGATCTGACCACCAGTCCAATCAATGCACTGCACTCTGAATTCCTGGCCTGGATCAACAACCGAAGTGAAAGGTATATCTGGATGCCAACGATTATGTAAGACATCTGCTTGTTCTTCAGGGGTTTTCTTAATATCGACTTCAATCAGAGTTTCTATCATTGCTGTGCTCCTGGCAGTATATGTTGTTCGCTAAACAATAATTAGCAAAACTTATGCCAACAATATAAGCACTGATACTTAGGAGTTTAATTGCAGAGGGGTCTCAGCTGCTACAATATATGCACCATACTAAGCAACGCTTAGACTATTTATGCACTATATGTATGACTTGTCATGTGCTTGAGGTAATTCTCTCGCAGCATGATACAGATAGGCTGCAACCAGTCAGGCAGCTGCACTATTAGAGGCTTTCATTTCAGATTTTTTTTTTGCGTGTTCAGCTATGGGTTCAATTTTGCGTTGTTTTTCATATAAGAAACTGAGTACCGCCGCTCTGAGTTTGGTGTAGGTCGTATCTTCTGCTAAGGCAATACGATCTCTCGGTCGTGCTAAATTGATCTCTAGGATTTCTCCGATAGTTGCGGCAGGCCCGTTGGTCATCATGACAATACGATCAGACAACAACACAGCCTCATCCACGTCGTGAGTGATCATGATAACGGTATTTCTCAACTCATTTTGAATCTCCATGAGCGTATCCTGCATATGCGCACGCGTTAAAGCATCCAGTGCGCCGAATGGCTCATCCATCAACAGTATTTCTGGTTGCATGGCTAATGCGCGGGCAATACCAACTCGCTGTTTCATACCACCAGATAATTCGTCTGGCTTTTTATGCATAGCGTGATCCATATGCACCAAGTTTAAATTATGCTTAATCCATGCTTGCATTTCTACTTTTGACTTGGTGTTTTTAAATACCTGTTTAACTGCTAGCTCAACATTTTGGTAAGCCGTCAGCCAAGGAAGCAGTGAATGATTCTGAAATACAACAGCACGCTCCGGACCAGGTTCTGATACTTCTTTACCATTTAAAATTACTCCACCATTAGTCGCCTGATGGAGACCTGCAACAATATTTAAAACAGTGGATTTGCCGCAGCCGGAGTGACCGATCAAAGAGACAAACTCACCTTCCGCAATCTTGAGATTAATATTGTTTAATGCAGTGAATGGTCCTTTCGGGGTCGGAAAATCCATCACTACTCCCGAAATATTTAAGATTTCATTCATACTCATTCCCTATTATTATGTTGACACTATTAGCGTGATGCTGTTGATTTATCCCAAGACAAGAGGCGCTGAATTTGACGCATACCCTGATCCAGTAAAAATCCGATAAATCCAATTACAAATACTGCCGCCAAGATACGACTGAGTGAATCGGAACTACCGTTTTGAAATTCATCCCATACAAATTTACCCAAGCCAGGATTTTGCGCCAGCATCTCAGCAGCGATCAAAACCATCCAGGCTATGCCCAGTGACAAGCGCATACCGGTAAAAATCATTGGAATAGATGCAGGCAGCACTATTTTTTGCACATGTTTAAGCGCGGGCAATCTCAGCACGCGACTGACATTGACCAAATCAATATTGATCGAAGCAACACCCACCGAAGTATTGATCACCATTGGCCAGAGACAACATAGCGTGACCGTAATCATTGAGTTAAGAAATGACTTGGGCACCACGGGATCTGGCGTAGCATACAAGGCACTCACCACCATAGTTACCAGTGGCAGCCAGGCTAATGGTGAGACCGGCTTGAAGATCTGAATAATAGGATTGAACGCGGTATTTAATGTCTTACTCAGGCCGATAGAAATCCCTAATGGAACGGCAATCAAAGCGGCTAATAGAAACCCGCAGCTGACGGTAACCAAACTAGTGATGATCTGATCGAGAAATGTTTCTTTGCCTGTATAGGCCCGCATTTTTGGTACGTAGTCTGGGTCAGCGGCAACACGTTTAGCATTGCGTTCAACTTGTCTTTGAATGAAGGCCTTCTCCTTAACACGCTCAGCTTTATGTTCCGTATAAAGCGCAGAAAACTGTGTCAGCACAGCTTGCGGACCAGGAAATTTACCCAGTGAGGTATTGATGTTAGAGGCCGCCATCGACCAAAGCATGATGAAGACAATCATACCAATCAAGGGAATGACTAGTGCTTGCAAAGTGGTGAATATATTTCGAATCATATTATTTATACGGAATCAGCGAACTGATTCCGTATTCTGTGGTTAGTAAATTAGTTATGGTTGTTCCAAACACCTTAGACTTCGTCACCCTGCTTGAGGCCAATGGGGAACTTCTCTAGGTACTCATTCGGCTTACTGCCGTCAAAGGTTATACCGTCAATGAACTCGGGTTGTGGCGGTTTAAAACCGCTTTCAGTAGCAAAGTCAGGAAAATCTTCTGCCTTGGCAAGGCCTTCTGCAATCAATGACTTGGCCGCAGTCGTATAGATATCAGGACGATATACTTCGGCGGCAGTCTCCTTGTACCAATCATCTGACTTATCTGCCGCGATTTGTCCCCAGCGACGCATCTGTGACAGATACCAGATGGCATCAGAGTAATACGGATAAGTTGCGTTATATCTGAAGAACACATTGAAATCAGGTACCTCGCGCTTATCACCCTTCTCATATTCGAAAGTGCCTGTCATGCTGTTTGCAATCACATCGTAATCAGCACCAACATAATTTGACTGAGATAGTATTTTTACAGCCGCCGGTCGGTTAGCGTTATCGTTTTCATCTAACCACATGGCAGCACGAATAAGTGCGCGTGTTAAACGAACGGTTGTATTTGGATATTTCTCAGCAAATTCTGCCGTGATACCGAATACTTTCTCTGGATTGTTTTTCCAGATTTCGTAGTCGGTAATCACAGGTACGCCGATGCCTTTGAATACCGCTTGTTGATTCCATGGTTCACCCACGCAGTAGCCATAGATAGTGCCTGCTTCCAGAGTAGCTGGCATCTGTGGTGGTGGGGTGACAGATAGCAGTGCATCGGCATCAATTTGACCTGAAATATCGCCCTTGAGAGGTGCGTAATAGCCTGGATGAATGCCACCAGCCGCCAGCCAATAACGCAACTCATAATTATGTGTAGACACTGGAAATACCATCCCCATATTGAAAGGTTTACCATTTTCTTTGTACTTCTCTACGACCGGCTTTAACGCATCCGCTTTGATCGGGTGCACGGGACGACCATCTTCCATTTTTGGAATATATTCTTTCATTTGCTGCCAGATGTCATTGGACACGGTAATGCCATTACCATTCAAGTCCATTGAAAAAGGCGTAATGATATGTGCTTTAGTACCAAAGCCAATCGTCGCTGCCAGAGGCTGACCCGCCAGCATGTGCGCACCATCAAGTTGACCGTCAATGACTCCATCAAGCAATACTTTCCAGTTTGCCTGAGCTTCGATGGTGACATATAAACCTTCGTCCTCGAAATAGCCATTTTCATACGCAATGGCGATAGGTGCCATATCGGTCAACTTAATAAAACCAAACTTGAGCTCCTCTTTCTCAGGATAGCCCAACTCTTCTGCATAAACAGTCTGACTGATGACACTTACAGCAATTAGCATCAGCCCTATTAACAAGTGATATGCACGATTTATGGTGCATTCCCGCATTCTTGCGTAGCTCATTTGATTGTCGCTCCTTTACATTTATTTTAAGCAAAAAAAAAGATGGCTAATCATCTGGGTAAAGTACCCAGACAGTTAGACATCTTTGTCATTACAATTGCCACCAATGGCGTGTTCACTACTATAGTTGCAAGTTACTTGCCAACTTTACGGGTCGGTGCAAGTGGCGGATTTTGTGTACATTTTCAGCCACTGTTCAGATATCGATCAAAACTGTGCCTCTGCTTGGTGCATGCTTGAAATACCCCGCACCAAAATAACACCTAACGATCGAATTGCCGTTCTAGATCCCTGTTCAATAGCAAGGTCAGGACATACCCTTTCGACAACAATCGCTCGGTGACATATTTTGCGTAGTCCTCTCGCACACCTCTGCTAAGTATCGTGTAAGAGATCATCACCCCGGGCAATAAAAATACGATAAATAAGTATGTGTAAACGCCAGACAACGCCAGAGCTGAGAAAGGCAACAGATAGAGCGGCCAACTAAACAACACCCCACGCAGACTATGCTTGAGGGTTAATAATAGTTTTGCTGTCATGCGTCGCCGGCGCTGTTTACCCGACTTGTAGTTAACACTGAACACACCACGCTCTAGATCACTATCAATATCCGATAGTTTTTTCGCTGAAATACCAGTGACCACTATGAAAGCATCAGTGCGTATCTGGGAGCACACCTGTCTGCGGCAGATCAGCTAAACCGATTGCGCGTGCATGCTCCTCAAAGCGCTTATTCTTCCAGAAGAAAGCCCCGGGCATAGTGGTCGGTATCACTAGGGCATAAAACAAACTGCGCCCAATCACTGAACACATGACTATGGCAAATATGTTCACAGCCCAAAAAATAGTGCCTGTGGTGCCATCTATGGCAGTAAGAGCGAGCAATGGAGTGATCGCGATAGTGGTCATTAAGATGATATTACGACTCCAATACGTATACCCAAAGGTGGTCAGTTGTGTTTGATGAGAGGCGTTAGATTCACCACTATGCTGCTTTAAATAGCGCGCGTGGCATAGCAAGCCGCCAGCCTCCAGCAGCATACCCAATGTCAGTGGTAGGGCCAGCCACTGAACGGTCGTAAACCAGTTTTGTGCAGCCATAGACTGAGCGCCAACATATAATATTATGATGGTGACTGAACCCAAGGTTAGCATGCTGCCATAAAATGTTGTCAGTACCGACCAGTGATTCCAGAAAGGTCGCGCGGGAATACGATAAATTGCATACATGAAATACAGCGCGACGACGCCTGATACACAGGCCGCCCAACCCGTCAGTGACATCAGCGATGTATACCACTGCGGCGACAACCAGGTGAACAGTGTCGGTAAGCCACTTAATAATGAATAGGCGCCGAGGAAATTATAAAAAACCGCAATGCCTGCAACTTCGCGACTGACGGGTGAGTAACGTAAGTTATAAAATGCGCGGTAAAAACGATGAGGCTTGCCCAAATGCATGGTCGACATCACTAAGGCCAACGTTTGAATGCCTATCAAGCCAAATAGGATCAGCGGCCATAGGACGGGGTTTGCTTGTGCTGAGAATGTCGGCACACCAAGTTTTGGCCCTAGGAACAAAATCAAGAAAGCGCCGACCACTAACTGCGACACCAGCGTAAATACTACCAATGGGTTCTCACGTGTACTGAGTTTGGCAATACTCCAATGACGTTCTTTAGTGGCCATGCTCTGTTTAGATTGATAGCCATTGTGCTGTGATTTTTCATAGCGAATAGGCATGCTGTCCGTGCGTCGCATTTCCTTAGGCAAACTGGTCGTCTGCTGAAAACTAATATTTGGATGGGTTATTTCTGGATCAGGGAATCCTGGTATATCAGCTTTCATTTGATGACTATTCTCGGGCAGTGTTTCAGTCACACCAAAATCCAATGCGCCCGCCAGACACGCCGATGCACAAGCGGGCTTGAGACCCACCTCTAAGCGATCAACACACATATTACATTTTTGCACATGCCCCTGTTCGTGATCTAACTGTGGGGCATTGTAAGGACACACCCAGGTGCAATAACCACAACCAAAACAAATATCAGGATCCTGTAACACTGCGCCGTATTCTGCAAACTTGGTATATGCCCGGGTGGGACAGCCCTTGAGACAGACTGGGTCATCACAATGGTTGCAGGCCATCGAGATATTTAATCGTTGATAGGCCGGATAAGAGCCTCCTTCCAAATAGCCAACAGACCGAAAGGCTATGTGTGCCGGCAAGTCATTTTTTTCTGAGCAGGCCGCTTCACAGGCATGACAGGCAATACAATTATCAGCATTAAAGTAAAACCCGTGTTGCTTATAGCGGTCTGGGTTATCACCTATCGCATCATCATAATTAATGTTGAGTGACTGATTGCGTAACTCACTGTCCGCAGGTACCGTTTCGATGTCATGCCCGTAGCGGTTTTTGTCAGCGTGTTGAACGCTGGCAATGAAGGCATAGCTGGGTTCTTTTGGTCGGGGCTTATACACTTAATAGGACCTCGCAGTAACATTCTTTCTGGCAGCATCTACTTGATCTTCGATCGCTTCGATTTGGACAGCACATTGTTTGTATGCCGGCTGACGTGAGTGCGGATCTAACAAGCCCAGAGTCAACCGATTGACACATTCATGGAAGTGGAATGGAATAAAAACACTATTCTTTGCCACCCGATGGGTGCATTGCACCATCACGATGGCATCACCGCGGCGTGATGACAAACGCGCATAACTGCCATGTTCAATATTTAATTCAGCCGCCGCATCGGGATTCATCTCCATGTATGCGGTCGGGCTAAACTTATTGCCATTAGCCACTTTACCGGTGCGCGTGCGGGTATGGAAATGTTCTACTACGCGTCCTGAATTGAGCCAGAATGGGTAATTATCATCCGGCCGCTCGTTGTTATCAATAAACGGTAAGGCTAATAATTTGGCCTTGCCACCTGCATGCTGAAACACGCCATCGGTATACAAGCGCTGGCTGCCATTAGGTGTTGAATCTTCATTACATGGCCACTGGATGCCGCGTTGCTGCTCTATCTTGTCGTAACTCATACCTGAGTAGTCCAGCATGCGCCCCTTGGAAAGCACTCTAATTTCTTCAAACACACCCTCTGGAGTCTCAGGAAAAACGACCTTTTTTCCTTGCTCGAATCGCTCTGCCATGGCATTAAAGATGGCCAGATCTGTTTTTGATTGACCGTGTGGTTGACATACATTGCGGATGATGTTGACGCGACGTTCAGTATTAGTGAAGCAACCTTCTTTTTCGGCCCATACGGCAGCAGGCAGATACACATGGCTGTATTGATTAGTTTCTACATCTTCATAAGCATCTTGCACCACCAGAAATTCCAATTTTTCCAGTGTTTTTCGAATGCGTGCAGTATTCGCCATGGAGGTCATTGGATTCGTTGCGATCAGCCATAATCCTTTGACTTGGCCCGTTTCTATGGCGGGCAGAATATCCGTCATGAACATGCCACGTTTCTGTGGGAAGAATTCTTCATCTACGCCCCAGAACTCGGCAATATCTTGACGGTCTTGCTGATTCTCTAAGCTACGATAACCGGGTAAGCCTGAACAAGATGACCATTCACGCGTGCCCATGGCATTGCATTGGCCGGTGATCGACAGCGAGCTAGCACCCGGTTTGCCAATATTGCCTGTAATCAGATGCAGATTATTAATCGCCACCACGCCATCCGAACCATGTGTGCTCTGGTTAATACCCATCGTCCAGATACTCATCGCCGCATCAGCTTTGGCGAACAAACGTGCCACATTACGGATGGTATCTTCGTCGATACCGCATATTTTTGCGGCCGTGACAGGATCATATTGCGCCACTAGGTCGTTGAACTCTTGATAACCCTCGGTATGCGCGCTGATGTATTCTTCATCATGCAGCTGCTCTGCAAGAATAACGTGTGCCAAGGCATTCAGCAGCACCAGGTCAGTCCCTGGAGAAATGGCCAGATGCATATCTGCCTGCTGAGCAAACATCGTCACCCGAGGATCGACAACGATCAGAGGAAACTTAGTCTTTTGCCTAGCTTCGTGTAAGCGCCAATAAATGATTGGGTGTTGCTCGGGCAAATTAGATCCAAACGCGAGGAGACATTGGGTATCCTCAAAATCCTCATAACAACCGGGCGGGCCATCCGAGCCAAACGAACGTTTATAACCGGAAACGGCCGATGACATACACAGGGTGGTATTACCATCATAGTTATTGGTACCTATCACACCACGTGCTAGCTTACCTAAGGTATAGAACTCCTCGGTCATAATTTGTCCGGTAGAGACAATCGAAAAAGCATCGCGCCCATAGTCATTTTGGATACGCTTAATCTGTTCAGCAGTTTTATCTAATGCGGTATCCCAGGCGACAGGTTTGAATTCATCCCAAGCGTGTTCGCGCATGAGTGGCTTATTGCCACGGCCAGAGGTTTTACGAAATAACTCATGCTCATATATTCCTTTGATACACAATTTGCCACGATTGACGTCAGCATCCGCCACCCCCCGTGAACTTACCGGTTCGCCGCGCTGATCGAGACCCACTTCAATAGAGCATCCAGTTGAGCAGTAGCCACAGGTAGCATATTTCCACTCAACAACACCCTTATCAGCGATCTTTACTGGATTCTTATTGTTGCGACCAAATAACATTTTAAATTCTCACTCTTTATCGGATAAATAGATGAACACATCAGCATCAACAACTTTGCTCGGAAAAGTGGCAGTGCAACCTTCATCGGCACCGAGGGCCTCTCCAGTCGCGAGGTCGATTTTCCAATTGTGCAGGGGGCAAGTCACCGAGTCACCATGTACGATACCTTGGGATAGCGGCCCTTGTTTGTGCGGACAAGCATCCAATACCGCAAATACCTGATCTTTAGAATTACGAAAGATAGCGATATCTTCGTGATCCGTTTTAATAACTCTGGATCCTAGCTTGGGAATATCAGTAAGTTTGACTACCTTAACCCAGCTGCCTGCCTGTATGTCACTGTCTGCTAGCATGTGCCTATCCTGTGAGTTCCAGTACATTGTATTCAAGATGATCCTTACCTTGTGCGCGCTCTTTCCATGGATCAATTTGGGCAAACTTTTGCGAGAACTTAAAGCGTTCAGCAAGCGCTTGTCGTTTTTGCTCATCCTGTAGGATCTGGTCCTTGACATAATTGAATCCGACCCGCTCTACCCACGGTGCGGTACGCTCTAAATAATGCGCCTCTTCACGATATAGCTGGATGAAGGCAGCGCTGTACTCCAGCACTTGTTCCACCGTATCAACCTTCACTAGGAAATCTGTCACTCTGACTTTAATACCACCATTGCCACCTATATGTAACTCATAGCCAGAGTCTACACAGACCACACCAAAGTCTTTGATAGTGGCTTCAGCACAGTTGCGTGGACAACCGGACACAGCCATTTTGAATTTATGCGGCATCCATGAGCCCCAGGTCAGCTC
Organism: Proteobacteria bacterium UBA1858; assembly: GCA_002338385.1. Taxonomy (GTDB): domain Bacteria; phylum Pseudomonadota; class Gammaproteobacteria; order UBA4575; family UBA4575; genus UBA1858. The sequence goes on from DDIE01000036.1 coordinate 9,578, forward strand.
TTCTAGTTTGACTCCTAGGCCGGTTGAATCTTGGGTGCCAAATCGACACCATGTTTCACCGACACAAGTCTTCACCGTGCGCAATGCTTTTGCATAGGCATGACCAGATATTAATCCCGCCTCAGACAAGTCTTTCCACATTAATGGTAGATCTTGTTTCTTGACACCGAACATATCAATACGCTGACCACCAGTAACTTTCATTTCAGGGACTTGGTATTTGTCACAGGCATCGGCGATGGCACGCAAATCACTCGGTGTGCATAAACCACCAAACATACGCGGCACAACCGAATAGGTTCCATCTTTTTGAATGTTGCCGTGCGCACGCTCATTGATAAAGCGTGACTGAGCATCATCCGCATATTCAGCTGGCCAGTGTGCTAATAAATAGTAATTCGCTGCTGGGCGACAAACGTGGCAACCATCCTCGGTTTTCCAGTTCAAGAAGTTGAACACGGAGCGTATGTCTTTCAGTCCCTTTTCTTTAATGGCGCTGATGACTTGATCGTGGCTGTGCTCAGTGCAGGCACACATCGGTTTAACACTGGGTACATCGTCATAGCCATCACCGACGGTAGACACTAGTAATGCTTCTACCAAGGCTGTGCATGAGCCACATGAAGATGAGGCCTTAGTATGAGCACGCACATCATCTAAGGTGAATAATCCCTTATCACTGATGGCGGCTACGATCTCACCTTTGCAAACGCCGTTACAGCCACATATTTCTGCGTCATCGGTCATCGCCACCACACGCTTCTCTTCACCGTGACCGGCATCCCCGAGTTCATGTTGGCCGAACAATAAAGTTGTTCTGAAGGCGGAGATATCGGTACCTTCACGCATTAATTGGAAGTACCAACTACCATCAATGGTATCGCCATACAAAACAGTTCCTTTAATTTGGTTATCGCGAATAACCACTTTTTTATACACCCCTTGGGAAGGATCTTGCAGAACCAGGACCTCATCATGCTCTTGTTCATTAAACTGACCCGCAGAAAAGAGATCTATGCCGGTGACTTTTAATTTAGTTGAGGTGACTGAGCCGAGATAACGTTTAGTACCGATCAGCGCGAGATGATTAGCACATACTTTAGCCTGATCGAATAGCGGTGCGACTAATCCGTAACAAGTGTTTCGATGTTGAGCACACTCCCCTACAGCATAAATATTTGGGTCAAAGGTCTGCAGAGTATCGCTCACCAGAATACCGCGATCGGTTTGGATGTGAGCTTGCTCAGCAAGTTCTATGTTAGGTCGTATACCTGCGGCCATCACCACCAGATCCGCAGCTATTGTGCGTCCATCTTCAAATTCGACAGCCTCGACCCGCGCATCACCATGAATGATCTTGGTTCTGGCCTGCATCAGAAAATTCAGACCTCGTTCCAGTAATGACGCTTGCAACAGTTGTGCTGCAGGCGCATCCAGTTGACGCTCCATCAGTGTGTCGTGGATATGCACGACGGTTACATCCATGCCTTGCTTCATCAGCCCATGGGCAGCTTCCAGACCTAACAAACCACCACCGATGACCACCGCTTTTTTATAGCACTTAGCGGTCTCTAGCATCATGTCAACGTCCGCGATGTCACGATAGCTCACAACGCCAGGTAAATCGTTGCCGGGCACAGGAAGGACAAATGGTTTAGAGCCAGTAGCGATAATCAGACGATCATAGGGCGCACGCTGTTCATCGTCAGTAATAACTTCTTTGCGTACGCGATCAATTGCAACTACTTTGCAGCCATGCTGCAAGGTGATGTCATTATCCTGATACCAATCCAATTCATTCAGCATAATATCTGCAATGCTCTTTTCATCAGCCAACAAGGGCGACAACATGATGCGATTGTAATTGCCGTAAGGCTCAGCACCGAATATGGTAATGTCGTAGAGTGTGTCATCCAGCTTGAGCAACTCCTCAACAGCACGCACACCCGCCATACCGTTGCCT
>DDIE01000036.1:11837-19694 GCA_002338385.1 Proteobacteria bacterium UBA1858
CCCCGCCATACCGTTGCCTATTAAAATTAATTTCTTTTTCATAACTTGGTTTTATCTATGTGCTTATTGAGTTGTGTTCTTGCAGCTCTGATTTCGATAGCTTGGTGTTTTTCATGGGAAAATCATAAATATAATCAATCAGGTTAGCCGGGTTGAACTTGACCTGGTCGAAAAATTTATCTGAACCCATCGTCAGGGAACGACCAGCATCCTGAAGTTGCCAGTTAGTATTGTTGTAACCCTCTGTCTTGACTAACGCTGCAGGAATCTCGAGATCTAATTCCCTCGCGGCTTCGGTATAGATATCTGGACGATACACTTGCGCAGCAGTCGCGAGAATGTTGATGGGTTTGTCGATGTGTCCCCAGCGATACATTTGACTGATGTACCACTGAGCATGGCTTAACCATGGGTAGTTTGCTGAGTAACGATGGAATACATTGAAGTCGGGCATTGCCACAGGCGCTAAATGACGCGCGTACTGAAAAGTTCCGGTCATGGACATTTTTATGACATCAATAGGTGCGTCGACATATTCTTCGCGTGAGAGTATTTCTGCTGTAGGTACTCTATTCTCAGGAAAATCTATCCATTGCGACGCTTCTATCATCGCCTTAACAATTGCTTTAAGTGTGTGTGGATTTTGTTCTGCCCATTCCTGATTGACTGCAAATACTTTTTCCGGACTGTTGTTCCAGATCTCGTATTTAGTGATGAGCGTTCTACCGATGCCAGCACTGACCGCTAATTCATTCCACGGCTCGCCCACACAGTAGCCAACAATCCTGCGCGACTCTAGGTGATTGACCATCTGCGCTGGTGGGATCACAGCAAGCCGAACATCCCGATCAGGATCGATTCCCGCCGCAGCCATCCAGTAGCGTAATTCATAACTGTGCGTTGATAATGGAAAAACAGTCGCGAATGTCATGAGCGGTCGACCAGACTGTTTGTCTTGTTCGATTACTTTTTTTAATGCACGCGCGGTAACAGGCTGTTCCTGCATTGCCGCTGGGTCCAGCTCCAGCATACGTGTGTAGAGTTCATGTGAAACGGTAATGGCGTTGCCATTAAGTGCCATCGTTAAGGCGGCCAAGGTGGGTTTTTTGACGGTGCCAATACCCAAGGTTGTCGCGATTGGCATAGTGGCCAGCATTTGCGCCCCATCCAGCGCATTAATACTGACTTTATCTCTAATGTTCGACCAAGAGGTTTGCTTTTTTAGCTCAACATCAAGACCAAATTTTTCAAAGAATCCTTTCTCTTGCGCAATGACGAGACTGGCGCAGTCTGTCAAGGGTATGAAACCTAATGATACCTTCTTCTTTTCCAACACTTTTTGTCTCCTGTCACCGAACTCTGTCTCTGCCAATAAGATACCTGAACTTGCATTCATGGACGCGAGGCTGGCACTAGCAGTTGTCGCCTGCAAAATCCGCCTGCGAGTAGAGTTTATATTGTAATTTTTATCCCGGTCCATGCATGTTAATGAGTATAGTTTATGACAAAAAAAAACGGCGTATCTATATCAATTTCAAGTTGATATGGATGACACCGTTGTCGAATTCATGTGGCGCTTATGTTCACTGCCTTGTGAACTCGCCATTATGACTTGATGTTACACGAACCATGCCACATTTTAAATACTAGCCCACAACTGCACAAACAGTGTATCGGGCAAGTGTTCACACGTGTTTAACTCAATTAGTGCACACGTAAAGTGCATGCAAAGCTACCTATGCACCAATAAGAGTCAACTGCTGACGATCTTGCTGATTGAAATCAGGCTGCGTGCTGCTTCACCAATTGTGATTTTTTGATCCATCGCTATTTTACGTAACGCTTGATAGGCACGCTCTTCCGACAGGCTATATTGTTTTTGCAGTAGACCTTTGGCTATATCGATGTCCTTACGATCTGCCAGTCTGGACTTAACGTCATCCAACTCAGAACGTAATGACTGATATTCCTGAAAACGTGCCACCGCAACTTCTATGATTGGTTTGATTCTCGATTTACTCAGACCATCAACGACATAGGCACTGATACCCGTCTTGATGGCTTTGTCCATAGTGTTTTGATCACTCTCATCGGTAAACAATACGATAGGACGAGGTGCATTCTTGGTTGCCAGATGAACATCCTCTAGCGTATCTCGATCAGGTGAATCAACATCCAAGACAATAACATCCGGCTGCACTTGTTCAATTTGAACCGTGAGATGCTCAGTATTATCGAGTTGGCAGACGACATCATAACCCGCGTCGCTAAGGTAATCAGCGACCAGTGAGCTACGTTCAGGATTCTCGTCCACCAACATTACTGACAATTTAATCTTCAACTACAGGTTCCTTGTGCATAATTCCTCGTGCATAAAAGTGACCAGGACTGTCCTTAGTCCTACAAAAATCGTACCGTAATTGTAGAGTCAACTAGAAACAAGGAAACTGACCATCAGATATATGGCGGAATGCGCCGGTTTGATGCACGTAGTGCTCATCTTGCTGGTTATTGTGCGCTATAGCAGTGCGTGTCAGCTGTCTGGCAGATGCATTGTTTTTCACAATTATCATCAAATACATCAATAAAGCAGTGAGTTATTCTTACAATTATTATGTGGCATCAATCTTGCTGGACTTAGATTGGTTTAATTAAGCGTTCAATTTACGCAAGTGCTGCGCAAAGGCGTGCGGCACGCTCGACATAGAAGTCATAGCTAGCATTTGTTAGCTATGGCTTTTTTTTTGCTCAATATATTTAAAATTAGGGAGATTAGTAAAATGAAACTAGCACGAGTACTTTCTGCAACATCGCTACTCGGCCTCCAGATGTTATCAGCCAATGTTATTGCTGGAGATCATGAGGGTGGAATGGATGCACTTACCAAGGCGTTAACTGAAGGTAAGGCTAAAGTTGATGTCAGGTACCGTTACGAAAACGTTGATGACGAAAGCGCTACTGATGAGGCAAAAGCCAATACGGTACGCACACGCATCGGTTATGGAACAGGCTCTTTTTATGGCTTCTCATTATATGGTGAGATGGAAGATATTCGTGATGTATTTGATGAGGAGTTCAACAGCACGACTAATGGTGAAACCAGCTATGCAACTGTGCCTGACCCGCAAGAAACTGAGCTCAATCAACTTTACATTCAGTATGCTGCCAAGGCAGGCGCAATGGACGTTTTATTGCGGCATGGCAGACAGCGACAAAAATGGGACAATGACCGATTCATTGGTAATGTTGGATGGCGCCAAAATGAGCAAACTTATGATGCCAGCTTAATTAAACTTTCCTCGTCAGAATTGGGCCTGAGCTTAATGTATACACATCAAACCAATGTCAATCGAATTTTTGGTGAAGGTGCGGGTCAGGCGGGTAACTTCGATGTTAAGAGCGATAATTTTAATCTCACCTACACTGGTATCGACAACATCAAAGCCACTGGCTATTACTACTTATGGGAAGGGCAAGATACAGCAGGCTTATTCACCGTTGATGATTCAAGAAAAACAGCGGGTGTGCGTCTATTAGGCAGTTTCCCTGTGTCGGAAGGGATTAAGATCATGGGTACAGCAGAATATGCCTCGCAGAGCGATTATAAAGATGCCACTGATTTTAGTTCGCTTGACTACACCTTGTTTGAACTGGGTGCCTCATTCAAGTTAGCTGCAGCGCCGATTACAATCAAAGCGGGTATGGAAACATTGGAAGGTGATATCGACGATGGTGAGAGTTTCATTACTCCATATGCGACCCTGCATGCGTTCCAGGGCTGGGCAGACGTATTCCTGGGTTCAGGTATAACTGGTTCATATGGCGGTGAGGCCGCTGGTATTGAAGATACATACTTCTCCATTGGCACTAAGCTCGCGGGTACAAAACTACTTGCTGTATACCACGAGTATGAGCCTGACGATTCTGACAGTAGCTACAGCAAATACGGTTCTGAGCTTGATCTACTCGCGGTCAAGACCTTTGCCAAGCATTACACTCTGGGTCTCAAGTATGCCGATTTCAATTCTAAAGATGGCTACCGTAGCGGCGCAGATACCGAAAAGCTCTGGGCTTGGTTACAAGTTAAATTCTAATCGCTCCACAAGGTATTTAAATAACTCATTGAATTGAAGTAGTTCCCTCGAAAAGTCCATTGCCAATCACTCAGTTGGCAATGGCACGGTTGGTATGCGTTGTTAGCACACTCCGCTGACGCATACCGCCACCCTTCTAGCGCAAGTCTCCACTGCTTATGTGTATCCTGACTCATTCAGCCTAATCAACTGCAGTCTGCAGTAAAACTGTAATCTCGAACAGGGGTTTGCATACGCATGATGGCCTGCGCTTCAATCGGCACACTATCGTTTTGATAGCACTGCGCAGCAAATTGACCTACGTTGGGCGCCACATAGTCAGGCAGCGGATCAGGATCTTCATCGATGGCACTGGCGAGCATCAGACGTTTAATGATCGTGGCATAAAACGGCACAATGATGGCATGACAGTAGGTGACCCGAATCTTGAGTAAATTAGCCTCCTGAATACTCATCCCTTGTTTAATCTGAGCGGAGCGGTAACGCAGGTGGTCATTGGGTATATAACGACTGAAATAACCATCAGCCTCGGCAGATGGTTGCCAGTGAGGAGAGCTCACCGGCGGATTTATCCGCTCCACACAAATTGAATCACCCGCATCTATTCTGTCCAGATATTTCGTTTGCGAGTTGAGGTAGCGTTCATACTGACTGGTACCGGATGAGGATTCCAGCGCGGCCAGAGATCGTGCCAGCGCATAATTAATGGCTTGCGGTGAGCCATAGTTCAGTGAGCCCGCCCTGGCGGCCTCAAAAGCGGCATAGTTCAGCACAGTTTTGGCATTATAAAACAGACCAAACTGGATGATGCCGAACAGCAGAATTAGGGTCACAAACATCACAATCAAAGTTTCTACCATGGCCTGCCCACGTTGTAATGTCTGTCCACACATCACACGCTTACTGCTTGTTCAAAACGTCCAGGGTGTCACGGGAATAGCGCTCAGCTTTCTCATACAGTGGATCTGATTCCTGCGTGTGAACTAACATCTGAGTCCAAGTATTGGCACTTTGACGCAGCTGCATAATACCCATGTTATGCCAAGCCTTACTCATGGAGGGATCAAAAAATACCGCCTTGCGATAAGCTGCTACCGCTTTATCCGGCTGTTTGAGATAGGAATAGGCATTACCCAGTCGAAACCAAATAAAAGGATCTTTATCCAGATAGTCTTGCACAGCAAGATAACGTTCAACTGCCAATTCATACTCTGCGTTGAGGTAGGCCTGATGCGCCTGCTCCTGAAGCGTCTTAAGATCATCCAGCACTGGCCGGGCCTGCTGAGTTGCGCAACTGGTCAGTACCAGCATACTCAGCAGCAGGAATAAACTGTCATTTCTTTTCATAGAGTTTCACTCGCGTATATTTTTTATTGCTCAGCGGTATCGGTCGCGCTGTGCTGCCATGTCATGTGCATACCTAGGTGTAAATCCAGCGCCTTGATCGTTCCCGGGTAAGCCTCTAATACCGACCTCGCTCGCCAACAGATAGACGTGCGTCTAGGTGCTAGCGCTGACACTAGTTTTATGATCTGCCAGGCACGGTTTAAGTATATTAAATCTATTGGATATTGCATGCCCAGCGTGTGGATGGACATACAATGGGTCAGTAATAACCCCTGTCCGTGTTGCAGTGGCGCCAGCACTAACAAGCCGCGGTTCCTCTCCAGTAATGTTTCGGTGATGGCTACCTCAAGCACGCGTAGTGGCTGCTGTTTGCCAATCCCAGAAAAGCTACACACACCATGTTTCATTGTGGCTCGATTACATATCGAGAAATTTCATCGCGATGGGAAAGCCTAACACGATGAAGGTCACAGGAAAGATAAACATAATCAGTGGGAATATGAGTTTGACGGGCGCTTCCATAGCGACCTTCTCGGCGCGCTGAAAGCGCTCAGTGCGGCGCTGTTCAGATTGAATACGTAGTGCGGTGGCCATACTGGAACCCATTTTCTCGGCCTGCACCATCGCGTTCACAAAGGTATTTATGTCAGCAATATCGAGTCGCTGCGCCATACGCTTCAGTGCCTCTGAGCGGGTCACCCCGGAACGCAGATCACGCATGACTATCGCAAATTCGTTCCTGAGTGGACTATCGGGCCCTTTAATCATCGCCTGTTGCAGTGCGCCTGACAAATTCAAGCCCGCTTCAACCGCCATCGTCGTGAAGTCCAAAAACACAGGTAACGCACGGATGACCGCTATTTCTCGGCGTTTACGTGTATCTGACAGCCATACCAAGGGAAACATATATCCTCCCAGAGCCGCTAATGAGAGGATCAATAATGCGCCCGACGGATTGAGCGCAGCAATAATAATAATACTCAGCAGCAACGTGATCATAGCCGTCACAAAACGCAGGGCGACAAACTGTTCAGCGGTAAGAATATAACTGACGCCTGTTGTTTGTAATTTCTTCTCAATTTGGTCGAGCACTTTATTAGTGTAGAAATTCTCGACGAGTATCGAGACCATTAATATCAGCGGCCAGATGACTTTCAGCCCAGCTGGGAGAGGGTCCATATGCGTGCGATCATCTGCCACCACGTCTGGCAGCATTTTATTTAGCAAATAGGCCAGCAAAGCGATACCTGCGCCGATACTTAAGACACTTACCAGATAGACACCACTGAGTGCTAAATCAAACATCGATACTGGTTATTTTACGAATGAATATGTAGCCGACAACTTCCATCGCAATGATGACTCCCAATACGCCCCAACCGATCGTGGTGGTAAATAATTTAGCCATCGCGACAGGCTCCATAAAAAACAATAACACACCGAGTAATATGGGCAGGCCGGCCATCACGATACCCTGCATGCGCCCCTGCGCGGTGAGTGATTCAATCTTACCCTCCATGGTCGCCTTGCGGCGCAAAGTCTCTGCCAAGGTTGTCAACACTTCACCCAGGTTACCGCCGACCTCACGTGAAATCCGCATAGCAGCAGTGAACATGAGAAAATCTTGTAAGGGGATGCGCCGCTCCATATTGCGCAGCGATACATCAAAATCGACACCAATGCGCTGCTCCCGCATGAATAACATAAATTCTTGCGCGATAGGTGCTGGCTGCTCTTTGAGCATGCTCTCTAGTGCCATATTTAAACTAGCACCGGATGAGAGTGAACCACTGACCATCACCAGTACTTCGGGTAATTGTTGTTCCAGCCGGCGCAGACGTTTCTTACGCATGGATTTGTAGAAATTGAATGGGAAGGTCATCACGGCCACAAACACGAGTAAGGCAATAAGCCAGTCGCCAGTCAGCATCAGAGCAATCAGAGGCACTATGACCAGAGCCAACGCATTGAGCAAAAACAAACGCTTTGGGTCGACAAACAAAAACATATCTTGCAAATTAACCGTGGCCGAATCCATGAACACGGTCTCATAATCACCCCAAAAGCTATCCGCTTTTTTGACCCCTATCCAGGCCAGGATGAATACCGTCAGCGCGCTGAGCAATAGCGCTGCATAAAATAATATTTGAGCAGACAGTTCAGCCAGCATGGTTAGGAGAAAATACTCATATCGACGGTAATGCCACGCGCTCTCAGGCTTTCGTAGAAATGCGGGACCTGACCGGTGGACTGGAATTCACCCAGTACTTTGCCATCCGCATCAAAACCTTCTTGTTTAAACACGAAAATATCATTGAGCTGCACAATATCGCCTTCCATACCTGTGATTTCAGATATATGCGTGATTTTGCGCGAACCATCAGCCAGGCGACTTTGTTGGACGATGATGTGTACG
>DDIE01000062.1:0-163 GCA_002338385.1 Proteobacteria bacterium UBA1858
GTGGCGATGAGGCTGAAGCAAAACGTCGTTTGGGCATGCGTCCGGCGAGGTATGCTAAACGCCCGGCATGGATGGCATGCTGCATGGCTGCAGCCATCATAATGGGATTCTGTGCCTGGGCGATGGCCGTATTCATGAGCACACCATCACAGCCTAATTCCAT
>DDIE01000062.1:467-1725 GCA_002338385.1 Proteobacteria bacterium UBA1858
TCACAGCCTAATTCCATTGCTATTGCGGCATCGGATGCAGTCCCTACGCCCGCGTCCACCAATACAGGCACTTGGGCATTCTCTACGATAGTCATAAGATTATATTTATTTTGTATGCCTAAACCGGAACCAATCGGTGCGGCCAAAGGCATCACTGCAACACAACCTATCGCCTCCAAACGTTGCGCAATGATGGGATCGTCATTGGTGTAGACCATCACATCAAAATCATCTTTCACCAGAATTTCTGCCGCTTTAACGGTTTCAATAATGTCGGGGAATAATGTTTTTTGATCGGCCAATACTTCTAGCTTGACCAGCTTGTGTCCGTCCAGCAGCTCTCTGGCTAACTGACAGACACGCACGGCATCCTCACAATTGAAGCACCCCGCGGTATTGGGCAGTAACGTAAATTCATCGGTCGGAATGTAATCAAGTAGGTTTTCCTGACCCTGCTCTTGACCAATATTAGTTCGTCTCAAAGCCACGGTCACAATCTCGGCACCGCTGGCGAGTGTGGCTGCTCGAGTTTCTGCGAAGTCCGCATATTTACCGGTACCGACCAGCAAACGTGATTGGAATTGATAATCTGCTATTTTGAGTGCTGTATCTGCGTTCTGCATAGTCTGTCTGTTTGGCCGTTGGCGGGGCTGTCTAGCCTCCACCCACTGCTTGAATAATTTCTACCCGATCATGTTGTGACAACACAAATTGGCTGTGTTGTGAGCGACTCACCACTGTCATATTCACTTCTACAGCAATATGTGTGGCGTGCATACCCAGATCGGCGAGCAACTGAGAAATAGTACACTTTTCATTCGTTTTATGCGGCTTACCGTTGACTATGATGTCCATACTGGTGAATTTTTTGATACCTGATGTGGTCAGCGGAATGCGCTTAAACTGCTATGCATAGTGTCACTCACCAGCGAATGTGGCAAGTCGAGCGTGAGCCATAGACCCGCCTAGTTAAGCAGACGGGTGTATAGCTGTGTGCGAAGTCAGACTGCGCTCAATAATCAAGGTTTAGACTTACAGCGACTTGGATAACTCATCCAGTTCTGTGAAACCCGCTTTGATGACTTTTACGCCTTTATTGGTTAAAACGACATCAACGACGCGTCGATCTGTCTTGCTGCGCCCGCGCGTGATGTACCCTAGGGACTCAAGTTGGTCAAGATATCGACTGATAGTGGCAGGCTCAACTTGCAAGTGTTGGGCAACGGCTGCTGGCGTGACCGCATGTTCACTCCATAAC
>DDIE01000062.1:2030-6754 GCA_002338385.1 Proteobacteria bacterium UBA1858
CGCATGTTCACTCCATAACGTGACAAGTACCTGCCATAAGTTATAGTTGATTCCATGACGAGTGACTTTTTTGCTGATGATATGTCCAATCTGACGCGACATAACTGAGACATCGATGAGAAGATTTGCTCTATCCTTGACAGGCGAACGCATATCTTTGAGCTTTTTAGGTACAATTTCTTTATTGAAGTCACGTGTAGTGATCATGTTTATATCCCCGGTTTGAATGTTTCTTTAAAATTTGGTGTTGATGGAAAATGACATGCAATAGTACTTTTTGATATTTCCATTAAGTACTAGCATCGTTATATTTTACAAACTTTTACAGATTACAATATATTAATAATTAGTGTCTGTAATTATAAATAATTTAAGTAATCATGCGCAATGAAAACTGACATCATAATTGTAGGTGGCGGGATTATCGGACTATACAGTGCGTACACACTGGCTTTACGTGGTCTCAGTGTCACCCTGTGCGAGCAAGGCCAAGTGGGTGGCGAGTGCTCATCCGCTGCCGGCGGTATATTGTCTACCTTGTTGCCTTGGGATTACCCCCCTGCGATTAATCAGCTCATTAGCAACGTGACGCATGAGTACCAAGCACTCTCCGAGCAACTGCTCGCCAGTACCGCGATCGATATCCAGCTCTGGCAGTGCGGCTTGCACGCCAGACTGAATGCTGAGGAACACGCCATTGCGCTAAATTGGTGCAAAAATAGCAATACTGATTATTCCGAGCATGAGGGAGGCTTGCAGCTCGAGCGCGTTGCACAACTTGAGCCAGTGTCACTGATTAAGGCCTTGCACACGCGCTTACAGCAGCTGGATGTGACAATCCTAGACCATACTCAAGTGGACTCTGTGGCTGTGCAGCAGGATAAAGTGTCTGGCATCCACACTGCTCAAGGATTTATCCCATGTGCGCGGTTGTTATGGACCACCGGGGCGTGGGCAAAGACTTTAAGTGCTTATCAGGGCCGCTTGGAGGCACCCGCAGTACGACCAATAAAGGGTCAAATGATCGCCTTTAAGGCAGAGCCTGGACTTTTAACTCATATTTTATACCACGCTGGCCATTATCTGATCCCACGCAAAAATGGTCTCATACTCGCCGGCAGTACGCTGGAGAACAGCGGCTTTGATCAAACAGTGACCACGCATGCCTTACAATTACTTACCCAAAAATCAATCGACTTACTACCAGCTCTGAAAGACTGCGAGATCATCCAACACTGGTCGGGGCTGCGGCCTTATTCCGAGACTGAACACCCAATCATCGCTGAGCATGCTGACATCAAAGGGTTATATCTCAACTGTGGTCACCATCGCTATGGCATTTGTATGGCGCCACAGAGTGCTGACCGTATAGCTCAATTAATCCTCGCCTAAGCAGCCCATTTTAAACAGTACAAACAGCGCTGCTTAATAACAGTTTCATAAAAGCCATTTAAGTTGTAGTAGATTAAACAACATTATTCTGCTCATGAAACTGACACTGTATTGCATCGCGCTGCTATTGATCAGCCTGTTCACTTCGGTGCATGGCGCGGAGATTACCTACACTGTCACAGCGAGCAGTGGGACCAACGGATACAAAACTGGCACCGTCTATTATCTCGATGCGGGCAGTGGTGCGAGCATTATCCAAAATCTTGAATTGCTGGAAGGCAATACCTATAACTTTGATTACAGTCAAATAACTAATCACCCATTTCGACTGCAAACGATTGATAATAATGGGGCTTACAGCAGCGCCAATGAATATACCAATGGCGTCACCATCAATAACAATGTGTTGACTATCGTGGTGCCTGCCGGTGCACCTGATTTATATTATGTCTGCGCCAACCATGCGCAAATGGGTGGCTCAATCACTACTACTTCTGCGGTCAGCGCTGTTCAGGTGCCTGCACCGATCTGGCAAGTAGTCCTCACGCTTGCAATCTTAATTACGCTGGCAGTGAAAACTAGCCTCAGGTCTTGATGTAAATCTCGAACAGGCAGGACTCTATTGCCTCACTGCATGCTGCATAACATGGAAAATAACGTTTTGTTCTAGGGTGCCATTGAGTAGATGGCTCCACGGGCCTATGCTGTAAATAGCCACGTCTTCACCAGAATGTGTTTCTGCATGTAGCGGTATCAAAGCCTCTTGTCGATGATCATGATCCGCGTGAAAATCTTCTGCCAGCTGATGCGTTTTACGCGTGCCGCTCCAAGCCAAAGCGTGTTGGATGTCCTGGTTAGTAATGTCTAAATACCATTCTTCTTCTGGCACTTCTTGTAATATTGAGCTAGCGCCATTAGTGAAAGAGACGACTTCATAAGGTTTACCGTCTTTACCTAATAGCGGCTCGTCCGTGTGCTTGATTGCCTGTTTATTGATCTGCATGCAGAAGCCAAGAATATTAGAACCACGCCCACAATAGCCATTGAATGCAATTGAATGTTCGTGATCTGCGGTCACTATCAAAAGCGTTTCTGCTAGATTCACATGCTCAACCAGCCATGCCACTGCGCTTTCCAGAGCATTTTGCTCTTGTACCGCGCGTGCCAGATTACCCCCATGCAAAGCATGATCGACCCGGCCGGCTTCAATCATCAAAAAATACCCTGCCGGGTGTTTTTCAACCGCCCTAACAGCCGCCTGTGTCATCGTTTTCAAGGCCGGATCACTGGTGCGATCGGCCTCATATTCCATATGTGATGATGCAAATAAACCGAGTATTGGTTGGCTATAATCAACCGCAGCCAATGTGGCTGGATCCCACACATACTGAACGCCATGCCTGCGTGCCCGCGCAATTAAATTTTGCCCATCGCCGCGCTGACCTGCCTGACCCTCCTCATCGATAGTGGCGTGGTCAATAAAATGACGACGCCCACCGCCTAGGGCGACATCAACGTCACCACTGAGCATTTTAGTGATCAGTTGTTGAGCGATATCCGGCTGTGTGCAGTCCGCAGGCAACGCCGTGTCATCTTCAAAGTCGCGATCACTTGAATGAGCATAAACTGCCGCGGGGGTGGCATGCGTCAGGCGTGCTGTGGATACAATCGCCACCTTCTTGCCCAATGCTTTGGCCATGCTGGCAAAAGAGGTTACCTGACCCACGCCTTCCTCAAGACAACTGCCACGTAGGATAGTCTCATCAACCCCGATCAGCCCCTGATCAGTTTTTATACCTGTCATCATCGCTGTCATGGTGCCTGCAGAATCCGGCGTCATAGCATTCACTGTGTAAGTTTTAGCGAGTGCCAGATGAGGAAATTTCTCATAAGCCATCACATAATCATCACCATAACCACCTTCCTGCTGACCACGCCAAACACGTGCGGCGTAATTTGCGCCTACACCATTGCCATCACTGACCACTAAAATGACATTCTTAGCCGTATTGGTATTCGCTACTGTGGCTAGCTTGTCAGATAATGTCGCCTGGCCATCCAGGTACCATTGATTATTCTTCTGACTCAACTCGCCAGCATCGAGCGTCGAGCAACACCAACACAGGAGATATAATATTGTCACAAGTTTCATACTCAGCAAGCTCCACACAGGTCATATGCGATATAGCTTACCCGTGCTGGTCTGGTATTCATACGTCGATGCGTGCTTTACCTGCTAATGGACATCTTGAGCAAGCGCGAGCAGTCCTCAGTATTTTCACAGCTGGCTGCACATTCACCCAGTGCACATGTCTCACGTAAATATAGTTGGCCATCCACGTTGTAGTTATTCCACTCGCCGTCCGGTAGCCCATCTACGAATACACCTCGTTTCGACAGCTGCCCATTACTGTGGTGACTCACCCATGGGCCCATCAATAATCCATCAACGAATCGACATTTAACTGCTAATTGCCCATTAGGATGATAGGTGGACCAAATGCCATGTTTCTTATCCTGCTTATGCGCGCCTCTCTCCTGGAGCTGGCCATTGGCATGATATTGCCACCAGGCACCCTCTTTTTGGTTATTATTAAATTCCGTTTTGAGCTGTAGCTGTCCGTCCTCGAAATAGACTTGCCACTGGCCCAGGCGTTGACCATACGAGTAACTTCCACGCATCTTCAACTGATTGTTCGGGTGGTACTGCAACCATTCCCCGTGTTTTTGATTGCTTACATAGACACCCTGCATAAGTACCTGTCCCTGCGCATAGTATTGGCTGTATGGGCCCTCAAGCTCACCATCAGTATTGAACTCTCTACTCTTCAACTGGCCATTATCATAGTACGCCAACCACTCACCAGTCTTTTTGCTGTCTAGATAATGTCCTTGTGTCTTGATTTGCTTATTTGGATACAACTCCAACCATTCACCCTGTTGCAGACCCGCCTTGACTTCACCTGCGCATCTACCTGTGACCATGCCGCTAAAGGGTTCCTCGGTATTTAATTGTTCATACATGAGACCCTGTGGCATTCTGACCACGAGCGCATCACAATCCATTGCCAGCACTGATTGAGTAAGACCAAACAGCATAAATGTGAGTAGCAGTATTTTCATAACCTTTGGGCACAGACGTGGGTGAATGACTAGAATTTAGAATAATAATATGACACTGATGTTAAGCAGCGGTCATCTACAGGGTTAAAATTTATCGCTCCAGATAGATCGCGCAATATGGTGTAGACAGCATAGCGAGATGTAGACTATTTAACGGCGAATTCTATTGCCATTAGGTGGCATCATGATGTGCGCACCGTAATTCGCTT
>DDIE01000062.1:7132-17248 GCA_002338385.1 Proteobacteria bacterium UBA1858
TCAAGATAATCATAGACACAGTCAGCTTGTCTGCGCGCATGGTTTTTCCATGTCAGTTTTAGTAAAGGTATTTGTTGGCTGTCAATCATATTGCGCACCTCAACACTCATTGGCTTGAATGAATTCTTAAACGAAGCATGTCTATATTTCCGTCCAATATTTGAATGTATTAAGATCTGATCGGCAATACTTCTAGCCTCATGATCATCTTCAATAAGCTGATTCATTTGATAATGAAAATTGAAATAGGGTGCATATTTAAATATTTTCATCACGATCGGATTGAACCAATATCGAGTTGAATGAGTATTTGTGTTAAATAATCTCTGCATGAGTTTATAGGTGCGAGTCTGACTATACGATTTTAAATCTTTGAAGTTATTTTCGGACCAATATTGAATAAGTGCCTTATAGGTTGCTTGTAATAAATAATTATCACGGTGTGATGCGATGAACCAACTACCGAAAGCCCTATCATCCCCTCTGTTTTGGAACATAAATAAGTGCGCATGGAGGTTAGGCGTTAACCATAAATCTAGGGGCTGAATACAGTAACAAGTGGCATCAACCCATACGCCACCATTCTTGTTAAGAAGATTCAAGCGTATTAAGTTTGCATACCAGTTAGCTGACAATCTTGATTTTATTTCAGCATCAAGAGGTATATTGATCTAGATTAGTCTCATCTAGAACGACTACATTCCAATCTGGATTTTCTCTGCGCGATGAATGCAGGCACATTTTGATAATATCAGCCGCACTTGATAAGCCCTGCAGCCACAGGAACCAAATTGTTCGATTGAACATGTTTACGTTTTACTCATTCTACCGTGACGGACTTAGCCAAATTTCTCGGTTGATCGACATCGGTGCCTTTCAGTACGGCGGCATGGTAGGCGAGCAGTTGCAGAGGTATGGTAAAGATAATCGGGGCCACAGCATTGTCTGGCGCATCCAGTTCGATCAACTGGATTAAATCATCGGCGTTAAAGCCACTGGAGATATCGGCGAATACATGCAGTTGTCCGCCACGTGCACGCACTTCTTCTATGTTCGATTTGAGTTTTTCCAATAGTTCATTATTCGGTGCTACCGTAATCACGGGCATGTCTTCATCCACTAGCGCAATAGGGCCATGCTTAAGCTCTCCAGCGGCATAGGCTTCAGCATGAATATAGGAAATCTCTTTCAGCTTGAGGGCACCTTCCATAGCAATCGGATGATGCGAACCACGGCCAAGAAACAAGGCGTGTTGTTTGTCCTTGTACTGGCTCGCGAGACTCTCAATGTCGTGATTGAGTTGCAGCGCTTTGTTAATACGCGCAGGTAGATTAAGTAGCTGGGCTACCAATTCTTGTTCGCTGTCAGCCGTCAGCGCTTTTCTGCGCCCAACTAATATTACCAGTAGCATGAGGGCCACCAGTTGGGTGGTGAATGCCTTGGTTGAAGCGACCCCAATTTCAGGTCCTGCATGGGTCATTAATACCAAATCAGATTCACGTACTAGGGAGCTCTCAGGGACATTACAAATCACCAGAGAGCCGACATAGTTTTTACTTTTCGACTGCATCAATGCGGCAATACTATCGGCCGTTTCGCCTGACTGTGACACGGTTACGAACAGGGTGCCTGGACGGACCACATGTTTACGATAGCGGAACTCACTCGCCACTTCCACATGGCAGTGTAGGCCAGCAAGTTCTTCAAACCAGTATTTGGCGACGAGTCCGGCATGATAGCTAGTTCCGCACGCAATAATCTGAATTGCTTCTACTGCGTCAAGAATCTGTTTAGCCTTGGCACCCAGAATTTCGTCGACCACCCGACCATTCACTACCCGACCCTCCAAGGTATCACTGATAGCACGTGGCTGTTCATAAATCTCTTTCAGCATATAGTGCGCGTAGTCACCCTTTTCAGCTGCTGCAGAATTTTGCTCACTGTGCTTGATCGGACGTTCAACTTGCTGGCCTGATTGATCATGTATGACGACCTGATCACGACCAATGTCCACCACATCACCATTTTCTAGATAGATGAATTGTTGCGTGTATTTGAGTAGGGCTTGCACATCAGAGGCAATGAAATGCTGTTGTTGACCGATGCCTAGCACTAATGGACTGCCCTGACGTGCAGCAATAATTCTGCTTGGATCATTTTTATCAATCACCGCAAGGGCGTAGGCGCCTACAAGATCCGCCAATGCATGCTTCACTGCAGCCAGCAAATCTTGCTGTTGGTTAAGATAATAAACAATTTGGTGAACAATGACTTCGGTATCAGTATCAGAACTGAACGTGAAACCACGCTCTATTTGCTGATCTTTGAGGGTCTGAAAGTTTTCTATTATGCCGTTGTGAACGATCGCGATGCGCTGCGTCGAAATGTGTGGATGGGCATTTTTTTCTGAGGGTACGCCATGCGTTGCCCAGCGCGTATGGGCAATACCAATGTGGCCATCGATCGGGTACTGCTGCACTGCCTGTTGCAGTTCGCTGACCTTACCTAGACGCCGTAAGCGTTGGATACTGTCGCCGTTGATCAGCGCCATCCCAGCTGAATCATAACCACGATACTCCAGTCGCTGGAGTCCCTCCAGCAGCATTGCTGATACATCATGCTTGGCTATTGCACCAACGATTCCACACATAGTGTTTTATTTATTTTTTTTCGGCCGTTGCCAGTGATCGACCGTCGCCTGTTTGCTACGAGAGAGGGTCAGCTTATGTGCGGGTGCGTCTTCGGTAATGGTTGAACCCGCGCCAATAGTGGCACCATCGTGGATGCTGACAGGTGCGACTAACTGGCTATCCGAACCGATGAATACATTGTCGCCGATAATGGTCTGGTGTTTATTGGCCCCATCATAATTACAACAGATTGTGCCAGCACCTATGTTGCTGTGAGCGCCTATTTGAGCATCACCGACATAGCTAAGATGATTGACTTTACTGGCCTGCCCAATTGAGGTTTTTTTAGTTTCAACAAAGTTGCCAATCTTGACCTGGTCTGCCAACTCGGTCTGCGCACGAATACGGGCAAACGGACCAATTTCGCAGTGCGCTCCTATACTTGCATTTTCTATGTGTGAGTTAGGATGAATGATGGTACCGGCCGCAATAGTGGAATCAATGATCACACTGTTCATCCCTATGCGTACATTCTTAGCCAACTTCACAGCACCACGCAAGCTGACACTGGGTTCAATTTCTGTGTCTGCTGCGACCTCGACTATCCCCTCTATGTAGGTCGTTGCCGGATCTTTCAGCGTGACACCATGGCGCATTAATGACTCGCGCTCACGCTGTTGATAATAGGCTTCTGCCTGCGCTAACTGAATACGATTATTGATACCACTGACCTCGGGAGCATGCGCACACATGACTGCCTCGACCGGGACGTTCTCCTCGACCGCCATAGCGATACAATCGGTCAGATAATATTCCTGTTGAGCATTATTGTTTTTGAGTCGTTTCAGCCACGTGAGCAAGTGCTGAGTATCTGCACTAATGATGCCGGTGTTAATTTCTCTGATCTTACGCTGGTGCGGATCGGCGTCTTTTTCCTCTACGATGGACATCACTTGTTGCTGCTGATTACGCACAATGCGTCCGTAGCCGGATGGACTATCCAACACACAGGTCAGCACACAGCAGGCGGCTGCACTGTCGAGTAACTGGTGCAAGGTGGCGGCTTGTACCAGTGGTACATCGGCATACAAAATAAGCGTTTTGCTATCAGTATTTTTATTTAATTGTGACTCAGCCTGTTGCACGGCATGACCAGTACCAAGCTGTTCGGCCTGCTCCAGCCACACGATTTCATCATCATTGATGCTGGCTCGGACCTGTTCACCAGCATAGCCATGGACCACCATGATCTGCGCGGCATCGAGCTGCCGAGCCGTGTCAATACAATGCGCCAGCATCGGTCGGCCTCCCAGCTTATGCAGTACCTTGGGTACTTCACTATGCATGCGTGTGCCTTGACCCGCTGCGAGGATAACTACATTTAGTGACATCGCTTCAATATTTTGTTGAGTACGGCTATTAAACACTAGTTATTATTATTTGCCTACAGAATTATAGAGCAAAAAAAAGGCAGCCTATGCGCTGCCTTTTGATTCATAACCGTGCAATGTTTAACTCTCTCAGCAATTAACCCTTGCGAATTTTCTGAATCATACGTAAACGTGCATTCGCTTCTGCCAGCTCTGCCATAGCGCGGGCACTGTCTATTTCAGCGCCTTTTTCAGCTAACGCTTCTTCTGCTTTCTGCTTGGCTTCGAGTGCCTTTGCTTCATCCAGATCTTCGGCACGAACCGCAGTATCGGATAACACGGTGATAATGTCGGGTTGCACTTCCAACATGCCGCCAGAGACATAAATGTGCTGGTCTGGCTGGCCATCAACTTCAATCTTTAATTCGCCTGGCTTGAGTTGGGTAACCAACGGGGTGTGATTAGGGTAGATACCCACGTCACCCATGATCGCTGGAGCAATCACTGCGTTGACTTCACCAGAAAAGATTTCTGCTTCTGCGCTTACAATATCAAGTTGCATGGTGGTCGCCATTATTCCTTAAACTTATAGTTCTTCAGCTTTCTTAAGTACTTGCTCGATGTTACCTACCATATAGAAGGCTTGCTCCGGCAAGTGATCGTACTCACCATCAACAATGGCACGGAAGCTAGAGATGGTCTCTTTGAGTGGCACTAGCTCGCCAGGTGTACCCGTAAATACCTCGGCCACACTGAAAGGCTGCGATAGGAAGCGTTGAATTTTACGTGCACGTGTTACCACTTGCTTATCTTCTTCTGATAATTCGTCCATACCCAGAATAGCGATAATATCTTTCAGTTCTTTGTAGCGTTGCAGCGTGTTTTGGACATCACGTGCGGTGTCGTAATGCTCTTGCCCGATCACTAACGGATCAAGCTGACGACTGGTCGAATCCAGTGGATCTACCGCTGGATAAATACCCAGCTCGGCCACCTGACGTGACAGTACCACGGTCGCGTCTAAGTGTGCGAATGTGGTCGCAGGTGATGGATCGGTCAAGTCATCCGCCGGTACATATACCGCCTGAATGGATGTAATTGATCCCGCATTGGTAGAAGTAATACGCTCCTGTAACACGCCCATTTCTTCCGCTAGGGTAGGTTGGTAACCCACCGCTGATGGCATCCGGCCTAGCAGTGCTGATACTTCGGTACCCGCTAATGTATAACGGTAGATGTTATCAATAAACATCAGTACATCTTTACCTTCGTCGCGGAAGTATTCGGCCATCGTCAAACCTGTTAAGGCTACACGCAGTCTGTTTCCTGGTGGCTCATTCATCTGGCCATATACCATCGCCACTTTATCAAGTACGCCGGCTTCTTCCATTTCGTAGTAGAAATCGTTACCTTCACGCGTACGCTCACCTACACCTGCGAAAACAGATAAACCTGAGTGCGCTTTAGCGATGTTGTTAATCAGTTCCATCATGGTCACAGTCTTACCCACACCTGCACCACCGAACAGACCAATCTTACCGCCCTTAGCGAATGGGCATAGTAAATCAATCACTTTAATGCCCGTAGTGAGTAGCTCGTTACCACCCGCCTGATCTTCAAATGAAGGGGGTAGACGGTGAATAGGCATAGTTGATTCGTTGCCGATTTCGCCGGCATTGTCGACTGGTGTGCCCAATACATCCATCACACGACCCAGAGTCTTGGGACCGACGGGTACATTGATTGGATTACCTGTATTGCTCACTGCCAGGCCACGCTGCAAACCCTCGGAGGCACCCATCGCAATTGTTCTTACGATACCGTCACCCAGTTGCTGCTGTACTTCAAGGGTTAAGCCTTTTTCATCAACCTTTAGTGCATCGTACACGTTAGGCACTTGATCTGAAGGAAACTCCACATCAACAACTGCACCGATGACTTCAATAATTTGACCAGTACTCATAATTTTCCTCGTTACTTCAACTTAATATTTAAAACTTTTAAGGGTTTAAACCGCTGCCGCGCCACCAACAATCTCAGATAGCTCTTGGGTGATTGATGCTTGACGTGCCTTGTTGTACTGCAGCTGTAAATCGTCGATCAAGCTGCCCGCATTATCTGATGCACTCTTCATGGCGATCATTCGCGCCGCCATCTCACAGGCGATATTGCCAACTACGCCGCTGTAGACAATTGATTCGATATAACGCACTAGCAATGCATCCAAGACCTCTTGCGCATCTGGCTCGTAAATGTAATCCCAATGATGCTGGCGTTCTGTGGTCTCTTCCTCTTCTTTTGGCAGAGGTAACAGGGCTGAAACTTTAGGGGCTTGTGTCATGGTATTAACGAACTCATTCTCAACCAAATACAAACGATCAATATCGCCAGCAATGTAGTTATCCAACATGACTTTAACAGGACCGATTACGTCGCTCAGTGCCACTGTGTCACCAAGATGGCTGGCATTAGACACCATGTTGATGTCGCTGAGACGCTTGAAAAATGCTAAGCCTTTAGCACCAATCACGCTCACGTCTATGGCAACATCTTGATCTTGATACTCGCGCACCTTCTTCATCATGCTCTTAAACAGGTTGACGTTTAAGCCACCGCATAAGCCGCGATCTGAAGAGACGACAATGAAACCTGCACGTTTAACTGCTGCACGCTCCACCATGAAGGGGTGTTTGTATTCTGAGTGTGCCGCCGCCAAGTGGTTAATCACCTGTCTGATCTTTTGTGCGTATGGACGTGTGGCGTTCATGCGATCTTGCGCTTTGCGCATTTTACTGGCCGCAACCATTTCCATTGCTTTAGTGATCTTCTGAGTATTTTTAATACTCGCGATCTGAGTTCGTATTTGTTTTGCGCCAGACATAGTCCCTACCAGACGTTGTTAGCTTTAAATGTTTCTATCGCTTTCTTGATACCTGCTTCGATATCATCGTTGTAAGCACCAGTGGAATTGATTTCATCCATTAATTCTTTTTCGCTACTGCGCAGATAGTCATGCAATGCCGCCTCAAAGGCCACTACCTTGTTGACTTCAACATCATCAACATAGCCTTTATCAACCGCATACAGTGAGACCGCCATTTCACCGACTGACAATGGAGAGTATTGGTTCTGCTTGGTTAATTCCATGACGCGCTCACCACGCTCGAGCTGCTTACGCGTAGACTCGTCAAGATCTGAAGCAAACTGAGAGAATGCTGCCAGCTCACGATACTGCGCGAGAGCTAAACGTACACCACCGCCTAGCTTCTTAATGATTTTAGTCTGTGCGGCACCACCAACACGTGATACTGAGAGACCCGCGTTAATGGCCGGACGGAAACCCGAGTTGAATAAATCTGACTCGAGGAAGATCTGACCGTCAGTAATTGAAATTACGTTGGTTGGTACGAATGCAGATACGTCACCGGCCTGTGTCTCAATGATAGGCAGTGCCGTAAGTGAACCTGTTTTACCTTTAACTTCACCGTTGGTGAATTCTTCAACGTATTGCTCATTGACCCGTGACGCGCGCTCTAGCAATCTTGAGTGCAAATAGAATACGTCACCTGGATAGGCTTCACGACCTGGCGGACGACGCAGTAACAGTGATACTTGACGATAAGCGACCGCTTGCTTAGATAGATCATCATAAATGATCAGTGCATCTTCGCCGCGATCACGGAAATATTCACCCATGGTACAGCCTGAGTAGGGTGCGATATATTGCATCGCCGCTGACTCTGCTGCTGCCGCAGCCACGATGGTTGTATGTGCCATTGCATCGTGCTCTTCCAACTTGCGTACCACGTTAGCGATGGACGAGTTCTTCTGTCCCACAGCCACGTAGATACATTTAACACCTGTATTTTTCTGGTTGATAATGGCATCAATGGCGACGGCTGTTTTACCTGTTTGGCGGTCACCAATAATCAACTCACGTTGACCACGACCGACGGGCACCATCGCGTCAATTGATTTAATCCCTGTTTGCACGGGCTGGCTGACTGACTTACGTTCCATTACACCCGGTGCAATCTTTTCGATCGGTGAACTGATCGTGGAATCAATTGGGCCTTTGCCATCAATGGGCATGCCCAGTGAGTTAACAACTCGACCAAGTAATTCAGGGCCTGTGGGCACTTCCAGAATCTTACCAGTACATTTTACCTTGTCGCCTTCTGAGATGTGCTTGTAGTCACCCAGTACCACCGCACCCACTGAGTCTCGCTCGAGGTTAAGTGCCATGCCAAATGTGTTGCCGGGAAACTCGATCATTTCACCAGATACCACTTCGGCTAAGCCATGAATACGAACAATACCGTCGGTGACACCGACTACTGTTCCCTCAGTACGAGCTTCGGAAGTCGCTTCAAACTTATCAATACGTTGCTTGATTAAGTCGGTTATTTCAGTAGGGTTGAGTTGCATATGAATTCCTCTTGAACTCTATAATTTAATCTTTAGTCTAATTAACCAGTGTGGTTGCCAGTTTTTCCAACTGACCACGTACCGAACCATCTATTACTGTGTCACCGGCCTGAATGATTGCACCACCTATGAGTGATTCATCAATCCGACTGGTTAAACTTACTTTCTTGCCTAAACGCTCTGACAATGCGGCCTCGATTGCACTCAGTTGTGCTTCGCCTACGTCCATGGCGGCAATCAATTCAGCCTCGATTGCACCATCAGACTGTGAGCGATAATCCTGAAATAATTGATTAATTTCAGGCAGTAATACCAGACGATCATTCTCAGCCAATATCTTAATGAAGTTCTTAGCGTGATCGTTGAGCTGATCGCCGCTAACTTCTATGAACAGTGCTGCAGCCTCATGCAGATTCAGGCTTGGGTTAGCAAGCATCATTTGCATTTTTGCGTCTTGCGACAAGGCGGCACAGAAATTGAGCATATCCGACCAAGCGTCAATGCTGTTGCTCTCGGAAGCACTGGCAAAAACGGCGCGTGCATAGGGGCGTGCTGCTGTAATTAACTCTGACACAATACGTCCTAAATTTGAGCGGCTAAGTCATCTAATACTGATTTATGTGCATCAGCATTGATTTCTTTTTTCAAAACTTTTTCAGCACCTGCAATGGCTAGGGCTGAAACTTGACCGCGTAGCTGTTCTTTCGCTTTATTGATCTCTTTGTCAATTTCGGCCTGGGCGTTGCTTTTAATACGATCACTCTCTTGAACAGCAGAGTCTTTAGCTTCCTCGACAATTTCATTAGCGCGTTTTTGAGCGCTGTTGATTATGTCTGATGCTTGCAGCTTGGCTTCTGTTAACTGCTCCTGAACTTTGATTTCTGCTTGTTCCGCGGACTGCATGCCTTTTTCAGCCGCTTCTAGTCCTTGCGCTATTTTGTCTTTACGCGCGCTCAGAGCACCTGTGATAGGTGGCCAAACGTACTTCATACAGAACCATACAAAGATCAAAAATGTGATCGATTGTCCGATCAGGGTGAGATTAATATTCACCTTAGTACCTCAATGAAAAATGGTTGAGCAACGGATTTTCGTCTTACAGGGCGAAAATCATGTAGAACGCGATACCTACTGAAATCATAGGCACGGCATCCACTAAGCCAACAACAATAAACATTTGGGTACGCAACATAGGAATTAATTCCGGCTGGCGCGCAATACCTTCCATGTATTTACCACCAAGGTTACCGATACCTAGCGCGGCACCTAGTGCACCCAGGCCCATTAGTATTCCACCTGCTAAGTAGATTAATGCTTGAGCTAATTCCATAACAACGTCTCCACAAATTTATAAGTTAAAGTATATTAAAAATATTTAGATTTAATGATGTTCGTGAGCCATATTCAGGTAAACAACAGATAGCACCATAAATATGAACGCTTGTAGTACAACAACCAGGATATGGAAAATAGCCCATGCCAGTTGCAGTACGCCTCCCAGAGCACCTATCGCCAAACCACCGCCGTACATAAGTGCAATAAGAATAAAGATCATCTCGCCCGCGTAGAGGTTGCCGAATAGACGCAAACCGAGTGAGACAGGCTTGGCAAATAATGCCACACCCTCTAAAAACAGGTTGATCGGCATGAGTAAGATATTCATTGGGAATTTGGCACTGAATGGCTGC
>DDIE01000002.1:0-935 GCA_002338385.1 Proteobacteria bacterium UBA1858
ATGGCCAGCAATCCCAATTACGCACGTGTATGCAAATAGAATTTAGCCAAAAGGATTATCACCAGCGTGGTGTGGTGGCTATTATTGAGTCCGAATATGTGCATCAGGATACCGCCTGGCAATGTTTTACCCATCAGGGTCCGCTGGCCTTGCTCCCCATTTCAGAACAACACTGCTCAATTGTATGGAGCGTGCCTGAGATGCGCTGTAAGGAGCTTATGGATATGCCGATTGCAGACTTCAATCAGCAGTTAACCGCGGCGTTTGAGCACAAACTGGGACGTTTGACAGTCACCTCAGAACGCTTAAGTTTCCCATTGCAGGGCGCGCAGTCTGCGCGTTATATCGATCATCGCATGGCACTGCTCGGTGATGCAGCGCACGTCGTCCACCCGCTCGCCGGTCTGGGCTTGAATCTGGGGCTGGCGGATGTGCGTTGCTTGACAGACTTAATTGCTCAATCTGATCGGCCACTGGGCAGTGCGCGCGTGCTCAGACAATATGAGTTGGCGCGTAAAAGTGACAATGCCATTATCCAAAAAGCATTGGAAGGTATTGATCAACTTTTCCGCAGCGATCAACAACTGCTGCGCAGTGCACGCAGTATGGGGGTGAACTTCACCAATAAAACCGCTGCCCTGAAAATGTTTTTTATGCAAAAAGCACTCGGTGTGGCCGTCTAAATCGCCACTATAAAATCTATCTGAATCAGGTAAACTCTGCGCATTATTGCTCTTACCCACATTACTTATAGGAAACGCACAATGAAAGAAGTCCAAACTGCCGGTGAATATACTATTTATCAAAAAAAATCCGGTCGCTATGCCGTCAAAGGGGCGGATAGAAAATATGTTAATGGCGATGACAAAGCAAAAATATTACTGGATGCAGGTTTAGTAGAACTATCGCAGCCTGCGCCGCAGCCAGAGCCAGCA
>DDIE01000002.1:1242-26280 GCA_002338385.1 Proteobacteria bacterium UBA1858
CCAGAAGAGACCACTGCAGAAGCCAGTGATGAGGTTGCTGAGGACGCTGGCGAGCAAGCAGCTGAAGAAACTAAAGAATAATTTAACTATAAGGGGACCATCATGGCCAAAGCATCCGCACGACATATCCTGGTAGACACAGAAGAGCAGTGTAATACGCTCAAACAACAAATCGCCGACGGCACAGCATTTGCCGACCTAGCAAAACAACACTCCAGTTGCCCATCAGGTGCCTCGGGTGGTGAGCTGGGTGAATTCAGCCCCGGCATGATGGTAAAAGAGTTTGACGAAGTGGTATTCAGCGCGCCACTCAACGAAGTGCAGGGGCCGGTGAAAACGCAGTTTGGGTATCATTTGCTAGAAGTGACCAGTCGCTCAGATTGATAACTACTGCATATAATGACTTATTGGCAATGCCGGTGTTAAAAATCCATTTTAACCTGCCCATTTATAGCCCATAAACTGCGCGTTTAAAATGGATTTTCGCCTACGCCTTGCTGCGCTCGTGACGTTATGAAAGGTTTTCTATTGAGACTGCATACAATAGTGTATTTATTTTGGTGAATAGCCAGACCATTCATCCAAAAGCATCAGAACTAGACCTTTATTATTTGATTTAACCGATTTCGTTAATACTTCGGAATAACCTATGAACATGTCATCAGATAGGCTGCGGTATAATTTAAATGAATGTTCACTATCTTTAAAAACATCCTCTACTAACTCATAATTATCATTATCGAATTTCTGATTTCCATTCACTACAGTATATTTTTTATGAAATTCATCATTTGTCCAACTAAGGTATTTCTTGACATCAATTGGGCTAGCTTCATCAGCACAATTAATTAAATCTTTCGAGATATTTTTTGGATCATGAATTAAATGAGTCAACACTCTAGTTTGTAGTAACGCTGAAAAGAGTGGATAAAAGTCAAGATCAGACGTAATGATTTCAGCAACATCCATATTCCCAGAGATTGCGTTTTGATAGGCTTCTATCGCAAGGAGTATGTCAACACCTTTTTGTTTCAAGCCTATTTTTTTATTGTATTTAGCTGTGCCAGATCTGACATGAAAATTTTTTATCGAACCAAGATTTTCAAATTCAATTTGTCTTTGTTTTATTTTTTCTTCATTGTTTTCTGGTAAAGCATCATAGAAAAAAACTCTCTTGTAATTTTGTGCTATTTTCTGAATATCAATATGAAGAAACCCATAAGGATCAGTATTGCTCATTGGCTGATTATTATTTACTAGGGCAGAATATCTTTTATCAATGGACCTTAAATTCTCTCCGTCTACGAATAAGTACTTAGATTTCTCTATTTTGAAGCTGTCAGGAAATGTCTGGATATGGGTAAATAGACTCATAATTTCTGGTAGTCCTCTGAAAAAGCACTCAACTAAAATTGGAAACTGGAGAGATCACTGTTCATGAACGTTGATCTGATAGTAAAAATTTCCTTTCAACAAAATCTATTCTACCCAACGATCAATAGACAAATAGATTAACGATCACTCAGAATTATTTTTTGGAGATTGAAACATCGCTTCAGTATCTCTAGTGTTTGCCTGAGCTTTTGCCTTCTCTCTTTCTTGTTTTTTGCGAAATCTCACTACTTTTATATTGGCCTCAATACCCGCCTCACTATCAATCACTTCACGTTTTAATACATCTGATTTAATCAGTTCATATATTTCTTCGTGTGTGACTTTGATGCCTGGCTTGAGCTTTCGTAATTCTCTCCTTACGACTCCAGTTATGGTATCTGTTAAGAGGAGTGCACCTATAGTGTGACGATTGACTGATTGCTTATATTCATAAAGATCATCGATCAGATCTTTTTGGATACCACGTTTACATAATAAAAATAATAAATCTTGATGATCTTTCTGTCGTGGATTGAGTTCTAAAAAATCAAAATAGAATAAGCGTTCGTTATGTACCCGTTCTTCTAGATTGACCCGGTGTATTTCCCAGGCGATGCCATTCGTTAGTACCACCCATTTGATACCTTCTCTGGAGGCATAATTAACGGCTTGTTTGAGATGCTTGTCGACTAAATTAAGACCTATGGCTTTCACTTCTATTAGATATTCAACTTTCTTTGCAGTTTTTATTGCAAGATCGCAGTATGTTCCTTGAATTGAATATTCTCTGGTGATCTCAGAATACTTATCAAATCCAAATACTTCTTCTAGCATATCGGTAACAATTGTTACGGTATCAGATTCGTTTACATCTCTTTCCCTCGCCGTTTGAAGGATTTTTCTAAATTTTGGAACTGTATTAATCAGTCGTTTTGTTACAGTTGATGGTACTCTACCCATTTGACGCTCCTGATTTCGATAAGGACACTGCCTCGTAAAAATATAGAGTGCCTCAGTTGGCAAATCCTTACATGGTGACTATTTAAGAATCAGATGTTATGAAAAACAAGCAACAAACTATGGTTATGCTCACACTCAAAAGTGCCATGAATTCTATGTAAATATTTCGTCAGCCGGCGTTGTTTAAATGCCTCCTGGGCATATTTATCGAAATCCTTACAACTCACCACTAATAAAGCGTTGCGCGTGTGCGCTGTCAGGTTGTGCAAAGAAGTCTTGGGCGGGGCGATGTTCGAGAATTTTACCGGCATGCATAAACACGATGTCATCAGCCATGCGTTTGGCCTGTGCTAGATCATGGGTAGTCATAATGATCTTAGTCTGCGCCTGCACGAACTGGTGAATAATTTTTTCAAAGCTGATGACTGAAGGTGGATCAAGCGCCACGGTGGGCTCGTCCATAAGTAAGATGGCCGGTTTAAGCACCCAGGCGCGAGCCAAAGATAATTTTTGTACTTCACCACCCGATAAGGTGGACGCATTACGCTCAGCCATCTCGCTCAGTGCGCATACCTGCAGTGCCTCGTCACAGCGCTGTTGCCGTTGGGCTTTCGGCACTTTGGCAAGTTGCAGGACGAACTCCACGTTGTAACGCACCGAGCGATCGAAGAAGCTGGGTTTTTGTAATAGCAATGTGCGCCAGTATTGTTGTGGTTGTGGGCGGTCCTGATGCCAGTGGATATGCCCGCCGCTGGGTGTAATAACGCCATGTAAGAGTTTGAGTAATAAGCTTTTGCCGGCGCCATTGTGACCTAAAATGACACTATTACCGGGACTATTGATGGTTAAATCAAGCTCATCAATCAGCCGGACATGAGCACAGGCATAACTCACGTGGCTGAGTGTGAGGGGCAGATGCGGATGACATGGTGTGGTGTTGTGCACGCGCGCCCCTGCTATTTGTGCTGCCGCACCAGCATCATCAGGCTGGTGATAGAGAACGAGATAGCGAGTAAAATAATACCCAGTGCCATCGCCAATTCTAAATTACCCTTGCTGGTTTCCAGCGCGATGGTGGTGGTCATGACCCGGGTCACATGATTGATATTACCGCCGACAATCAGGACCGCCCCCACTTCTGCCGAAGCCCGTCCAAAGCCTGCCAGAATCGCGGTCAGTAAACTATTTCTCGCATCCCATGCCAGCGGCAGCAGGGTGCTGCTGATCGGCGCACCAAGGGCTTTAAACTGTTCTTGGTGCTGTTGGAATAAATCATTGACGGTTTGTTGTGTCAGGGAAGCAATTATCGGCGTGACCAAAATGCACTGAGCGATGATCATGGCACTGGACGTAAATAATAAATTTAAATCACCTAGCGGGCCGGAGCGCGACAGAAATAAATACAACCCCAACCCAACAACGACGGGTGGTAAACCCATCAGGGTATTCAATGTGCCACAGATCAGGCTATGGCCGGGGAAGCGATAAGTACCCAGTAACGTGCCGAGTGGAATTGAGATCAGGGTGGCGATGAGTACTGCGGTGATACTGACTTGTAGGGAGAGGATAACAATCTCTACCAGCTCGGGTTGCAGATTGATAATGAGCTGCAGGGCAGTAGCCAAAATGCCACCCAAGTCATGCATGATCGTCCTATGATTTTACTCTGGGGTTAATGATGATGGTGTGAGTGATCTTCAGTATGGGTGGCTTTAGTCACTGGCATCACCACTGTCATGCTCACATCAGCACTGAAGTTTAAGCTGAGAGACACTTCATCACCCGCTGTCAGGGTGCGCTTAGGATCAATCATCATTAAATGATAGCTGGCCGGTGCCAGGGCAAGTTGACCATTGGCAGGAATATTCAGGTGAGTATGTGGAATCATTTTGTAGACGCCATCCTCTTCTAGGCTCTGGTGGAACTCGATACGACCAAAATCCTCACTGACCGCATTATTCAGGCTCAGATCCTCAGAATTATGGTTATGAATAGTGAGGTAGCCGGCTAATGCTGTAGCCCCCGGTGGCGCCTCTCTTAACCATGCATTATCAATTGAAATCAGCTGCTCGGGTGATTTTGAACAAGCACCGAAAATAAATAGTGAGAGGAGTGTAACAATCAGGTGGCGCATAGCAATTGGATTAAGTTAATTGAGCAGATATTATATCATTGACTTAGGTAAACAACAGTTTAAGTTAAGCATCCTAGAAGTTCATGATCAATCAACCGAGAGAGAGGTAAAGCAATGGCAGCAATTACGTTGCAAGGTAATCCTATTCATACCAATGCTGATTTACCTGCAGTAGGTGAGCAGGCGCCTGATTTTAAATTAGTTGACAAGGATTTGAACGATGTCAGCTTAGCCAACTTCGTCGGCAAGAAGAAGATTATAAGTATTGTTCCCAGTTTGGATACTCCGGTATGTGCGGTATCGACTAAGAAATTTGCTGACTTAGTGGCCACTAGAAATGATGTCGTCGTCCTGATCGTGTCAGCTGATCTGCCTTTCGCAATGACCCGGTTTTGTAGTAGTGAAGGGCTCGCAGAGGTGGTGACACTGGCCATGATGCGAAACAAAGACTTTGCTCATGATTATGGCGTTTTGATTGAGGACGGTCCTCTGGCAGGTATTGCCGCGCGTGCGGTATTGGCGCTATCTAGTGACAATCAAGTCCTCCATACTGAGCTGGTCAGTGAGATCGCTAACGAGCCCGACTATGATGCGGCGCTGGCTGCTTTGAGCTGAGCATAATCTGCTTTGACTGCCTGTGTGGATGCTCCTATTCAGGCACTCAGATGTTGTTTCAGTTGCACTAAATCATTCATTGGTGGCAGACAACTGAAGCCCTCACAGACATAAGCGAGTGGTTCCGACTGCTGGCCACATTTGGCCGCCAGTGCCTCCGGTAGATTGTCGCAGTCGTCAGGTATTGCAAACACCAAATGCTGTGGATTAAAGTCCGCCTGACACTGTTGGCGCCACTGGTTGATGATGTCCTGCTCACCACGAATAATAATGACACGAGGGGTCGCTTCCAGATTTTGTAAACAGCTGAGCAGCGAGCCATGAGCCATCGGTGCGTCGATCATGGCCTTACTGGCATAATCGAGTGTGCCTTCAGCGGCCTGAATATAATCGCTACGACTGAGTAACAGGCCTAGTTTTAATAAACTCATCGCAGCAATACCGTTGCCTGATGGCGTTGCTTCATCAGAACTGACTTTAGGTCGCTGGATTAAGTCCTCATGATCATTGGCGGTGAAGTAAAAGCCCCCATAATGTTGGTCGGCAAATTGTTCGATCAAGACATCAGCCAACTGGGTAGCAAAGTGCAGCATGGCACTGTCCCAGTGAGTTTGCAGATACTCCATAATGGCATCGAGGAGAAAAGCATAATCATCAAGGTAGGCATTAAGATGCGCTTTGCCATCTTTATAGGTAGCGAACAAACGCTGTTGACTAAACATCTGCTGGTGGATGAACTGCAACGCAGTTTGGGCAGAGCTAAAATGTTCGGGCTGATTAAATACGCGACTGCTAATTAACATGCCTTTAATCATCAGCGCATTCCAGCTAGTCAGGACTTTATCATCGCGTCCGGGTGCAATACGTTGACTGCGCTCGGCAAATAGTTTGGCTTTTGCCTGCGCCCATAAGGCACGACATTGTTGCTCGTCTTCAGGCAGCTGTTGTTCTAGATCAAAAAATGATTCAAATTCATGTAGATGATATTTATCTTCAAAATTAGGTCCGCGTGAAAACCCAAAGCGACGGTCTAGAATACGATATTCGTCCTCGGATAAGATGTCGCGTAGTTGCTGTTCTGTCCAGACGTAGAATTTACCTTCTTCACCCTCCGAATCGGCGTCCAGAGAAGAATAGTAACCCCCCTCAGTGGACTGCATCTCCCGCATAACCCAGGCAGCTGTTTCCAGTGCGGTCAATTTAAAATCGACATCTTGACTGATTTGGTAGGCATAACAATACAGGCTCAACAGTGCACCATTGTCGTATAGCATTTTTTCGAAATGCGGAATCATCCAATACTCATCGACTGAATAGCGACAAAATCCTCCTCCAACATGATCAAATAAGCCACCCGCAGCCATGCGCTCGAGCGTATATAACGCCGGTTTAAGGGCTTGTTTTTGATGTTCTTGCTGCTGTTCTTCAGTCTGTGACTGTGCATCTGATGCTTGCTGCCAGACGCGCAGTAACAGCTCTAAATTAGCGGGGTGAGGAAATTTAGGGGCGGCGCCAAAGCCGCCATGACGACGATCATAGCTCTGTAATAATTGGTCTTTCGCTTGCGTGATTAAGCGTCCATCCAGTGCCATTGGATGCTCGCTTGATTGGTAGATATTCTTTAAGACATCTTTCAGCGAGTCATTCTGCTTGCTGATTTCAGTCGGCTTTTCACGATGGGCACGCGCAATATGCTGTAACAAATCTTTGAAGGCCGGAAGATTATGGCGTGGCTTGTCAGGAAAATAAGTACCACCGAAAAAAGGCATATGATCCTGCGGTGACAGGAACATGGTCAAGGGCCAGCCTCCGGTGCGCTGGGTCAACATGTATTGAGCTGTTTGATAGATCTTATCAATGTCGGGACGTTCCTCTCGATCCACCTTAATATTGATAAATAGTTCATTCATGACATCTGCAGTTGCCTGATCTTCAAATGATTCATGCGCCATCACATGACACCAATGGCAGGCTGAATAGCCGATTGATAGTAGGATTGGCTTATTTTCATCCTTCGCTTTCTGCAATGCTTCAGGTCCCCAGGGGTACCAGTCCACTGGATTATCTAAATGCTGGAGCAGATAAGGGCTGGTTTCGTGTTTGAGATGATTCATGAACATAATCCACTGACTGAATATTAACCATTAGAATATAACGCTCTGCTGATAAAGTATCTAATGCCAATGGCGTATAGCGGATAAATAAACGGCGGAGTTAACAGGCACGCATGTTATTATTTGGGCATGTTTGTGCATCCTGAATTTGATCCGATTGCGCTCCAACTAGGACCACTTGCCGTACGCTGGTATGGCTTAATGTATCTATGTGGTTTTTTGGCCTTTTGGGTCTTGGGCCGCCACCGCGCTGCGCGCAGCGACAGCTTCATTCAGCCACAACAGGTGGGTGACTTTTTGTTCTATGCGGTCTTGGGTGTAATTGCTGGTGGTCGTTTAGGTTCGGTACTGTTTTACAATTTCGATTATTTTTTGCAGCAACCGCTGTATTTATTTGAAATATGGAAAGGTGGCATGAGTTTCCATGGTGGCTTGCTTGGCGTCATTGTAGCGATCGCCGTTTACCAACATAAAAAAGGTTGGGGATTTCTGCGCCTAGCAGACTTTATTGCCCCACTGGTGCCATTGGGTTTGGGTTTTGGTCGTATCGGCAACTTTATCAATGCCGAGCTATGGGGGCGTGTCACAGATTTACCTTGGGCCGTGATCTTCCCTCAGGTGGATGGGCTAGGACGCCATCCGTCTCAGCTCTACCAGGCGGCATTAGAGGGGCTGCTGCTGTTTATTGTATTGTGGCTGTATTCATCTAGGCCACGTCCAACCGGCGCAGTGGCTGCTGTATTTTTATTCTTGTATGGTGGGTTCAGATTTTTAGTTGAAATCGTGCGTGAGCCAGATCAACATCTAGGCTTTGTCGCCTATGATTTTCTCACCATGGGCCAATTACTGAGCCTGCCGATGATTATCTGTGGGGCGTTCCTGTTTTGGTGCGCGCAGCGCGGCATGTTCAGCAGGGGATAATGTAATGAAACAATATTTAGATTTGCTGCGCCATGTACTCGAGCATGGTGTGGCCCAAGATGATCGCACCGGCACAGGCACCCGTTCCTGTTTTGGTTATCAAATGCGTTTTGACTTGAATGCAGGCTTTCCGCTGCTGACCACCAAGAAATTACATACCAAATCAATCATTCATGAACTGCTGTGGTTTATTCGGGGTGAGACCAATATCGCCTCATTGAATGCTGCTGGTGTCAGTATTTGGGATGAGTGGGCAGATGATGAAGGTAATCTGGGGCCTGTTTACGGCGCCCAGTGGCGCGCTTGGCCTGCGGCTGATGGGCGCAGCATAGATCAACTCAGTGCCTGCATAGAGCAGCTCAAGACTAATCCTTATTCACGCCGGCATATTATCAGTGCTTGGAATGTTGCTGACATTGACAACATGGCCTTACCCCCCTGCCATGCGCTATTTCAGTTTTATGTCGCCGACGGTAAATTATCCTGCCAGCTGTATCAGCGCAGTGCGGATGTATTTTTAGGTGTGCCGTTTAATATTGCCTCCTACGCATTGCTAGTGATTATGGTGGCTCATGTAACGGATTTGCAGCTGGGCGAATTTATTCACACCTTTGGTGATGTGCATTTGTATAACAATCATATTGAGCAGGCTCAACTGCAGTGTCAGCGTAGCGTATATGACTTACCGCAACTTGAGATAGTCCAGCCAGCAGCGTCTATTTTTGACTTTAGCTATGCGCATTTTGAGTTAAAGAATTATCAGTCGCACCCCCATATCCCGGCCCCGGTAGCGGTATAAAAGCAATGCCAACGCTCGCTATCATCGTCGCAACTGCGAACAATAATGTCATTGGCAAAGGCAATGATATCCCCTGGTACTGCCCGGCTGATTTGCAGTATTTCAAACGTACCACACTGGGTGCGCCTGTTCTTATGGGACGTAAAACTTGGGAATCACTCAAAATACACCCTTTACCTGGACGCAAAAACATTATTATCACCCGCGACCCTGATTTCACTGCCGAGGGTGCTGAGATTGTGCACAGCATCACGCAGGGTCTAGCGCAGGTGGCTGATAGCGATAAGGTGTTTATTATTGGCGGCGCGACTATTTATGAACAACTTATAGATGCGGTTGACGAGCTGTTTATCACGCAGGTCGATGCCGACATTAGCGGTGATCGTTATTTCCCGCAGATTAATCAACAAGACTGGCTGTTAGATTCTGCCCAAGCCTATCCGGCTGACGAGAAAAATCCCTATGACATGGTGTTTACGCATTACTCGCGTGTGCAGTCGTCTGGCCTTAATGCGGACAGTCCAGACTGATAATAGTGGCGGGTTCTGTATCTAGGCGCGCTGCGGTCAGTTGCTGACCCCAGAGACAACCGGTATCAATGGCTAAGATATTTTTGCTGCGCTTGAGTCCTAGGGCTGACCAGTGACCAAATACAATGCGCAGCTGACTGGACTTTCGAGGCACTTCAAACCAGGCGTGTAAATCTTCTGCCTGCGCACCAAGCTCACCTTTAAACTCAAAATTCATACGTCCATATTGGTCACACACACGCAGTCGCGTGAATGCATTTAAACTAATCCTTAGACGCTCTTGCGGACTGAGATTATCCTGCCATTGAGCCGGAGTATCGCCATAGGCGTCGCGTAGGAACTCGGCATAGTCGGCACTCTTTAACTGTGCCTCGACGGCCTGCGCGCATTGTTGTGCTAGGGCAAAATCCCATTGAGGTAGCAAGCCAGCATGGACCATCAGCCAATTTAAGTGTTGATCAAAATGAAGCAGCGGTTGATGCCGCAACCAGGTCACGATGTCATCGGCTTCTGGATGGCGCAATATTTGTGTCAGCGAACTGCTTGGTTTGCAAGTTTTCACTCCCGCATGGCAAGCGATGAGATGAATATCATGATTACCTAGCACACAGCTGACAGCGCTCCCCAGAGAACGAATATACTGTAACGTCTGCAGTGATTGCGGGCCACGATTAACTAAGTCACCCACCAGCCAGAGACGGTCTTGGTTGGCATCGAAGGCGAGTTTATCGAGCAGTTGTCGGAGTTGCTGGTAACATCCTTGGATGTCTCCGATTGCATAGGTCGCCATCGTTCAGCGCCTGTGGTGACAGGGTGCATGTTCAGCCACCCTGACCAGCATAGGTTCAGGCAGCGCACACACGTGTGCAGCAGTAATCAGTGCAATGTGCGCGGTGCAGATAGGGTGAAAACCTGAATGTCGGCATCGAATTCGGTACCATCGTCTGCGACCATTTGATAGCTACCATGCATGGTGCCGACGGGTGTCTCTAACATTGTGCCGCTAGTGTATTGAAAACCCTCGCCTGGCTTTAAGTGTGGTTGCTCACCAACTACGCCTTCACCTTTCACTTCTTGCGTTTTGCCATTGGCATCAGTGATGATCCAGTGCCGGGCGAGCAGCTTGGCAGAGACAGAGCCATGATTCTGGATAGTTACCGTGTAAGCGAACACATAGCGACTGTCTTCACTGTTAGATTGTGATTCTAAATACGAGCTGTTTACACTGATATTAATATTATGGCGCTGGCTATCGGTCATGGTTGTGTATATGTTGCTAAAAATTGAAAAACGATGATTCTTAGGTTGAGTATTAGTATATCAAAAAACCTTGCTGGCAGATTATCTCAATCGTTATAGATAGTGCGCCAGTTTAACTAGATCAG
Organism: Proteobacteria bacterium UBA1858; assembly: GCA_002338385.1. Lineage (GTDB taxonomy): Bacteria > Pseudomonadota > Gammaproteobacteria > UBA4575 > UBA4575 > UBA1858. The sequence continues at coordinate 12,075 of DDIE01000002.1, forward strand.
TAATGCTAAGATTTTGAGGCCTAGTGGACGGCGAAAGTTCCAAACTCTCAATTTGCTCACTGCTGATGTGCGGTTTTAAATTGTTTGCCAGAGTTTTGCGTGGCTGCGTGAATGCCAGTCTAACCACATTGGCAAATTGTGAGCGCAGATGTTCTGGTACCCGCGGTTGCGGAATTAAGCGCAGGAACGCTGAATTTACTTTTGGTGCTGGGGTAAAATTCTCCGGGCCTATGGCAAATAAACTGACTACCTGACACTGCGACTGCACCATGGCCGATAGGCGGCCAAAGTTTCTGTCACCGCTGATGGCGCATATTTTATCGACCACTTCTTTTTGTAGCATGAAATGCATGTCCACGATGTTTTCAAGATGATCTAATAAATGAAAAATAAGTGGAGTAGAAATATTATAGGGTAGGTTGCCGACCACTCTGCGACGATGTGTGGCAGCGCTGAAATCAAATTCAAGTGCGTCACCTTGATGAATGATAAGTTGATGTGCAGCACTGGAAAGATTCTCCAAATGAGTCACTAAATCACGATCCAGCTCGATCACTTCCAGCTGTGCAAGCTGCGCTAACAAGGGCCGTGTCATGGCGGCTAGGCCCGGGCCGATTTCTAATACATGATCATCTGGTTTGACTGCAATCGCAGCCACCAGTTGTTGGATGATAGGCTCATTATTCAGGAAGTTCTGACCAAATCGTTTGCGTGCTCGATGTGCATTAGACATGTGCGTCTATTCTCTTGGGATGAGTCAGCGGCAAGTTAAGCAGCACACTGGTGCCACGTTTGTAGCTACTCGATGGTCTGCCAAACAGAGAAGGCACCACGAATATCACCCAGCGCATACCCTCTTGCCTGGTCTTGCGGATAATACTTTTGGATATGCTCACTGACCGTTGGTGGGATGTCGCTATCACTGCCGTGACAGGTGAGGCAGGCCGGTCCAACAGGAATTGCACGCATCAATCGATAGGCTGTCTGGCCATCTTTCAGGGTCTTCTCTGTGTGTACTAACTGACTGACAGCAACACCGCTTGCCGCTTGCTGGCTAAATTTTTGCAGGATGTCACGTTCCCATGCATCTGGCTGATTGGCTGGATTACGATACTTTAGACTGGTGCGTTTGATCTGTAGCTCAGTATCCAGATTAATCCCTGCAGTGATCGCTGCAGCCTGCAGATTACAGGTTGCCACTGCAGCAGTTGGGCCACCCGCTTGCATGGAGGCAACCAGTGTTTGTTTGAGTGCGCCTGCGAGGGTTTTAATTTTCTCCTGACTGTGTTGAGAAAAACGCTGTAAGTCCTGATCTGTAGCCTGCACGGTGCAAGCTAAACACAGGACTACAGTGCTGATGAGTAAACTCGCTGAGTAGAATTTCATATTTACCCCTGATTAAAATTGGTTTGTGACCGAGCCAGCTGCACTGCTGCGATAAGACTGCTGGCATCCGCCGCCCCTGTGCCAGCCAGATCCAACGCAGTGCCATGATCGACAGAGGTGCGTATGATAGGTAAGCCTAGGGTGGTGTTGACGGCTCGGCCGAAGCCGATATGTTTCAGTGTCGGTAGTCCCTGATCATGATACATCGCCAAGACCGCGTCTACCTGTGCTAGATGTTTAGGTGTAAAGATAGTATCAGCAGGATAGGGGCCGCTGACATGAATGCCCGCCTGTTGCAGTTGGCTAATAGCGGGTTGAATGATGTCTATTTCTTCCCGCCCGAGATGACCTTGTTCACCGGCATGCGGATTCAATCCACATATCGCAATATGCGGCTGACTGATGGCGAATTTCTCAATCAGATCATTGTTCAATATGGTAGCGGTTTGCACAATCAGAGGCTGATTAATATGTGCCGCGACTTGGGCAAGTGGCAGGTGAGTGGTGGTTAATGCCACGCGCACGGAATCTGCAACCAGTAGCATGACCACTTTGGCATTGGTTCTGTCCGCAAGATATTCGGTGTGACCCGTAAAAGCGATCCCCGCATCATTGATGATGCCCTTATGTAAAGGCGCGGTCACGACCGCGGCATAATGGCCGGCCAGAGTACCGTCAATGGCCTCATCCAAACAGGCCAGCACATAAGCTGCATTGTTAGCATTCAGCTGACCGGCAATGACCGGTGCGGCAGTGGCAATGTGTTTAATGTGTAATTGCCGCGGCTGGCTGACTGGTTGGTGGCTGAAGGTAATGTCCAGTGCCATTTGTTGCGCTCTGGCCTGCAGTGCATGTTGATCGCCAATAATGACACAGTCCTGCAGGTGTTGATGCGCTTTCAGGATGATATCAAAACCGATACCAGCAGGTTCACCCGCAGTAATCGCAAGTGCTGGCGGCTGCATCAGTAATTACTTGGGTTAGGAGTCGTCACTGAATACTCGGTTTTCAACATAGCTCTCATCCCGCAGTTGACGCTGCCACAGTTCAGTCTCTTCTTCTATTTTGCGTTGGCGCAGATAGTCACGGACCTGATTGCGACGTGCCTCCAGAGAATTATCATGTTGGCGTGTGCCTAACACCTCCAGAATGTGCCAACCAAATTTAGTCTCGAATGGCTCACTTAGAGTGTTCGGAGCCAAACGTGTGATTTGATCACGAAAGGCGGGCGCGTATACATTTGGTGTTGACCAACCCAGCGAGCCACCGTTGACGCTGCTGCCTGGGTCTTCGGAGTGAGCTTTAGCCAGCTCGCCAAAATCATCGCCATTAATGATGCGTGTACGCAAATTATTCAAATCGTTAATGACTTCCTGTTTTGAGCGCACCGCATTGGGTCGAATTAAAATATGTCGGGCCAGAACTTGTTCCACCAGCATGACTTGGTCGCCGCGCGTATCAATGATGCGAAAAATATGAAAACCACTACTACTTCTGAGTATGTTGCTGATGTCACCCGTTTGCATGCCCGCCAGTTCTTGACTGAATACGTTGGGTAATTGTTGTCTGCTACGCCAGCCAAGATCTCCCCCCTCTAAGGCATCTTGTGCTTGGGAATGAGCAATTGCCAACTGGGTGAAACTTTCGCCCGTGTTGGCGCGCTCATACAGCGTCTCGATTGATTCTCTGGCGCTCGCAATGTCCGAAGGTGTCGGATTTTGTGGCAGCTGAATCAGTATATGGGAGAGGCGATATTCCAGATCATTATCGAGTTGATTCTTCTGACTTTCGAGCAGTGCGTCTATCTCATTTTCTGAGATTTTAATATTGGCATCAATAGCACGACGACGCACTTGGTTGATGATCATTTCTGTGCGTATCTGTTCGCGAAAAGTGACGTAATCGATACCTTGCTTGAGCAAAACATTACGGAAGCCATTCAGATCCATATTGTTACGGGCGGCGAGATTACGCATCGCCTGATCTAAACTCAAATCATCGACCTGGATACCACGCCGCTGACCCCAATCTATTTGCAAGCGTTCCAAAATCATCCGCTCCAGAACCTGTGCCGCCAGCACATTAGATTCGGGTAATTGAGCATCTGGGCCTGCCTGAGCGCGCAGCACATTGATACGCTCGACCAATTCAGTTTCTGTGATGACATCACTTTCCACGACAGCAACGATTTGGTCAAGCACCGTATTGGCCTGCACCGCCAGCATGCCAAGTATGCATAGCAGGACTGCAGTGCGGATGGTGTGAGTCAACATTGTGTTAATACACATAGGTATTATGTTCTTCATAGCCACGAATATTTTGCATCAGTAGTTCATTAATCGAGGACCCCAGAGTGGTCAAACCCTTGAGTGTCCATTGTACTTCCAAACTCTTGTTGTAGTCCCCGTCATTATCATTGGTAAACCTGCGTGCTGCCACGCGTAGGTTCCAACAGCAGGTATCGTACTCAATACCAGCCAGTAAATCTAAATCTCTGTCATCTTTGAAGTCATAATTCCAGCGACCGACTGCACGCCAATTCTGTGTCATCGGGTAAATCAGTGATAGATCCGATTGCGAGAAGTCATCGCGTCGGAAGCGATGGCCTAAATTGACAATCAGATTGTCAGAGGACTGGTAGCGCAGATTGATATTAGTGCGATTAAATTCTTCGGTTTGGGTGTCCCATAAAACGGCTGAGATTGCCTGCCAACGATCATTGAAATTAATTGCCAGCTCGGCGGCGAGGTCTGAATTATTGTCCCCGCTGACTTCATCATCATCTTTGAGAGTGACTTCATTTTGATCGAAGTAAAAAATAGTCCCTAGGCTGGCGCGGAATAATTCTCGGCCTGTTAGGTTAGACACGTACCGCGAAGTGATTGCGGCAGTCAATTGATTGGCATCAGCGATACGGTCAGCATTGCTGTAGCGGTCAGTCCTGAATAGTTGCCGAAAGCTGAACTCATATTCACCCGTATCAAACAATGGAATGTCGTCATGCTCACGGTGTGGCGTGTAGAGATAAAATAATCTCGGCTCAAGTGTTTGACGATAGTCTGCTGAGGCTGCATGGCGCTCAAAAACAAGACCACTATCCAGAGAGACACTTGGCACACTACGCACCGGTGTCTCATCGCCAGTGGTGCCGGATAAGTCATAGCGTGTATGACTGAAGCGCAGCGCTGGTGTGAAATGGGAATAAGCCGTTCTAAATGGGCGCGATAATTCGCTGAATAAATGCGTGCGGTTACCATCGACTTTGTCATCATGATCGAAGGCAACCCACTCGCTGGAAGTATTCAGTTCAAATCCTGCTGGCAGATTAGCATAGCTGTTACGCAGCTGTATTTGCGGCAGTCGTTTATACGGATCATTGTTCGCGTTATGCTCGCTATCGACGATCTGATACTGTTGCATGCGCACAAATCCTGTCCACTGCCCGCCCCACAAGCTGCCGTTGTATCCCAGTTCACCGCGTCGCTCCAAACGCTGGGTGCTACTCAATCCGATCGAGTCACTGAGATCTTCAAAATACTCATCATCAGAGACCTTGTTGTATATCATGTTGCTATAAAAGCCGTGGCCAAATGCATGTCGATGTCGGAATGAAATCAAATAGCGCTCATCGTCATAATCACTGTCGTCCAGAAATTGGAGGTGTGTTTGGGCGCTGCTGTCGGGGTTGATGTAGCGTCCAGTGAAGCTCAATTGAGTGCCTCGTTTAGATAAGTAACGTGGCGCAATCAGGGCATCTTTGTTGGCTGCGATGTTCCAATAAAAAGGGGTTTCAAATTCGGTACCTGAGGAGCTGCTGCGTCCGAGCTCAGGGGTTAAAAAACCAGTTTTGCGTTTATCATTGAGTGGGAAACTTAACCAAGGGCTATAAAACACTGGCACACCCATAAACCGACCCGTCACATTGCGTGACGTACCAACCCCTGCGTTCAGGTCCAGCGTGGTATGCTTGGCACTCATTTCCCATGATCTTTGCGAGAAGTCACAGGTTGAGTAGGTTGCCTCGTCCATTTCGATCACGTTCTTGGCAACTCGTCTAGCCGTTTTGGCAATACCGCTACCTTGGGTGGAGTGATACCAGTAGGTGACATCGTCAGCTGTGCCCTCATCTTTAACTGTGCTTATCTCGGCTTGACTGGCGGTGAAATCAAGTTCGGGGTCGAGCACTAGCACATTACCCGTGGCGATGGCTTGGTCATGTTTTTCAGAATACTGTACACGATCAGCGTAAACCTCTTGTGCATCTCGAAATAGGTGTACACGGTCATCCCCATCGGTAACATGGTTAACTTGTGTATGATCTCCACATTGTTTGAAGCGCTGATCCTGAGCTATCGATAAATCACTCAGAATAAGTAGGTTAAATAATATGAGTGCACGAATCAGCATCTTGAGGGTATTTTTTGTGATTTAGTGTGTCTTAAGTGAACAATATTATTATGTGTTATTTGGCGATGTGAGATCGCGTGTTGTGGAGCATAAGGTGATTAGTATAAAGCATAACGATCAGAAAGGTGCAGCTATCAGCAGCTTTAGGCTGTCTTTGCTCATTATTTCTGGCACGGCATTAATTCTGTGGTACCTGATCTGGAGTAAGCCGGAACCAGAGGTAGATTTACAGGAAATCGCACCACTTAAGGTGATCACTACGCAAGTCATGGTGAGGGATATTTCGCCCTACGAGCGAGTCACCGGTCGTCTCCAGCCCACCAAAACCGCCAAACTACGCTTCCAAGTTGCCGGCGTTGTGCTGCGACGTGAGATCGAGCCTGGTTATCGGGTCGAACAGGGGCAGGCATTACTGGCACTGGATGCGCGCGACTATCGCGATGAGCTCATCCAGTGTGAAGCAGCGTTGCTTATCGAACAACAGACTCAGGCAAGAGATCGCCAGCTGTTGCAGTTGGCAAGCAAGAATCTTGCTCTGCAAGAGCAGGAATTGAACCGCATTGAGCAAATTGCAGCCAAGAATTTGATTGCTCAATCCGCGGTCGATAGCGCTAGACAGCAAGTCTTTGATTTGCGTGCCGAGCTGGCTCGACTGCAGGCATCAGATACGATGTCACAAGCACGCATCATGCAACAGCAGTCACTTTATGATGTGGCGCAACGTAATCTACAACGTACCACGTTGCGCGCGCCGTTCCCCGGCGTGGTGAATGAAATTTATTTTGATCAAGGTGACTACATCAACGCTAATGAAATTGCCTTGAGTATGATTGACACGGCTCAGCTGGATGTGCAGTTGGATGTGCGTGGCGAGCTGCTGCAGGCATTAAATCTGGATCAGAGTGTGCAAGTAATTGCTGGCGGAACCCAGCTCACGGGTAAGGTGGTGGCACTCCAATCTGATCCTGACCCAGACACTAACACTCATCAACTTCGCGTGCGTGTTGCCGGACAGGGTCTGTATGCAGGCGAACTGGCCAGCGCAAATATTCCATTAGCCACGCAGAAATCCGCTTTGGTTATTCCAGTGACTGCGGTGTTGAATCAATACGGTGGCAGCTATGTGTACACCATGGATGGCAATCGTGTCACTAGGCAGGAGGTTAACTTAGGTAAGCGCGTCGAAGATGACTACATCGTGCTGCATGGCTTGCACCACGATCAAGTAATTGTTGCACGTGATGTTGTCTCCTTGAGCGACCAACAAATTGTGCTAGTTGAATAATGAAATTAATTCAGTTTTCCATTCGCAACGGCCTAGTTGTCAATCTATTTTTAGTGCTCATTATCATTGCGGGTTTTATGTCCTGGGGGAATATGCCGCAGGAGATTTTCCCGACGGTAGATTTGGATCGAGTCAGGATATCAACTGTCTATGAGGGCGCACCACCTGAGGAGGTCGAGCGTCAGATTACAGTCGTTATTGAAGAAGAAATAGAAAATCTGCCAGATATCGACGTGATCTCCTCCGATAGCTCTGAAGGTTTATCCAAGGTTGAAATAAAGCTCAAAGCGAATACTGATATCGATGATTTTCTCAGGGAAGTGCGCTCGGTGCTGGACGCTACCGATGATCTGCCTGAGTTAGCTGAGACGCCAGAAGTGAGTCGACTGAAAACGCGCTTCCCGGTAATTAGTATGAGTCTGTATGGTGATATTCCGTCTGGCCTACTATTTGAAACTGCCGAAGATGTGCGTAGAGATTTGTTAGCAATGCCCGGCGTAGCTAGTGTCGGTGTGGCGGGTGATCGTGATTGGGAACTATGGATTGTGGTTGATCCGCATGCTATGGCAGCGCGTAATGTGTCGCTGGATAGTGTGACTAAAACACTCACTGAAAATTTAGAAGACCTGCCAGGTGGGTCGCTGAAAGCAAGCGAAGGCGATATTTTATTACGTGGTATCGGTGTGGCGCCGGATGTCGAATCGATCAAGTCATTGGTGCTGCGCAGTCAACGCAATGCCGGGCAGCTGGTGTTGTCCGAGATAGCGGATGTGCAACTGCGCCTGGAAGAAGTCAAAACGATAGGGCGCTTCAATGGCGCGCCTTCGGTTAATCTCACTGTGACTAAAACAGCCGACGCCTCAACTATTGATGTCGCCGCGCTGGTCAAGCAGTACGCTCGAGATCAGGCTCAATATTTACCAACTGGCTTGCAGGCAGGTTTATTCAGTGATTTGTCAGTCGCAGTTAAAACGCGTCTCGATACGGTACGATCATCGGGTGTGATTGGATTGGTGTTAGTGCTGATCTCCCTCTATCTATTTTTGAATTTCAGGATTGCCTTAATTACTGCATTAGGTATTCCAGTCTCTTTTCTGGTCGCGATAATTCTTATTCATTATCTCGGCTACAGTATTAATATGGTCTCTCTGTTTGCATTCCTGATTGCTCTGGGCATGATTGTTGATGATGCCATCATCGTGACAGAAAATATTTATCGTCATCTGGAAGATGGTATGGAAAGAACGCAGGCCGCGTTAACGGGTGCCAAAGAAGTATTCTGGCCTGTAGTCGCCTCAACCTGCACAACCATTGCCGCCTTTATCCCCATGTTTGGTGTCAGTGGTACTCTGGGTAAGTTCATTGAGGTGATCCCGGTGGTGGTGAGTGCGGCTTTGATTGGCTCGTTGATCGAGGCCTTCGTGATTTTGCCATCACACTCGGCTGATATATTGCGGGTGCAAAAAAAGCGTGTTCAGCGTCCATTCTGGTCTAAGGCGCTCGAGAAATATTTAAGCACTTTAAGATGGGCATTGAGTCATCGCTACGTGGTATCCATTTTGACCTTGGCCGTATTATCCATTGTCTTAACGTATGCTCAGACACGCCTGCCTTATAATCAATTTGGTAACGTCGAGATTGGTCAGTTTCTGGTGAATATTGAGGCGCCCAACACCTACAGTATCGAGGATTCGAAGCAGCTGGCGTTGGCGATTGAAAAACAAATCATGACAGCAGTCGACGCTGATGAACTGGACACAATGTTGACTAATGTCGGGGTGATTCTTGTTGACTTCAATCGTTTTAAAATGGGCAGTCAATACATCCAGTTATCAATAGACTTGCAAAAAGCTGCACCTAAGGGATTCATAGAGCGCTATGTTTCACCACTTATGAATTTACGTTTCGACGAGGCGGGTAGTCGTCAACGTAGCACTGAGGAGATCATTCAAGTCATACGGGCTGAGCTTCAAAGCATCGCGGGTGTGCAACGATTTTCTATTTTACGTCCACAGGGTGGCCCAGCGGGTTCAGATATTGAAGTCGGTGTATCCGGTAAAGATATCGACCAGTTGATACAGTCATCCTCTGAGATCAGCCAATTCCTCAAACGTGTGCCTGGGGTCAGAGATGTCAGCCAGGATTTAGAGCCTGGCAAACTGGAATATCAATATGTGCTCAACGAACGGGGGCGTCAGCTGGGCCTGACACAGACAGATTTAGCTAATGCAGTGCGCATCGGTTTTGTTGGCCTGGAAGTGACCCATGTGAATTGGCAACAAGATCGTTATCCGGTGCGCGTTATTTATCCTCAGGCATTACGCGAGGATAGCGCAGGTTTGGCTCAGTTGCCGATCACCCTTGCGACCGGACGCACGATTTATCTCGGCGAAGTAGCCGATCTATCCCTGCAGCGCGGGCTGGGCACCATTTTGCGCAGAGATGCGCAGAGACTGGCAATAGTGACTGCGGAAGTTGATCTTGAGCAGACTACGCCGCTGGAAGTGAATAAGCTCATCGAAATAGAATTTGCTGACCTTACCCGGCCAGGCAGTCCGATTGAATTATTATTCCTGGGTGAAAAGAAAGAGGCTAATGACTCTTTTAATGACATGTTCAACGCTCTGATCATCGCCCTGGCCATAATATTTTTCATTCTAGCTGCCTTGTTTAAATCACTGCTTGATCCTTTTGTGATTATGCTGGCGATACCCTTTGCTATTGTCGGAGTCATTATCGGACATATGATATTTGGTTATAACCTGCAATTTTTATCCATGATTGGATTTTTAGCTTTGACTGGAATCGTCGTCAATGACTCGCTAATCCTGATCGATTTTGCCAAAAAACGTCGTCAACAGGGTCTCGATTGTCTGGCGGCCTTAATGGATGCGGGTCGTGTTCGGATACGCCCGATTCTGTTGACTACCGTGACCACCTTCTTGGGTATTTCGCCATTAATCTTTTTCGCTAGTGGGCAAACAGCATTCTTATCCCCGATGGCTGTGAGTCTTGGTTTTGGCCTAGTATTCGCAACCGTCTTAATCCTCGTGGTGGTGCCATGCTTCTATATGGTGGCAGATGATTTACGTAATGTGACCCGTGCACGTCTATCGATGCTTAAAACTGATTGACTCAAGCTCAGCGTGATTGGTGTACAGCGCTGACATAACTGTTATTATCTGGCGCTGAACTGTAGACAGTAAAAGCGCTTATCCCGATGAAAACTACCGCCCAAGAATTTAGGCTCAGTGAGCATAAATCCATTACTCTGCTGGGTATGTCAGGTGTGGGTAAAACTACCCTGGCTAATAAATTAGATAACCAACAGTGGTTTCATTACTCAGGCGACTATCGGATTGGTACTAAATATTTGGAAGAGCCGATTCTGGATAATATTAAAGCCAAAGCCATGCACGTGGATTTCCTGGCTGATTTATTACGTTCTGACTCTATCTACATATGCAATAACATCACGGTCAATAATCTTGAGCCAGTATCCACTTTCCTCGGTAAGTTAGGTAATCCTAAATTAGACGGTTTGGAGATTAAGGAATTCATCAAACGCCAACGTCTGCATCGTCAGGCAGAAATATATGCCATGCTTGATGTGCCAGAGTTTATGAAAAAGGCACAAGATATTTACGGCTACCCTAATTTCCTGAATGATGCCGGTGGGAGTTTATGTGAGCTTGATGATGAGGAGGTGTTTCAGGTTTTATCGGATCACACATTAATACTCTATATCCGTGCCAATCACGTGCATGAAGAGTTATTATGTGAGCGTGCAGTCACTGCTCCCAAGCCACTGTACTTTCAAGAACAATTTCTAAACGACCATATTGAGCTCTTCTTGCGACAGAATAATCTTAATGCAATAGAAGAGATTGTCCCCGATGACTTCAACAGTTGGGTATTCCCTAAATTGTTGGAGCATCGTAAACCACTCTATGAATCTTTGGCGCAACGCTATGGCTATAGCGTTGATCTGGAAGATATCCAAAATGTGCGTGATCAAAAAGACTTTATTGACTTGATCTGTCAGTCGATCGACAAGTAAGACATCGTCGGTAGATTTATCTTGGCTCTGGTAAGACATAATGATTTAGCGGTATATGATCGCTTGCTCAGCGAGGGTCTGGCTGTGCTCGCGCCGGAAGCAGTGGATCAGGCCCTTCCCAGCCTCAATATTGCGTTCCTTAATATGATGCCTGATGCCGCATTACATGCCACGGAGCGACAATTTTTCCGCTTACTGGGAAGTAATCAGAATATTAATTGTTATATTCATCCGTTTCGTCTGGATGTGCTAGCACGTTCCAGCACGGCGCAACACTATCTACAGACACATTACCAACCGCTCAATGAAATCAATCAGCAGCCGTTGGATGCGCTGGTTGTTACGGGTGCTAATATTACTCAGGCCACGCTCAGTCATGAGTTGTTTTGGAGTGATTTGGATAAGCTGCTGAACTGGTCGAAACTGCATCTCAAATCGACCTTATGTTCATGCCTGGCGACCCATGCGGCAATGCAGGTGTACTATGCTGTAGAACGCCGTCATATGGGCGATAAGTGCTGGGGCGTATTTGAGCATCATCTGCTGCAGCCGCAACATGCGCTGGTTAAGGGTGTGGCGGCGAATATTTTCATGGCGCACTCACGTTATAACGATGTCTCAGCAGAGGACTTTGAAAGTAATAATGTCGAGCCCATTATTTGCAGCCCGCGTGCGGGTGTCCAGTTGGCGGCAGAAAAAGATCTCAGCGTGGTTTATTTTCAGGGCCATCCAGAATACGATGATATAAGCCTGTTGAAAGAGTACAAGCGGGAAGTGATGCGTTATCTCAGTGACGAGCGCAAAGACTATCCGCCGGTACCAGAAAATTATTTTGCACCAGAGGCAATGTTATCTGCTGAGCGCTATAAAAATACTCTTCTGGCATCGCCAAAAGCAGCTCAGTTACTCGCACAATTCCCAGAAGCGGTATTGCAGCGAGGAATTGTGAATAATTGGCAAGTAACCGCTCAGCAAGTTTTTTCCAACTGGTTAGACTTATTGATTGAGTAGCTTGATGAGTTAAAATTATCCCATACTAGGGTAGAGAGCATGTTGAGTGTAGCAAATGATATAAAACCAACTGTCATCAGGGTACTGTTGCTCAGTCATGTCTGTGTGTGCGCTGCTACGGAGGGTTTCGATTACCAGACCCAAATCAACAAGTATCTAGACTGTCAGGCCTTGCAGCATGTGTTGGCAAATATACTCAGTGAAGATGAGCAGAGTTTTCAAAATAATGAATACTATCTATCTGGTTTAGAATCACGTTTGGTGGCGGACCAGCTAGCGCGTGTTGCGCAAATAGAGCCACAATATGTGCAAGACATCTATGCTGCTTATTTGGATGAGTACCGTATGGTATTGGCAGGCAGCCAGGAAAATGCCGAGTATCAGCAATTTCTCACATCATTGCTGGCCCACGTGAAGCGCTGTTTGGCGCTGAATGAATTGCAGGCAGATATTATTCGCAATGCAAAATCATCCGCAATCATCAGTCAATAAGTAAATGGCTAACGCGCGCAGAGTTGCTCTCAATAATCCCAGACAAGAGGCTTTAATTTTTCGTTCGCGTGCACTAGTGATCAGTATTCTGGTGACGCTGGTTTTTCTGCTGCTATTGCTGCGCCTGTATGATCTGCAAATCACCCATAATGAGCATTATCAAACATTATCCAATGATAATCGCGTCCGCGTACTGGCAATACCACCGACTAGAGGTCTCATATACGATCGCACAGGCCATCTGCTCGCCGATAACAGACCCAGTTATGAGTTGGTGATCACGCCCTCAAATATTGAAGTCGATGAGATTGATACTTTACTGCATGAGATTACGTCAATTATTAGCCTGGAGGAATATGAAATCAGACGATTTAAACGTACCCTCAGACGCAAACAATCATTCCAGAAAATACCTCTGACATATAATTTAACGGATGCAGAGGTAGCAAAATTTGCCGTCGCCCAATATCACTTTCCCGGAGTAGAAATTATTGCCCGCTCCACCCGCCGTTATCCTGAGGGCGAACACTTCGCTCATGTAATGGGCTATGTCGGGCGCATTAATGAAACGGAGTTAGTGCGTATCGATAAACGTGACTATGAGGGCACCTCGCATATCGGTAAATTGGGTATAGAAAAAAAATATGAGGATGTACTGCATGGTCAGGTCGGCTATGATCATGTTGAGATAAATGCTCAGGGACGCTCACTTCGTGTCCTCAAAACACAGCCATCTGAAGATGGTATGGACTTGCAACTTTCCCTCCTTAATCCCCTCCAACAGTTAGCACAAGAGTTATTGAAGGATAAGAAGGGTGCTATTGTTGCATTAGATCCCAATAATGGTGATGTGTTAGCTTTTGCCAGTCAGCCAACCTATGACCCTAATCTTTTTGTTAATGGTATCAGTCAAAAAGCCTATTCCGCATTGCGGGATGATCCGGCCCGGCCATTATTCAATCGTGCTCTGGTCGGACAGTATCCGCCGGGTTCTACGGTTAAACCGTTAGTTGCGCTGGCGGCACTGGAGACGGATGTCACCCAACCTGATAAAACAATTTTTGCCGGGCCCTATTTCAAATTGCCGGGCAGTTCACGCCGCTATAGGGACTGGAAAAAAGAGGGGCATGGTCTGGTGGATATGGATAAAGCTATTGCCCAATCATGTGATGTGTATTTTTATCAAATTGGTCATCAGATGGGGATAGATACCATGCATGACTTTCTTGCCCAGTTTGGGTTAGGACGGATGACTAATATTGATACAGTGGGTGAGGTTGGTGGACTCCTGCCTTCACGCAGTTGGAAGGTGAATATGCGCAGAGAGCCGTGGTATCCGGGTGAGACAGTGATCACCAGTATTGGTCAAGGATATATGCTGACTACACCTCTCCAGTTAGCTGTAATGACGAGTTACCTTGCCAACCAAGGTAAGGCCTTTCAGCCACGACTAGTGACGGCTACGCGGCACAAAGATAAGACAGAATTTCAACCCACTGAGCCGACGCCTCTACCGGACATAAATATTAATTCTCCCGCTTACTGGCAAGCCATTACGGCAGCCA
>DDIE01000002.1:26592-43366 GCA_002338385.1 Proteobacteria bacterium UBA1858
AGGCAGCCATGATTAATGTTGTCCATTCCAGCTACGGCACCGCACGCGCGATTAGTAAACAGATGGCTTACACCATGGCGGGTAAGACGGGCACCGCCCAAGTGTTTACTATTGCTCAAGATGAGGAATATGATGAGGAGGAAGTCGCGCAGGAGTTACATGATCACGCCTTATTTGTGGCTTTTGCCCCCGCCGAGGATGCTCAGATTGCGCTGGCAATTGTGGTTGAAAATGGGGGTAGCGGCAGTACCACGGCGGCGCCTATTGCCCGCCAATTGATTGATGCCTATTTACTTGATCCTGTGCACAAGGAAACTAACATTGCCAGTCATTAGATCAGCTCTCGAAGAGCATCCGCTCAAAGTTATCTATAATTTACTGAAGCTAGATACCTTATTATTTACGGCCTTAATTGTGTTGAGTCTGAGTGGTTTGATGGTCTTATACAGCGCCTCTGGAGGTGATATGGCCACCATTCAGCGCCAGTGTTTGCGTCTCCTGTTGGGCTTTGTTGGATTATTTGTATTTGCCCAAATACCCGTCGACAACCTGCGTAACTGGTCGCCATGGTTGTATGCGGGAGGTTTAATTTTATTGTTATTGGTGTTGATCATTGGCGACATGAGTAAGGGCGCTCAGCGCTGGCTGGATCTGGGGGTTATCCGTTTTCAACCATCAGAGTTGATGAAGATTTTCTTACCTATGATGGTGGCATGGTACTTCTCACGTATAGCGCTGCCACCCAACTTCAAGAATATATGCGTCAGCTTTGTGCTGGTATTTGTACCCGTGGCCTTAATTATTCGACAGCCCGACCTAGGTACTTCTATTCTGGTTGCTGGCACAGGTTTATTTGTTATATTTCTAGCAGGTATACGCTACCCAACTATTGCTTTTCTATTGGGCTGTGTGTTGGCCGCCGCTCCAGTACTCTGGTATTACCTGCATGATTATCAGCGCGGTAGGATTTTGACTATGTTGGATCCCGAGCGTGACCCGCTAGGTGCGGGCTATCATATTATCCAATCCAAAATTGCTATTGGTTCTGGCGGTGTTTATGGTCGTGGCTGGTTCAATGGTACGCAGTCACAACTCGACTTTATCCCTGAGCGCTCGACCGATTTTATTTTTTCGGTATTCAGTGAGGAGTTTGGTTTCATTGGAAGTTCCCTGTTAATCCTGTTGTATTTAATCATTATTGTGCGCGGTCTCATCATTGCGGCCAATGCTCAGAGTAGCTATGCACGTCTCTTGGGCGGGGCTATTAGTTTGACATTTTTTTCGTATGTATTTGTTAATATAGGCATGGTGTCAGGTCTGCTGCCAGTGGTCGGCGTACCATTGCCCTTAATTAGCTACGGTGGCACCTCTATGGTAACGTTACTGACCATGTTTGGTGTGTTGATGTCGATTCATTCCCATAAGAAGTTATTAGGCCATTGAAATTATTTATCACGGTTAATTCAGTCTTGTTGCTTTTGTTTGGTTCTATGTCAGGCCAGGCAGCGAGCTACTATGAGCGTGCCGATGTGCAGCAGTTTATTGACGCTATGGTCAGTCAACATGACTATCCAGAATCCGAGCTGGTCGCGCTATTCAAAAGTGTGCAAGAACAAAAGCAAGTCGCGCGCGCAATTAAAGCGCCGGCTGAGCGCAAGAAAAAATGGCATCAATATCGCGCCATATTTATGACCCAGTCACGGATCAAGAATGGGATCAAATTTTGGACTGAGCATGAGACAATCCTGCAACAAGCAGAACAACATTATGGCGTACCAGCTGAAATCATTGTGGCAATTATTGGTGTCGAGACCTTTTATGGTAAGCACACGGGTAAACATCCTGTTTTTGCCAGTCTGGTGACCTTGGGTTTTGGTGAAACGCGATCAAAATTCTTTCGCTCTGAGCTTGAGCATTTTCTGTTACTTTGCCTTGAGGAGGGTATGGATCCAGCATCACTATCCGGCTCCTATGCCGGTGCCATGGGCCTAGGGCAGTTCATCTCCAGCAGTTATCGGCATTATTCTGTGGATGCTGATAATGATGGCAAGCGTGATTTATGGACCAGCTCTGAGGATATTATTCATAGTGTTGCAAATTACTTCAGACAACATGGTTGGCGTGAGCAGCAAGGCATTACTCAGCAAATTGAGCGTGCTCTTGATAGTGGCCAAATAGACACCAGCAATACACTCAAACCCAAGTTTTCAGTGGCGGCATTGAGAGCACAAGGATTTAGCATCAACAGTGATCTGCAAGGCCCCGTCTCGCTGATCGTGTTAGATCAGCAAGACCGTCAGGAATATTGGTTGGGGCAACATAATTTTTATGTGATCACACGTTACAATCACAGTCATATGTATGCGATGGCGGTGTATCAACTCAGTCAGGAAATAAAGGGACAATGGACTTCACTATTAGCGAACGACAACTAGGGCAGGACCTCACGTCAGGCGCGATCTTATTGTTGGCGCTGCTGGTGATTAATGCATGTTCTACCCAGATTGCCAAACAGACAAGTACGGTTGAACCCGCACCAGAAAAGGCGGATACCTCAGCCAAGGTCATTCCCAAAAATGAACCTAAAAGTAAATATGGCAACCCAGAGTCCTATGTTGTGTTTGGTAAGCGTTATTATGTGTTGCCCAGCGTCAAGGGCTATGTGGAGGAGGGGATAGCATCCTGGTATGGGCCAAAATTCCATGGTAAGCGCACCTCCAGTGGTGAGACCTACGATATGTATCAAGTCACGGCGGCCCATAAAACATTGCCAATCCCCTGTTACGCACGTGTCACTAATAAGAAGAACGGTCGCTCTATTATTGTTCGTATTAATGACCGTGGGCCTTTTCATGACAACCGTATTATTGATCTCTCCTACACTGCCGCTGTCCAGCTTGGTATAGTCTCACGCGGTACGGGTTATGTTGAAGTGCGCGCTATCGACCCCAGCGTAAGTCCAATTGCGATTGCACAAACAGCAGCGACAGATACTCAGGCGACCCCTAGTGAACAGACTGCAGTTCAAGGCAGTCAATCTGAATTAAAGATTTTCGTTCAGGTGGGTGCGTTCGGAGTATTGGCTAATGCCCAAGGTCTGGCGCAACGACTACAAGCATTTAAAATTGGTGATGTGCAAGTCCACAAATTCACTGTCGCTGAGCGAGACATCCATAAGGTATGGATAGGGCCGTTGAATGATGTTGCCGAGGCGGATGTAACGGTCAATAAACTCAACGAAATACAACATCAAGACTACAAAATTGTATTTTCAGAGCCGTTCTAATTAATTGAGCTAGCTTGCGCCGAGCGGTTCGCCTTGACGATTTAAGAAAATGGATATGACACTCTTTAAACAACATCTGTTAAGTATTGTGTTGCTGTTTGCAGTAACTAGCAGCTGGGCGACGCCTATTCCCACACCCAAGCCGCCCAGCATTAACGCCAAAAGCTATATTCTGATTGACCATAATACACACCATATCATCGCGCAGCAGAATGCTGATGAGCGCAATGACCCTGCCAGTATCACTAAATTGATGACCGCCTACATTGTTTATCAGGCATTGGCGCAGGACAGTATCAACCTTGCAGATGAAGTAGTTGTGAGTGAAAAAGCCTGGCGTGCGCCAGGCTCACGCATGTTTATCGAAGTAGGTAAGCAGGTATCAGTTGAAAACTTATTACAGGGTTTGATCGTACAATCCGGTAATGACGCCAGTATCGCGCTGGCTGAGTACATCGCAGGCAGTGAAGCGGCTTTCGTTGACTTGATGAATACCCAAGCCAGTGCGCTTGGTTTAGATGACACTCACTTCGTCAATGTGACTGGACTGACTGATCCGCAGCACTATACCACCGCACGGGATATCGCTTTGCTAAGTAGCGCTATAATCAGCAACTTTCCTGAGCAATATAAGCGCTATTCAGTCAAACAGTTCACCTTTAATAACATCACCCAACAAAATCGCAATAAATTACTCTGGCGCGATCCTTCTGTAGATGGGCTCAAGACAGGTCATACCGAGGCCGCTCAATATTGTCTAGCAGCATCTGCTCAGCGCTCCGGAATGCGCCTGATTTCAGTTGTGTTAGGCGCGCCTTCGAGTAATGCACGCGCGACCCAGTCACAGTCATTATTGAATTATGGTTTCAGATTTTTTGCAACACACACACTTTACGACCAGCCCCATGCATTGATCGAGAAACGTGTTTGGTACGGCGCTGAAAAAATCCTCCAGCTTGGAGTGGCGCAGCCTATTCATGTCACAGTTGCCCGCGGTCAGTACAAGAATATTAAGCCACATTTGGAAATAAAAACAAAATTAGTCGCCCCGATTGAAAAGGGTCAAGTGCTGGGTAAGGTGATCGTTAAGCTGGCTGATAGCAGCTTGGCGGAGGTCGATTTGATTGCCTTAGAGAGTATTCAAGAGGGCAGTCTGATGCGTAAACTCAGTGATTATGTCATGGGTTATTTTGAATGAGTCAGGCTTACCTAAATGGTCAATATCTGCCGGTTGAGGAATGTCGTATACCGGCATTAGATCGTGGCTTTATTTTCGGTGATGCCATTTATGAATTAATACCGGTCTATAGTGCGCAGCCTTTTCAATTGCAGGCGCATCTGACCCGACTGCAGCGCAGCTTGGCGCAAGTGAGGATCAGCAATCCTCATAGCGAGTATGATTGGCAGCAGATCATTAGCCAGCTGATCGCCAATGCAAACCTGGATCAATGCTCGATCTACATCCAAGTCACCCGTGGGGTGGCTGCCAGAGATCATGCCTATCCAACCGCCGCAACGCCTACCGTATTCGCCATGGTCAATCCCTGGCCCAAGCAGGACGAAATGATGTTATCCCAAGGCTTGAGTGCAGTGACTGTGGAAGATATGCGTTGGAACCGGTGTGATATTAAAGTCACAAGTTTATTAGCCAATGTGATGATGAAACAACATGCCATCGATGCTCAGGCGCACGAGGCTATTTTCATCCGTGACAATGCTGTTCTGGAAGGTTCCTCAACCAACGTGTTTGTGGTCAGCAAGGAACATGTCTATACGGCACCAAAGAATAATTTAGTGTTGCCGGGGATTACGCGTGATGTTGTTGTCGACCTAGTGCATGCCTGCAACATGCCGATGCATGAAGAGGCGGTCAGGATGGAAGATTTAATAAACGCGGATGAAATTTGGCTAACCAGTTCAACTAAAGAATGCTTGCCCGTGACACAATTAAATCAGCAGCCAGTCGGTAATGCCCAGCCTGGTAAGTTGTGGCATACAGTCTATACTGCTTTTCAAGCGCTCAAATCACCCTAGTCATGGCTAATAATGACGCGACTAACGGCAGCAATGGTCATGCTGATGAACAACCACAAGGCTTGGTCTATCCGTGTGAGTTTCCGATAAAAATGTTTGGCAAAAACGAGCTGAGTTTTATTGCTGCTGTGGATGCGGTGGTTGAGCAGTGGGTGCCGCGTGAAGACTGGGCATCAAGCAAACAAACACCCAGCAAAAACCATCGCTTTGTCAGCTATACCATTGTCATCATTGCGCGTGACCGTGCGCAGTTGGATCAGGTATGTGCGGCTGTGACTGCATGTCCGGCAGTCATCATGGCAATATAAGAGTAGTCTCTTTGGCACAGCTGGTACTTCTCAATAAGCCGTATAACGTCATTAGCCAATTCACCCATGCTGAGAATGCTACGCTGGCTGATTATGTCACTATTAAAAATGTTTATCCTGCTGGCCGACTGGATAAAGACAGTGAGGGTTTGCTGCTGTTGACAGATCAGGGCGCTTTGCAACATCGTATCAGTCATCCAGATAAAAAAATGGTCAAGTATTACTGGGTGCAAGTGGATAATGAAGTGACGGCCGCTGCGATAGCGCAATTACGCCGAGGCGTGATGCTCAAGGATGGTCGTACACTCGCAACAAATGTGACACGTATTGATGCGCCTGCTGGCTTATGGCCACGCCAGCCACCGATTCGAGTCCGCCAATCAATTCCGACATCCTGGTTGCAGATAGAGCTCCGCGAAGGCCGCAATCGTCAAGTGCGCCGCATGACTGCAGCAGTCGGCTTTCCTACTTTGCGCCTGATCCGCTACCGCATTGGTGATTGGCAGTTAGGCAACTTAATGCCAGGCGAATATCGCGTTGAGGAAGTTTAGATTGTTATCTTGAGATGACGTTGTTAATGTTTCATTCAAGTGAAATGAGAATAATCCATGAGCATCACAAAATTCCCCTTTATCGCGCTGGCACTGAGTATCATATTTCTTGTTGTGCTCACTCTTGGTGGCCACGTCCAGGCTAATGGCATGACAGTGTTACCCTTACTGACTTTGCTGTTGGTGAGCGAATTTGGTTTTATTATGAACTTGATCGCGGTCTATATCGTCATCAAACATCGCTGCCAGCAAACGATCAGCGCCAATAATATTGCCTTGATCGCAATCGCACTTGGCTTCAGCGTATATTTTCTTACCCAAGGCTTAAGTTTTTGGCCGCGCTAATGGTCGCCCTGTAGAGCAAAACGATTGGCGGCATGGAGACGATTGATAGTACCAACGTCAAACCAGCATCCTGTATGTATGTTTGCGCTAATGTTATTAGCAGTAATCACCTGACGGATGGTAGCAAGCATAGGATACGGTCTTTTCTCATGCTTGAATAAATGAGGGTCGATATACGCGACACCACTGTAAGTATAGCGTTGCTCAGAATCTGCCAGCCCTAGCTCATTGGCAGTGAAATCGCCCGCAGGATGATGGGCAGGATTATTCACCATAATCAGATGCATGCCGGTAGTGAGATCGAAATTCGCATCGAAGGTGATATCGCTGTAGATGTCTGCGCTCACTATCAACACAGGATCATTGCCTAGTAATGGTCTGGCGTAAGCAATACCGCCGCCAGTCTCCAGAGCCTGGGTGCCTTCATGGGAATATTTTAGGCGAATTCCATAACGTGAACCATCGCCCAGCGTGTGGGCGATTTTTTCGCCCAGATAGGCGGTATTAATGATGATGGAGTCAAAGCCGGCCTGAGCAATTTTATGGATATGATGTTCAATTAAGCGCTGGGCACCCACTTTGATGAGCGGTTTAGGCAGGTGATTGGTCAATGGACGTAAGCGTGCGCCTTGACCGGCCGCTAATATCATCGCTCTCATAGCACAGTCTTTAGAAAACGATTAAATGCCTGCAGCTCTTGATACTCAGAGGATACCGCTGACAAATACTCCAGGGTGCGTGGAATATCGTTTAAATAATTAGCTTTGCCATCACGATAATGCAGACGACAGAAAATACCGACAGCTTTGAGATGGCGTTGCACACCCATCAGATCAAACCAGCGTTTAAACTCGCGATACTGGTACTGACTGTGCTGCTGATCTATAAAGCATCTTAGCCATTGCTCGATCTTTGCTGCTGGCCAGTCGATGTAACAGTCACGCAGTAAGGAGACAAGATCATAGCTGACCGGTCCCAGTACTGCGTCTTGAAAATCGATCACGCCCAGACGATCATTGTTCAACAACATTAAATTACGTGCATGATAATCTCGGTGGACAAATGTTTGCGGTTGCTGCAGCGCATTTTGTTCTAGCAGAGCAAAAGTATGTGCCAGCATGAGCTCCATCTCATGGTCCATAGGTATGTGTTTGTGGCGACCCAGAAACCACGTACTGAATAATGTCATTTCTTGCTGCAACAGGGCACTGTCATAGCGTGGTAAATGCTCGGTCGGAACAGTTTGTAACTGGCATAATGTATTGATAGCCAGACCATACAAGTGGTCAGCAGTGTTCGCGCTAAGCTGGTCAAGTAGAAGTTGATCACCAAAATCAGTCAATATAAAGAAGCCATGCGGGCGCGATGCATGCTCGATTAATGGGACCGGCATATGATGTTTGGCCAGTAATTGGCTCACCTGAATGAAAGCGGCATTATTTTCATGCTTGGGCGGCGCATCAACCGCAATTAAAGAGAGCGCTTCTTGCGCATGTTGTTGTGCAGCACAGAAGCGATAATATTTTCGAAAGCTGGCATCGCCGGACACACTGACAAAACTATCATCAAGTATTGAATAATGCTGGTGACACCAGTCAATTAATTCCTTCTCACGCTCATTCATACTAGTTACTCTGGTGCCTAAAGCTGTCATGGATCATGTATAGGTTATTCATAGGCATGTCATGAGCACCATTATATACTGTTGCTTAATCTATCAACCCAGCTTTTTTTTACATCATACGACTTCCGGAGGACAGGGTGAAAGCATCAGAATTGTTTGTTAAGTGTCTTGAGAATGAGGGCGTCGAATACATTTTCGGTATCCCGGGTGAGGAGAATCTGGATGTCATGGATGCACTGCTAGACAGTAAGATAGAGTTCATAACGACTCGGCATGAGCAGGGCGCGGCGTTTATGGCTGATGTGTATGGTCGTTTGACTGGCAGAGCTGGCGTTTGTCTGGCTACGCTGGGTCCAGGAGCAACTAATTTAGTGACCGGCTTTGCGGATGCCGATATGGATCGCGCCCCTATTGTTGCGATTGCCGGTCAGGGCGCAACGACCCGGATGCATAAAGAGAGTCATCAAGTTCTAGATCTAGTCAACTTGTTTGAGCCAATCTCAAAATATAGTACTCAGATTCGTGCGCCACAAATCATCCCCGAAGTTGTTCGAAAAGCGTTCAAGGATGCTCAAATGGAGAAGCCTGGTGGTAGCTTTATCGATTTTCCAGAGAATATTGCGGGCACCCAAATGCCTCTTGATAAGCAACCTTTAAGAGTGCAGTCGCCGTCGTTGCCAATACCCCCGAGCAATAAAATCATGCAAGCGGTAGAGATCATCAATCAGGCTGAGTATCCCATCGTCATGGCTGGCAACGGTGTTATCCGCAATCATGCCTCTGAGGCTCTGGTGAATTTTGCTGAAAAACTCAACATTGCAGTGGCCACCACCTTTATGGCTAAGGGCGTCATCCCATTTTCACACCACCTGTCATTAGGTACGGTCGGCCTGCAAGCTAAGGATTATGTTGGTTGTGGTTTTGAAAAATCTGATGTCATAATTTGTGTGGGTTTTGACATGGTGGAGTTTCATCCTCACATTTGGCACAAGTATAAAGATAAAAAAATCATCCATATCGATATGAGCCCAGCAGAAGTCGACGAGCACTATATTCTTGAGATGGGTTTAGTGGGTGATATTAAAGCTGGACTCAATGGTATAGCCGAGCTGGCAAGCCCAAGAACGGGTAGCTATAACAATGAGCTGCGCAGCACAATTGTTAATGAGCTGAATGAGCACGCTACAGATATGGCTTTTCCAGTCAAGCCACAAAAAATCATTTGTGATTTACGCGCGGTGTTGGCACCTGAAGATATCGTGATATCAGATGTCGGTGCACACAAAATGTGGATGGCACGTATGTATCAAGCCGAGCATCCTAATACGTGTATCATCTCCAACGGCTTTGCTTCTATGGGTATCGGTGTGCCGGGTGCGATTGCCGCGAAGTTAGTCTACCCAGAGCGGGTGGCACTGACGGTTACGGGTGATGCGGGCTTTATGATGAACTCGCAGGAGATAGAGACTGCGTTGAGAATGAATATTGCGCTTATTATTCTCATTTGGAATGATAGTGAGTATGGCCTGATACGCTGGCATCAGATGAAGAAAATGGGTCGCCCAAGCCATATTGAGTTTAACAACCCAGATTTTGTCAAATATGCCGAGAGTTTTGGTGCTAAAGGTTATCGTGTTGCCAAGACCGAGCAGCTTAAGCCAACACTCAAACAGGCCATTGCCGACAATACAGTTGTGATTATCGACTGTCCTGTTGATTACTCAGAAAATATGAAGCTGACAGAAGAGCTAAGCCGATTAACCAGTGGTCTAAGTATGGAATGAAACAACACTATCCAGTCATGATCAAAAATGCCCAAGGCAGTGGGCGTAATTTAACGGTGACTGCACCATGGGATGGTGCGGTAATCGCTGAGCTACCCTATGCGGCAGAAGATGATGTCGAACAAGCGCTGACCACCGCCTATCAAATTTTCAAACATAGACAGCGCTGGTTAAGTAAACCAGAGCGTATCCAAATATTAGAAACCACAGCCGAATTGATGCAGTCACAGGCTGAATCACTTGCCTTGGAAGCGGCGCGTGAAGGTGGTAAGCCACTGATTGATTCGCGGGTTGAAGTGGCTCGGGCGATTGATGGGGTCAAAAATTGTATTGAGGTATTACGCACCGAGACAGGCCGCGAAATACCAATGGGCTTAAATTCAGCATCAGCCCAGCGCTTAGCGTTCACTCATAAAGAGCCCATTGGGGTGGTGGTCGCTGTCAGCGCGTTTAATCATCCGCTTAATTTGATTATCCATCAGGTCGGTCCAGCGATCGCAGCAGGCTGCCCGGTCATTGTTAAGCCGGCACAAGATACACCACTCTCATGTATGCGTTTTGTGGCGCTGCTGCGTCAGGCAGGCTTACCAGAAGAATATTGTCAGGCCTGCGTGGTGGAAGATTTAGCCCTGGCTGAGAAACTGGTGTGCGATACGCGGGTGGCATTTTTATCATTTATAGGCAGTGCGCGCGTCGGTTGGATGTTACGTTCTAAACTGGCGCCGGGCGCGCGTTGTGCACTTGAGCATGGTGGGGTCGCACCTGTAATTGTCGAACAATCTGCTGATCTGGCAGACACCCTGCCTCTGATCGCGAAAGGCGGCTTTTACCATGCTGGGCAAGTATGTGTCTCTGTCCAGCGCGTGTTCGCCCCCCGGGCAATTGCAGCTCAAGTAGCCCAGCGTTTGGCCGCATTGGGTGAGGCGATGACAGTAGGTGATCCAACCTCGCCCGATACGCAAGTTGGGCCATTAATTCGCCCGCATGAAGTGGTACGCATTAGTGATTGGGTGCAACAGGCGGTAGATGCTGGCGCGGAAATAGTGGCGGGCGGCTACAGTCTGTCAGACACCTGTTATGCCTGCACGGTGTTACTCAATCCGGCAGTTGATGCATTAGTCAGCCAGCAGGAAATCTTCGGCCCGGTCATTTGTGTATATGCTTATGATGAGTTGCAGCAGGCCATCGATCAAGCGAATAGCTTACCTTATGCGTTTCAAGCCGCAGTATTGACGCAAAATATTGACCAGGCGCTGAACTGCAGCCAACGCTTGGATGCAGCCACGGTGATGATTAATGACCATACCGCATTCAGAGTCGATTGGATGCCCTTTGCTGGCTTGCGCCAATCGGGTCTAGGCGTCGGTGGCATTCCCTATACGTTTGAGGATATGCAGGTCGATAAGCAAATCGTTATCCGCTCTAAGCAGTTGTTATAATAGTGCTTGGGTAGGCTCGATTTATTCTTGCTGGCTGCGCCTGTTGAGATAGTGGAAAAATTCAAACTTACTAATCAGGCCCTCGCCACTTTGATCATATTTTTTAAATACTTCCTCACGCCCCAACTGATAAACACGTTGAGCTTCTTGCCGGGTAAGCTGTTCATTACGGTTGAGATCCAGGGACCAAAACAAACCATCCTGATAACTCATACCACCGCCAAAAGACCAAGTCAGTGAACTGCTCATTAATAAACTGATACACACTAATAACTTAACTTTTTTCATACTAAACCTATGTTGATTGAAACATTAAAGTGATTTGACCAATACCGACGAGTTTCGTTGCATGTCGTGCATTTGCTGACGATGTACAGGGATTGTATCGAGCGGACACTTTTTGTAGCCATTCTCGTAAAACCAGTGCAGTGCGCGTGTTGTCAGGACAAATACGCTCTGCATAGCCAGCTTACGTGCCTTGTTCTCTAAAAATTCCATCAACAGTGTGCCATGTCCCTCATGCTGAAATTCCTTGTGCACGGCAATGCTGCCGAGCTCTGCACAATGTTCTTGCTGATAAGGGATGAGGGCGGCGCAGGCGATGACAAAGCCATCACGTTCAATCACAACATAATGATCTAGCTCACGCTCTATTTGCTCAGTGGAACGCGCTAATAATATACCCTCATCCTCCAGCGGTTTGATCAGTGACTGGATACCCCCGACATCATTAATCTTTGCCGGACGAATTTCATCGTAGTGGTGATCGCTAATCAGCGTGCCTGCCCCAGCATGGCTAAACAGTTCCTGTAGGAGTACGCCGGTCTGGCTGCAGCTCAGGATGTGGGTACGTTGTACTTGGCTAACACAGGCCTGAATCGCTAATTCAAGATAAGTACGCATCGATTTACTCAGCGACTTACGTCGTTTTAACAGCTTATCTGTATCATTCAGATTGAGAAACTTAAGCCGTTGTTTGCGACTGTCTAGTAAGGCCTTTTCCTGACTGAGAAAAATTAACTTTTCACTGGGCATACTGGCAGCAACATTGGCGGCGAGTTGGAATTCATCAATATAAAAACATTCACCGCTCGGAGAGTAGCCGAGCGAGGATAGCAGCACGATATTATTTATTTCCAGTTGTTGGCGGATAGCAGTCGTTTCGATTCTGCGGACTTCTCCGCGATACTGTTGGTCCACGCCTGCCAGAATACCAATCGGTTTGGCCACGACAAAGTTGCCACTCACAGTGGTCAGCTTCATTCCAGCCATAGGTGTATTCACCAGGCCAGTGGAGAATAATGCTTCTAAGCGGGTTTGCTGCTCACCAATGGTATGTTGCAGCTGGCGCATCTTGGTTTGCTTGATAACACCGAGCGTGTGCCTATTGAACACACCAGTACCGTAAACAATAATCAGTTTAATCCCCAGAGTCTGCATTAATGCCAGGTCTTGGATGAGGTCGCTGAGCGCATCACTGGCTATGACTTCAGCCGGCAGGGATATTACAAAGGTGCTGCCTTGATGTGCATAGATATAGGGTGCGGCTGCGCGCAGCGTGGCAATATCAAACGATTCCATATGGATGCTGTGAATAAGGCTGTCAAAAATGCCAATTATACGGGTTATTGGCTAAAAGGGACGCTATAATTAGTGCTAAATCACTGTGATAACATCAACACAGCTGTAAAATTGACCACTGCGTCGCTTATGCTGATCATATGCGCTTAAATAATAGGATTAATATAATGTTTAAAAAGATTACACAGCAGGCACAACTGCTGATTCAGGGGACTCTGCTTGCAACCTTATTTATCTCGCCAGTCCTGGCGGACATCGCTAATACTGACATCCCTGGAATTAACCGCAGCGGCGACAGCTATCAAGTGCCAGCGGATATGCAAGATTGGTCGACCCAAGATCTGTCATCACTGCGCACAGAGCACCAAAAAAGTTTGGAGGCTATGCGTAAACATCAACTCAGTCAGGATGCCGCTGAGGAAAACATGTTGGCCGAACTTTTGCGGCATGATTTAGTGCGCTTGTCGATCGTCGATGTGATACCGGTTCTAATTGAGGACTATCAAATCGACGGTGACTTCAAGCACACATTGATGGGCTATCGCTCAACCTTTATGAATGAATTAAGAGCTAGCCATGATGACATCAGATCTCTGGGCGATTATCAGGCCTATGATTTCCGTTTTGCTGCCGTGTATATGTCTATGCTGTATGCCTTTGACAGTAATCCTGAATTTTATCAACGACTAAAATCCGACATGGTGAATGATGCAACACCGATAGGTCGTTATCGACTGTCGATTGATGAGTCCTATTTGAGTGTCAAACAAGCCAGTGAAAAAATGGACACTATCCATCAACTGAATGATCTTGAGAAGGTCATTGTCGCACTGGATTCTGAGCTGGAGCGACGTAAGCGCTAGTGTGTGTCTGACTGAAAGGTGGTTGTGACACCTAGTCAGTTGATAGTTATCGATGAATAATAACTGGTGGAGTAATAGTAATACCCTGGCAACCTTGTTTTGGTTCCGCAGTGTATTAATTATTGGTCAGGTTATCACCTCGCTTCTGGCTAAATATACATTTGCCATTACCTTTGATGCCAGCGGTGTTAATACAGTTATTGCGATCCTAATAGGCATCAATATTGCGACTTGGCTGCGTTCCAAACAGCACGATGAGGTCGCGACACTGGAGATCTTTCTCCAGTTGTTAGTGGATCTGGTTGCCCTCAGTGCTTTATTTTATTTTGCGGGTGGCGCGGCTAATCCATTTACCTCGATGTACCTGTTACCGCTGGCTGTTGGTTCTATTTTGTTACCTCAGTTATGGCTGTTGATGCTGGCGTCATTGAGTGTGCTCGCTTATGCCTACCTCATGTGGTTCCACCCTGAGCAGCACAGTCAGCATAATCATCAAGCCTTTAATCTGCATCTGATAGGGATGTGGGTGAGTTTTGTTCTGAGTGCCGGTGTGATTGCCTTATTTGTGGTGAATATGCGCTCGGCTTTGCAGCACAAAGATCAACAATTAGTTGCTGCCCGTGAGCAGGCAATGAAGGATGAAAAACTAGTATCTCTTGGCACACTGGCTGCGAGCACTGCCCATGAAATGGGTACACCGCTGGCAACCATCCAACTGATTTGCTCTGACCTGCGCCAAGATCACATCAGTCAAAAGCAGATTGAGGTACTGACCACTCAAGTGCAGCGCTGTAAACAGGCACTGACAGATATGTCTGCTGTGACAGGATCGGTTGAGCATGATCAAATGCAGGATATCGTTATGTTCGAGCCGTTTCTGACCCATTTGGTGCGCGACTGGCAACAGGGAAGACCGCAACTTGAGTGTGCCCTGACAGTTAAGAATAATTCCTCAGCAGGGATAGTGGCGCCGACTATATTAGCTAAAGCGTTGATTAATCTGTTAGATAATGCCGCAGATGCTTCACCACAAAAGATTAGCGTCATGGTTGAGTGCAATGCGCATGAAGCACATATGGTTATACAGGATCAGGGTCAGGGTATTGCGGATGAATTGATCAATGAAATTGGCACTAAACCTTACTCAAGCAAACCTGATGGTATTGGCCTTGGGGCTTTTCTGGCGCATGAAATTATTCAGAAAATGGGAGGTAAAGTGAACTTATCTAATCATCATGCAGGCGGCGTAGTGACGTCTATTACCCTGCCTTTGAGGTCAGTCGATGCCTAGTGACGCACGTATTATTGTTGTGGATGATGATGTTGTGTTCTGTGAGACACTGGCAGAGTCTCTGGCTAAGCGTGATTATCAGGTGGTCCAAGCGCACAGCCTGACTGAGGTACACACCTGTCCGGATTTATCAGAGTTGAACTATGCGGTCGTTGATCTGAGGTTGGGAGAGGATTCCGGGCTGCAGGTGATACGGGCTCTGTTGACAGCTAATGCAGAGATGAAGATAGTTATGCTGACGGCCTATGCCAGTATTGCGACTACTGTAGAAGCAATTAAATTGGGTGCCATAAATTATTTAACTAAGCCTGTTTCTATTCAGGAAATCTTGGACAAACTTCATCTATCCGAACCAGCAACAGAGTTACCGATTGCGCACTCGCCGCTGTCTGTTCGGCGTCTGGAATGGGAGCACGTGCAGAAAGTTTTACTCGAGCATGATGGCAATATTTCTGCCGCCGCGCGGGCCTTGAATATGCATCGCAGAACGTTGCAGAGAAAGCTCCAGAAAAGACCGGCTAAACGCTGACAATGAGTTAAAAAATAAAGCGATCCAGCGCGACCAATGACCACACCAGAAGTGTCAGCATGTTGCTTACAAACACTGCCGCGGAGCCAGCATCCTTGGCCAGACCTGAGAGCTCATGGCGCTCATAGCCAACCCGATCGATCGCGTGCTCGATACCAGTATTTAATAATTCGACCACTAATACGATAAATATGGGTAGCAGTAGTAATGCCGTTTGAGTTAAGTTTTCACCTAACCAAAAAGCTGCTGGAAACAACACACTGCAAAGAATGATTTCTTCCCGGAAAGCGGCTTCACTTTGCCAAGTTGCTTGAATGCCTCGCCATGAGAATAGAGTGGCATTTATGATGCGTTTAATGCCAAAGGTCGGTTGTCTCACGTCAACCTCTAGAGCAGGGTCTTGGCTGTTGCGAGCACCTCTTTAGCGTCTAGCACTAAATCATTACTCTCAAATAAGCGGGCAATGCATGCACGGTGCAGTTGCAGTTTGAGTGCACCGATACCGATGCCACCAAAAATCCGTTTACCATAGCGCTCAGTATCTTTATCCATCATATCGATACCTTCAAAGCCAAGCGGGGGGGCAGTATTAACATCCGCCATAATCTCCAGGCTAGGGTGTACCTGCCAGTGCGCTGCGGTCAATAGCTGAATACCAGTTTTGCCAGCGCCGAATACAATATGTGCATCGGCCAAAGCCTCGTCTATAGAGGCATCATCTGCTGCGACCATGGGCTCCAAATCAACAGCAAACTGTTCTTGCATAAGTTGACATGATTGTTGTGAGCGTTCCAGCTTGCGCGAGGTAAGGCGCACATTAGCACCGTTCATGGCCAGCATGACGGC
This sequence comes from Proteobacteria bacterium UBA1858, assembly GCA_002338385.1. Lineage (GTDB taxonomy): Bacteria > Pseudomonadota > Gammaproteobacteria > UBA4575 > UBA4575 > UBA1858. The sequence goes on from DDIE01000002.1 coordinate 43,074, forward strand.
AGCACGTTGACCAACAGGACCGGTGCCGGCAAGTACCACAGCCGTTTTGCCGCGCACATCGATAGCATTACAAATCAATGCCACACCAGCTGCTGCAGTAGTATTGCAGCCGTTGCTATCCAACATGACTGATACCCGGAAGTTTTGAAAGAAAATATTCTGCACGGCTGCGAATAGTGCCTGGCCCGCAGCTAAGTCACTGCCACCAATGAACAGCGCGGTATTTTTTTTGTTTTTGGGTGCACGTGTATAGATCGCCCCTTCAACTAATGAGTGGCAGTTTTCAGGGGTAA
>DDIE01000003.1:0-9533 GCA_002338385.1 Proteobacteria bacterium UBA1858
GTCGCTAAGATCGTCGAATAAGTAACAACAGAAACTAAAGAGAAAATAAATGTCAGAAAGTCAGCGTATTCGTATTAGATTAAAAGCGTTCGATCATCGTTTGATTGATCGTTCAGCGAGTGAAATCGTACAAACTGCAAAACGTACTGGCGCTCGCGTAAAGGGGCCTATCCCTCTGCCTACACGCAAAGAGCGTTTTACGATATTGATTTCACCGCATGTGGATAAGAATGCGCGTGACCAATATGAGATCCGCACGCACAAGCGCATTATGGATATTGTCGATCCAACTGATAAGACAGTGGACGCCTTAATGAAGCTGGATCTTGCTGCAGGTGTAGACGTTCAGATCAAGCTCAACTAGCGCCTGAACTGAGATATTAAGCAAAACCCCAAAAAATGGGGGTTTTGCTACTTCTGGCATGACATCATCGATGGCCTTAAAAAAGGCCCTCGCATGAGGATAAAACCGGTAATATCGCTGGTGTACTCAAGAATTAGACGAAACGGTAGATTAATATCCGATAAATCGGATATTTTCGTGAATTAATCCGCGAAAGCAGTTTCCATGGAGGCTGATTTCTGTAATAATTCGCGGCTTCCTGTGGCCCGGTCAAGTGATACTTGTCCGGGCCACATGCGCAAGATCAGTGGTGAAAAATACCGAGCGAAACGCTGATAACTAGCGACTCAAAGGCATCAACACTTTATGCACATAAGGTGGCGTGCTTTTTTCTCTCTGGTTTTAGCATTTAGAGCAGGCGGCCAAGCGGCATACTGCCAATTTGAACACTATATATAAGAGATTGAGACTATGCCTTTAGGTGTTGTTGGAAAAAAAGTGGGCATGACCCGCGTGTTTACAGAAGATGGTGCATCAGTCCCAGTCACTGTATTGCACGTCGACAGTAATTGCGTCACCCAATTAAAAGAACAGGACAACGACGGTTATCGTGCCGTGCAGGTCGCGTATGGCAGTCGCAAGCCCTCGCGTGTGAATAAGGCACTCACGGGGCACTTCGCTAAAGCGAATGTCACCTCTGGCGAAGGCATGCTTGAATTCCGCCTAGAAGATGCTGAACAGCCTGAATTGGCTGTCGGCGCTGAGATCAAGGCCGATCTCTTCTCTGAAGGGCAAAAAGTACAAGTGACGGGTATTTCCAAAGGTAAAGGCTTTGCCGGCACCATTAAGCGGCATAACTTCCGTGGACAGGATGCCACCCATGGTAACTCCATCTCTCACCGGGTACCGGGCTCTACAGGTCAATGTCAGACACCAGGGCGTGTATTCAAGGGTAAGAAGATGTGCGGGCATATGGGTAGCGAACAAGTCAGTACTAAAAACTTGACTGTCGTTCGCGTTGATTCAGAGCGCGACTTAATTTTAATAAAAGGTGCAGTACCTGGTGCTAAAGGCGGTCGTGTGGTCGTTAAGCCAGTCGTTACTGCCTAGATACATACTTTACAGATAAGCAGAATAACCATGAAACTTGAAGTCACTAACGGTAGCTCAGTGGATGTATCAGATAGTACATTTGGCCGTGAGTATAATGAAGCGCTTGTGCATCAAGTCGTCACCGCTTATCAAGCGGGTGGACGCGCGGGCACCAAAGCACATAAGAATCGTTCTGCTGTGAGCGGCGGTGGTGCTAAGCCGTGGCGTCAAAAAGGCACCGGTCGAGCGCGCGCGGGTACGACACGTGGTCCAATCTGGCGCTCAGGTGGTAAAACGTTTGCTGCCACCCCACGTGACTTTTCGCAAAAGATAAACAAAAAGATGTTGCGCGCAGCGTATTCGTCAATATTCTCGGAGCTGATTCGTTCCGAACGACTGCGTGTTGTTGATAAGTTTGAAGTCACTCAGCCTAAAACAAAAGATGCGCTCGCTAAGTTATCCGATCTTGGTGTCGAGTCTGCCTACATTATTGTTGCCGCCGACAAGGGCGACGACAATCTATTCCTATCAGTGCGCAACCTGTCTTATGTAGATGTTGATGAAATTGGTGGTATCAATCCTGTCAGCCTAATTAAATTCGAGCATGTGGTGATTACTGAGGACGCAATTAAAGAAGTGGAGCAGTGGTTACAATGAGTATAGAACGCCTCGCACAAGTATTGGTCAGCCCCCATGTGTCAGAGAAATCTGCCATGCTCGCTGATGGTGCCAATCAACATGTTTTTAAAGTACTGCCGGACGCCAAAAAAGAAGAAATAAAGAATGCCGTAGAGCAAATGTTCCAAGTCAAGGTGGCTGTGGTTAGAACAACCAATATGCAGGGCAAACAGAAACGTTTCGGACGCACTTTTGGCAAGCGTAAAGACTGGAAAAAAGCCTATGTACGACTTGAAGAAGGTCATGATATTGACCTTACAGGTATGGAATAAGTACGCCTAAGAATAACTGGAAAAGATAATGGCCGTAGTAAAAGCAAAACCAACTTCAGCAGGACGACGATTTCAGGTACGCGTGGTATCTGAGGGACTTCACAAGGGTGAACCGGTCAAGTCACTGGTTGAAAAGAAAACCAAATCAGGTGGCCGTAACAATGCTGGACGGATCACAACACGGCACCGAGGTGGCGGTCATAAACAACGCTACAGAACGGTCGACTTCAAGCGTAATAAAGACAACATACCTGCAGTGGTTGAACGCTTAGAGTACGATCCGAATCGCACAGCAAATCTGGCGTTATTAAAATACGCAGATGGGGAACGGCGTTACATCATCGCGCCACGTGGATTAAAACAAGGGGATCCCGTGATGTCAGGTTTACAGGCACCAATCAAACCCGGCAATACACTGGCGCTGAGAAATATCCCAGTGGGTAGTGTGGTTCACTGTGTTGAGCTGAAACCAGGCAAGGGCGCGCAGATTGGTCGAAGCGCTGGTGCTGCAATTCAATTAGTAGCACGTGAAGGTGCTCACGCAACATTACGTTTACGCTCCGGTGAAATGCGCAAAGTACTATCAGAATGTCGCGCGACCGTCGGTGAAGTCGGTAATACCGAGCATAATCTGCGTAAATTAGGTAAGGCTGGCGCGAGTCGCTGGCGTGGTGTCAAACCGACCGTACGTGGTGTAGCAATGAACCCAATTGATCACCCACATGGCGGTGGTGAGGGTCGTACCTCAGGTGGTCGTCATCCGGTTTCACCATGGGGTATGCCAACTAAGGGTTTCAAGACACGCAAAAACAAGCGCACTGACAATATGATTGTCCGGCGCAGAAATAAAAAATAGAACAGTATTCACAGAACAGTAATAGGACGAGGACAGACCGTTGCCAAGATCACTACGAAAAGGCCCCCATATCGATCACCACCTGGCTAAGAAAGTACAAGTGGCGAGCGACAATAATGATCGTAAACCTATCAAAACCTGGTCACGACGTTCAATGGTTTCACCGGAAATGGTGGGCTTAACAATTGCCATCCATAACGGCCGCCAACATGTTCCAGTGCTGGTATCTGAGAATATGGTGGGACACAAGTTAGGGGAGTTCGCAGGAACTCGAACTTTTAAAGGACACGCTGGAGATAAGAAAGTTAAATAACTTTCGAGAGTAACTATGCAAGTATCAGCTAAATTAAAACATATCAATATCTCGGCGCAAAAATGCCGCTTGGTTGCCGATCAAATTCGTGGTCTTGATGTCAGTCGAGCAGTCGAAATATTGGAGTTCAGTCCCAAGAAGGCGTCTGCCATAGTCAAGAAAGTACTCAATTCTGCTATCGCTAATGCGGAACACAATGAAGGCGCTGATATTGACGAATTAAAAATAGCGACCATTTTTGTTGATGAGGGTCGCACTATGAGAAGACACCAGCCGCGTGCCAAGGGGCGTGCCTGTAAGATTCTTAAACGTACAAGTCATTTAACTGTAACCGTGAGTGATGGCCGCTAGGCTGTTACCCACACGCTAATATATTGAGATAACGATGGGTCAAAAAGTACATCCAACCGGGTTCAGATTAGGCATTGCCACTGACTGGACATCCAAGTGGTATGCCGAAGGTGCAGATTACGCGAAGTTTTTGAATAGTGATTTGGAAATTCGCAAATATCTCAAAGACAAGCTATCACAAGCATCTGTCAGTCGTATCCAAATCGATCGACCTGCACGGGCTGCTTTTGTAGTCATACATACCGCGCGTCCTGGTATTGTGATCGGTAAAAAAGGTGAAGATGTTGAAGCGCTGCGCAAAGAAATAGCGAAGCGTATGGACCTCAATATCAATAATGTGAAAATCAACATCGAAGAAATTCGCAAGCCAGAGATTGATGCGCAATTAGTCTCCGAGAGTGTTGCCCAGCAATTAGAGCGTCGCATTATGTTTCGACGTGCGATGAAGCGTTCGGTAAGTAACGCCATGCGTCTAGGAGCATTAGGCGTGAAAATCAATGTTGCGGGACGTTTAAATGGTGCAGAGATCGCACGTGCGGAGTGGTATAGAGAAGGTCGCGTGCCACTACATACCTTACGTGCAGATATAGATTATGGTTTTGCCGAGGCAGAAACCACCTACGGAATCATTGGTATCAAAACCTGGATCTTCAAGGGTGAAGTGTTCGACCTGGAAAGCAAAAACCAAGATGAAACAAGCGACGCTAAACGAGCTTCGGCCTAAACCCAAGAGATAAATAATCGTGTTACAGCCAAAGAAAACTAAATTTCGTAAGCAGCAGAAGGGAAGAAACCGTGGGCTTGCGCAAAATGGAAATAAAGTCAGCTTCGGTGATTTTGGTCTCAAAGCAGTTGGCCGTGGGCGTTTAACCGCCAGACAAATTGAAGCGGCTCGTCGTGCTATGACGCGCCATGTTAAACGTGGCGGCAAAATCTGGATTCGAGTGTTTCCAGATGTACCAGTGACCAAAAAGCCACTCGAAGTTAGACAGGGTAAAGGTAAAGGTAACGTTGAATATTGGGTGGCTAAAATACAGCCCGGTAAGATGCTATACGAGATGGAAGGTGTGACCGAAGATCTCGCACGTGAAGCATTTAGACTGGCATCAGCCAAATTGCCGATTAAAACGGTATTTGTTAACAGGACGATAATGTAATGAGTGCTACAGAATTACGTGCTAAGGACGAACAGTCCTTGAAAGCTGAGTTGATAGAGTTGCGTAAGCAGCAGTTCAAATTACGCATGCAGTATTCCATGGGGCAGTCAACGCGCAACCATGAGTTTTCTCGAATTCGTAAAGATATTGCGCGTATCAAAACAGTGCTCAATGAAATGTCACGTGCATAAATTATAGAAGACTATGGAAAATAAAGAACAAAAAATAAGAACGCTGATGGGTAAAGTTGTCAGTAACAAGATGGATAAGTCTATTGTCGTGTTGACAGAGCGTCGCGTGAAGCATGCTTTGTATGGCAAGTTCGTGAGTAAATCGACCAAGATTCACGCACACGATGAAGATAATCAGTGTTCCATCGGTGACATCGTGACTATCCGTGAGTGTCGCCCAGTGTCAAAAACGAAATCATGGACCCTGGTCGAAGTGGTCGAACAATCAGTCGCAGGATAGAGGGAAAAAGCAATGATTCAAATGCAATCAAATCTTGATGTGGCTGATAATAGTGGCGCACGCAGAATACAATGTATCAAAGTACTGGGTGGCTCGCATCGACGTTACGCGGGGATTGGAGATGTCATAAAGGTCAGCGTCAAAGATGCTATCCCGCGCGGCAAGGTCAAGAAAGGCGAAGTTTATAACGCCGTTGTGGTTAGAACAGCGAAAGGTGTACGTCGTGCAGATGGCTCACTGATACGCTTTGATGGCAATGCTGCTGTATTACTGAACGCACAATTGCAGCCCATTGGCACACGCATCTTTGGACCGGTAACACGTGAGTTACGTTCAGAGAAATTCATGAAGATTATTTCACTTGCACCTGAAGTGCTATAAGAGTCGGTATACAACGTTATGAATAAGATCAAAAAAGGTGATGAAGTGATTGTTATCACCGGTAAAGACAAAGGTCGTCGCGGTACCGTGACGAACATACAGGCTGACGGGAAAGTATTGGTAGAAAATATCAATATGGTCAAGAAGTCGCAAAAGCCCAATCCTAATCAGGGCGTGACGGGTGGCATAATTGATAAGGAAATGCCGATCCAATTATCGAATGTGATGCTGTTTAACCCGGCGACAGGTAAGGGCGACAAAGTCGGTATCAAGACTTTAGAAGACAGCACTAAGGTTCGTTACTTTAAATCTAATGGCGAAGTGGTGGATGTGTAATGGTTAGGTTGCAGCAGTTTTATAACGACACAGTGCGTGACCAGTTAATGGCGCAGTTTAAGTATGACAATGTCATGCAAATTCCTCGTATTGAGAAAGTCACCCTCAATATGGGTTTGGGTGAGGCAACAAAAGATAAGAAAGTGATCGAGCACGCAGTCGGTGACATGGAAAAGATCGCGGGTCAAAAAGCAGTCGTTACATTATCCAAAAAATCGATTGCTGGATTTAATATACGTGATGATTGGCCAATCGGGTGCAAAGTGACCTTGCGAAGAGAGCGCATGTATGAATTTTTGGATCGACTGATCAATATTGCTATTCCACGTATTCGAGATTTTCGTGGGGTTAATGGCAAATCATTCGACGGACGAGGTAACTACAGCATGGGTGTGAAAGAGCAGATCATTTTCCCGGAAATTGATTATGACAAGATAGATGCGATTCGTGGTATGGACATCTGCATCACCACCAGTGCAACAAATAACGCAGAAGCTAAGGCGCTACTTGCTGCCTTTAGTTTCCCATTTAAGAACTGAGGCTAGATCGATGGCAAAAACATCTATGGTACAACGCGAGCAAAAACGCGCACGTACAGTCAAGAAATATACCAATAAGCGTGCTCAGCTAAAGGCCACCATTAAAAGTGCCTCAACAAGTTACGAAGAGCGTGAAGCAGCTGCACTGGCACTCCAAAAGCAGCCGCGTAACGCTTCTAAAGTAAGACAACGTAACCGCTGTAACATTACCGGAAGGCCGCATGGCTTTTATCGTAAGTTTGGTCTTGGTCGCAATAAATTGCGTGAAGCTGCCATGCGTGGAGATATTCCAGGCCTGGTTAAAGCGAGTTGGTAAAGGGGAAATAGTATGAGTATGAGTGATCCAATCGCAGACATGCTGACGCGTATCCGCAATGGTCAAAGCGCGGATAAAGTGGCTGTAGAGATGCCATTCTCTAAATTTAAAGAGTCTATCGCCAAGGTGCTGAAAGACGAGGGCTATATTAAGGATTATTCAGTTGAGGGTGAGGGCGTTAAAAAACATCTGATCGTTGAGCTGAAATATTACATGGGTAAGCCAGTTATCGACAAAATCAAAAAAGTCAGTCGTCCGGGTTTACGTATTTACAAAAGTGCAGAACAACTGCCGCGTGTCATTGGTGGCCTAGGTATCGCGATTATCTCAACATCTAAAGGTGTGATGACCGATCGCACAGCGCGTGAAAATGGGCAGGGTGGCGAAGTCATCTGTACGGTTGAATAAACAATAGAAGAATTATGTCTAGAATTGCAAACAAACCTGTCGAACTGCCCACTGGCGTAGAAATCAAGCTCGATGGACAGAATGTGACAGCCAAAGGTAAAGTCGGTGAAATGGTCCTTGCCGTTCATCCGAGTGTACAAGTCCTGCAGGATGAAAAAACTCTGTCAGTTAAACCAGAAACTCCATCAGCTGTGGCGATGGCGGGCACCATGCGATCGTTACTGGATAATTTAGTGGTCGGTGTATCCACAGGATTTGAAAAGAAATTAGAATTGGTGGGTGTGGGCTATCGCGCTCAAGCCAAGGGCAAGAGTCTAAATTTGTCGTTAGGTTTCTCTCACCCAGTTGAATATCCGGTACCTGAGGGCATCAGCATAGAAACACCCAGTCAAACGGAAATAGTCATTAAAGGCTACGACAAGCAGCGTGTTGGTCAAGTAGCTGCTGAGATTCGCGCTTATCGTCCACCGGAGCCGTACAAAGGCAAGGGTGTGAAATATGCAGATGAGCGCATTATTCGTAAAGAAGCTAAGAAGAAATAGTGTAACTAGAATATTGTCATGGATAAAAAATTATCAAGAATACGTCGCGGTAAAAAAACACGCTTTAAGATTCGTGCCCAGGGCGCCATGCGCTTATGTATCAATCGCACACCACGTCACATCTATGCGCAGGTTATAGATGACGGTTCTGCGCAGGTGCTGACAAGTGTGTCTTCTCTGGATGGCGAAGTGAAAGGCAATGTTAAGTACACCGGTAATGTAGAAGCGGCCAAGCTGGTAGGTAAGTTAGTCGCTGAGCGTGCTAAGGATAAAGGGATTACCAAAGTAGCCTTTGATCGATCTGGATTTAAATATCATGGTCGTGTGCAGGCATTAGCAGATGCAGCTCGAGAAGCTGGATTAGAGTTTTAAAGTAAGCAGTATTTAAAAGGTAAATTATGGCTGGAGCAGAAATCACTACTAAGAGCGCTGATGGACTTCAAGAAAAGTTAGTCGCAGTCAATCGTGTTGCTAAAGTAGTTAAAGGTGGTCGTCAATTTGGTTTTACCGCATTAACTGTAGTTGGTGATGGTGAAGGCAAGATTGGTTTTGGTTATGGCAAGGCTAAAGAAGTTCCTATTGCTATCCAAAAGGCGATGGAAAAAGCGCGCCGTAGCATGACCCATATTCCACTCAAAGATGGCACTTTGTATTATCCGAAAGTCGGTATTCATGGTGCAGCTAAAGTTCATATGCAACCGGCCTCAGAAGGTACAGGTATTATTGCTGGCGGTGCTATGCGTGCCGTGTTTGAAGTGTTGGGTGTCAGAAATGTTTTGGCCAAGTGTATTGGTTCGCGTAATCCAATTAATGTGGTGCGCGCTACTATTGCTGGTTTAGAAGATATGCAGTCACCTGATTCTATTGCCTCTAAGCGCGGTAAACGCGTTGAAGATATCATCGGTTAAGCGTAGAGATAGTTCCATGAGCAAACAATTACAAGTGACATTAATCAAGAGTATCCATGGCCGTCTCAAGTCACATCAGGCCTGCGCACGTGGTCTTGGTATTCGTAGAATCCATAACCCGGTGACTGTCAACGATACCCCTGAAAATCGCGGCATGATAAACAAGATTCAATACATGCTTAAGGTAGAGGAATTATAAGATGCGTCTGAATAATATAAAGCCCGCGGCTGGCAGTCGCAGCTCCAGTAAACGTGTTGGTCGTGGTATTGGCTCGGGTTGGGGTAAAACATGTGGACGTGGTCACAAAGGTCAGAAGTCACGCTCGGGTGGATTTCATAAGGTCGGTTTTGAGGGTGGTCAAATGCCTTTGCAAAGAAGATTACCTAAAAGTGGTTTTACTTCAAGAAAGAATAACACTGCTAGAGTAAGACTGGGCCAATTAGAATTTGATGGAAACGAAAATATTACGATCGAGATATTGAAAGAAAAAAAAATAGTTTCGCATAAAGCAAAAGATGTAAAGATTTTCCTTTCTGGGCAATTAAAAAATAAAATTAACTTAAATGGGA
>DDIE01000003.1:9629-9974 GCA_002338385.1 Proteobacteria bacterium UBA1858
GGGTGGTCAAATGCCTTTGCAAAGGCGCCTGCCTAAGTTTGGTTTTCGCTCTGCTAAAGCTAAACTCACGGCTGAGCTAAGGTTGCATGAATTAACCTTGGTCAAGACAGAGGTGGTTGATTTGGCCGCCTTAATCGCCGCCAATCTGGTGCCTGCTTTCACCCAACGTGTGAAAGTGATCTTGTCTGGTGAAATCACGCAAGCAGTACATACACGCGGCCTGGTATTTACCAAGGGCGCACGTGCAGCGGTAGAAGCCGCTGGCGGAAAAATAGAAGACTAAACAGCACAGCATGTCTGCATCTCGCGAAAAAATGGCAGCCCAGCTGGGGGGGTCAGGGCAAT
>DDIE01000003.1:10273-15953 GCA_002338385.1 Proteobacteria bacterium UBA1858
CAGCCCAGCTGGGGGGTTCAGGGCAATTATCTGAACTTAACCAGCGTTTACTGTTTGTGTTGGTCGCACTGGTAGTGTTCCGGATAGGAACATTCATTCCTACGCCTGGGATTGATCCGGCGGCGATGGCGAGATTTTTTGAGGAACAGAGCAGTACCATCCTAGGCATGTTTAACATGTTCTCAGGCGGTGCTCTGGAACGATTGAGTATATTTGCGCTAGGTATCATGCCGTACATTTCTGCATCTATCATCATGCAGCTGATGAGTGCAGTGATTCCTTCGCTGAAAGAACTGAAAAAAGAGGGTGAGGCAGGACGACGTAAAATCACCCAATACACACGCTACGGCACCGTGTTTTTAGCCACATTCCAAGCGATAGGTGTATCGATTGCATTGCAAAATCAAGGCATTGCCCTGAACCCGGGCCCTGGCTTTGTATTCACTGCTGCAATTAGTTTAGTTACCGGCACCATGTTCTTGATGTGGCTAGGTGAACAGATTACCGAACGTGGCATTGGTAATGGTATTTCTATTATCATTTTTGCCGGTATCGTGGCAGGTTTGCCGGCCGCATTTGGCGGCACGATCGAATTAGCACGCACTGGCGAGTTGTCCGGTGGCTTAGTTTTGCTGTTATTTGTGATGGCAATTGCCGTGACCGGTTTTGTGGTATTTGTTGAGCGCGGACAGCGCAGAATTACGGTGAACTATGCGCAGCGCCAGCAGGGTAGAAAAATGTATCAGGCGCAGTCTAGTCATCTGCCATTGAAGCTAAACATGTCAGGTGTGATACCACCGATCTTTGCGTCCAGTATAATTTTGTTCCCTGCGACATTGGCACAATGGGCAGGCAGTGTTGAAGGCTTCGGTTGGTTGCAGGACATCGCGTCAACATTGGCTCCCGGGCAACCGCTGTACGTGTTGTTCTATGCTTTAGCCATTGTGTTCTTCTGTTTCTTCTACACGGCGATAGTGTTTGATTCGCGTGAAACAGCTGACAATTTGAAACGCTCAGGTGCATTTATTCCTGGTATTAGGCCCGGTGAGCAAAGTGCTCGCTACATCGATACGGTGCTCACACGTCTGACTGCGGTCGGCGCGATATACATCACCTTGGTCTGTCTAATGCCAGAATTTTTGATTCTGCAGTGGAATGTACCGTTTTATTTTGGTGGTACCTCACTGCTCATCATCGTAGTTGTCGTGATGGACTTTATTGCTCAGGTTCAGTCACATCTGATGTCCAATCAATACGAAGGATTGATGAAGAAAGCTAATTTGAAGGGTGGTCGTGCTGGCCGTCCCCGCTAGATCGATATTTGGAAGTTAAAGATGAAAGTAAGAGCATCAGTTAAAAAACTCTGTCGTAATTGTAAGATCATACGTAGGAACCGCGTAGTGCGTGTCATTTGCGTTGATCCAAGACACAAACAACGTCAAGGTTGAGACTTAAATAATTGCAAGCCGGAATTTGTTTGGTAGAATTCGCGGTCAAATTTTAAACACACTAGAAACTGATAATTAGGAGCATATAGTGGCACGTATTGCTGGAATCAACATACCAGTACAGAAACATACGGAAATCGGTTTGACGTCGATTTTCGGTATTGGCCGTACTCGTGCACGAGAAATCTGTGCCGCAGCAGGCATTTTACCGACGGTAAAAATTAAAGACCTGACTGAAGAGGAAGTAGAGAAGTTACGTACAGAAGTCGGCAAGTTCCAGATTGAAGGTGACCTGCGTCGTGAAGTATCCATGAACATTAAACGTTTAATGGATCTTGGTACTTACAGAGGGATACGCCATCGTCGCGGCTTACCACTGCGTGGACAGCGGACAAAAACAAATGCACGAACACGCAAGGGACCTCGTCGTCCTATCAAACGATAGTAATTAAGGTTAGATAACTATGGCAGCAGCTAATTCAACACGTACGCGTAAAAAGCAGAAAAGAACGGTCACTGATGGCATCGCTCACATCAATGCCTCGTTCAATAATACGATTATTACCATTACTGATCGACAGGGGAATGCCCTTTGCTGGGCCACTTCAGGTGGATCAGGTTTTCGTGGTTCACGCAAAAGTACCCCATTCGCAGCGCAAGTCGCCGCGGAACGATGCGGTAATGTGGCTTTAGAGTACGGCATGAAGAATTTAGATGTGCTTGTCAAAGGCCCCGGCCCAGGACGCGAATCTGCAGTGCGTTCGCTTAATGCACTAGGCTTCAAGATAACCAATATTTCAGACATCACACCGATTCCACATAACGGTTGTCGTCCACCGAAAAAAAGAAGAGTGTAGTTCACCATGGCAAGATATTTAGGACCAAAATGCAAACTCAGCCGTCGCGAAGGCACGGATCTGTTTTTAAAGAGCCGACTTCGTCCATTAGACTCCAAATGTAAAGCTGACAAAGTACCTGGTCAGCATGGTGATAAGCGCGGTAGAACTTCAGATTATGGTTTGCAGCTCAGAGAGAAGCAAAAGCTACGTCGCATGTATGGCGTGCTGGAGAAGCAATTCAGCAACTACTATAAAAAAGCGTCACAACGCAAAGGCTCTACCGGTGAGAACCTGTTAGAACTGTTAGAGTGTCGTCTAGATAACGTAGTCTATCGGATGGGTTTCGGAGTGACACGCGCGGAGTGTCGCCAATTGGTGAGTCATAAGTCTATTGAGGTCAATGGAAGTATTGTTAATATACCTTCATATCAATGTAAATCGGATGATGTGATTGCAGTGCGTGAAAAAGCACGCAAGCAACTAAGAATTCAAGATTCGCTGAATACAGCGGAACAGTTCGGTTTTCCGGACTGGGTCGAAGTCGACACCAAGAAAATGACAGGTAAGTTCAAGTCCGCACCAGAACGTACGGATCTATCGGCTGATATCAATGAGTCACTGGTAGTCGAATTATATTCTAAGTAATAACAGCGCAAAGAGGTCAGATATCGTGGCAAGTACAGGTGAGTTACTCAAACCTCGGTTAGTAGACGTAAATATCACTAGCCCACGGAATGCAAAAATAATTTTAGAGCCACTAGAGCGAGGCTTTGGTCATACTCTAGGTAATGCCCTACGAAGAATTTTATTGTCTTCGATACCGGGCTGTTCGATTGTAGAGGCTCAAATCGAGGGTGTATTGCATGAATACACGGCAATCGAAGGTGTGCAGGAGGATGTGGTTGATATTCTGCTTAACCTTAAGGGCGTCGCGATTAAATTACATGATAAAGCAGAAGCGGCGCTGACCATTAACAAAGCAGGTCCATGTGTGATTACTGCTGCGGATATCCAAGGCGATCAGGACATAGAGATTGTTAATCCTGAGCATGTGATTGCCCATTTAACGTCTGGCGCATCCATGAATATGTCACTCAAGGCAGCTATGGGTCGGGGTTATGTCCCTGCCACACAACAAGCCAATACCGAAGAACGTGCGATCGGTACGTTACTGCTAGATGCCAGTTATAGCCCAGTTCGACGGGTGTCTTATTCAGTCGATCGTGCACGTGTTGAGCAGCGCACCAACCTGGATAAACTGATCATTGAATTAGAGACGGATGGTACGGTTGATCCCGAAGAAACAGTGCGCAAAGCGGCGGGGATTTTACAACAGCAACTAACGGTGTTTGTTGATCTGCAGGGTGATGAGCAGGAAGAGCAAGTCATGGCAGAGGCAGAGATTGATCCAATCCTGATGCGTCCAGTGGATGATCTTGAATTAACTGTGCGTTCAGCCAATTGTCTCAAAGCTGAAAATATTTATTACATTGGTGACTTAATACAACGCACTGAAGTTGAATTGTTGAAGACGCCTAATTTAGGTAAAAAGTCACTTACCGAGATTAAAGATGTGTTAGGTTCGCACGGGCTCTCGCTGGGCATGCGCCTCGAAAGTTGGCCGCCAGCACATATGCAAGACGAACGTAAAACAATCCTATAGACAGTAGTCTGCTGCTGACTAGCGACGATTTCAGGAAATAAAATGCGCCATAGATACTCAGGAAGAAAATTAAACAGAACAGACTCACACCGCAATGCGATGTTTCGCAATATGGCTGTGTCTTTAGTTGAGCATGAAGTCATCAAGACGACCCTGCCTAAAGCAAAAGAGTTACGCAGCGTTATCGAACCCTTAATTACACGTGCTAAGACTGATTCTGTCTCGCAAAGACGTTTGGTATTTGCACGCTTACGTGACAAAGCAGCAGTAGGCAAATTATTTGCTGAGTTGGGTCCACGCTATAAGGAACGCCCAGGTGGCTATTTGCGTATTTTAAAATGCGGTTTTCGTGCTGGCGATAATGCGCCAATGGCGTTGGTAGAACTGGTTGACCGACCGGAATAAACGCGCCCAAAGATAATTTCTCAAGCCAGGCATAGCCTGGCTTTTTTTATGTCTGCGCGCTATCGCTTGGCCGCTTTTCTCTGTAACAAGGGCTTGAGGAATTTGCCGGTATAAGACTGCTTACATTTGACTATCTGTTCCGGCGTACCGGTGGCAATAATTTCGCCCCCACCAGCCCCGCCTTCAGGGCCTAAGTCTATCACCCAGTCCGCGGTCTTAATCACATCTAGATTATGCTCAATTACAATTACTGTATTGCCGTGATCGCGTAATTGATGAAGCACGCCCAATAGTTGCTCAACATCATAGAAATGTAACCCGGTAGTTGGCTCATCCAGAATATAGAGCGTTTTGCCAGTATCACGTTTTGATAATTCACGTGCCAGTTTTACCCGTTGTGCTTCACCACCGGACAGGGTGGTGGCGCTTTGTCCTAGCGAAATGTAAGTCAGCCCCACGGATACCAGTGTGGCAAGTTTACGTTTAACTACCGGTACTGCATTAAAGAAATCCAGCGCATCTTCAATCGTCATCTGTAATACCTCAAAGATGTTTTTACCTTTGTAACGGATCTCTAAGGTTTCACGATTGTAGCGCTGGCCTTTGCACACCTCACATGGCACATACACATCGGGCAGGAAATGCATTTCCACTCGAATGACGCCATCACCTTGACAGGCTTCACAGCGGCCGCCTTTGACATTAAAGCTAAAACGTCCCGGATTGTAACCACGTGAGCGTGCTTCCTGAGTGCCTGCAAATAACTCGCGTATTGGTGTGAATAGACCGGTGTAGGTGGCAGGATTCGAGCGCGGTGTGCGACCAATCGGGCTTTGATCAATGTCGACGACTTTGTCAAAGTGCTCAATACCTGCAATGCGCTCATACTCGGCGACGGGGATGCTGGATTTATTCAATGCACGTGCCAGACAGGCATACACCGTGTCGTTCACAAGCGTGGACTTGCCAGAACCCGACACCCCTGTCACGGCAATAAAACAACCGACTGGGAATTCTGCCGTCACCGATTTGAGATTATTACCGCACACGCCCTCGACAACTAATTGTTTGTCAGGGTCGGTGGCAGTGCGCTGCTGTGGCACCTCGATTGCGCGCTGACCAGATAGATACTGGCCCGTCAGCGACTTTGGATTGTTATACACTTGCTCGGCTGTGCCTTGGGCAACCACTTCACCCCCATGACAGCCGGCACCCGGACCAATATCCACTAGATAGTCTGCGGCTCGAATCGCCTCTTCATCATGCTCAACCACGATCACCGTATTACCTAAATCACGTAAGCGTGTCAGTGTCTCAAGCAAGCG
>DDIE01000003.1:16331-21255 GCA_002338385.1 Proteobacteria bacterium UBA1858
AGGCCTGAGCCTATCTGGGAGGCCAAACGGATACGCTGAGCTTCACCACCAGAGAGCGTATCGGCACTACGTTCCAAAGATAGGTAGTCAAGACCGACATTGACTAGAAATGATAAGCGATCACGAATCTCTAGAATGACTTTAGCGCCCACTTGAGCACTTTGACCATCCAGATCCAGGGTGTTAAAGAAATCCAGAGCTTGCTGGACTGAAATAGCCGTCAATGACGGTAAATTAGCATCATTGATGAATACATTGCGGGCCTGCACATTGAGACGGTCACCATGGCAACTGCTGCAGGGTTGGGTGGCCAAATATTTACTGAGCTCATCGCGAACTAAATTCGAGCTGGTCTCATGATAGCGTCGCTCCATAGTCGGGATAATGCCCTCAAAGGCATGTTGCTTAGTGGTGGTGCGACCTTTTTGATTAACATAACTGAAAGCAATAATTTCTTTACCGCTGCCATACATCAGGAGGTCTTGAATATCTTCCGTCAGTTGTCCATACGGGGTGTTAATGTCAAATTGGTAATGTTCAGCAAGTGATTGAATCATCTGAAAATAATGCGCATTACGTCGATCCCAGCCACGAATAGCTCCACCAGCACAGCTTAATTGGGGGGAATTAACGATCAGTTCAGGATCAAAGTAATCTTCTGTACCCAAGCCATCACATACGCTGCAAGCACCGATCGGGTTATTGAATGAGAATAAACGTGGTTCAAGTTCACTTACACTGTAGCCACACACCGGACAGGCAAACTTAGCTGAGAATAGAATTGGCTCTTTATCTGGCGCATCAATGTAGGCGACTTGAGCGACATCATCAGCGAGTTTTAAAGCAGTTTCCAATGATTCTGCCAGCCGTAATTCAATTTCAGGTTTGATTTTGAAGCGGTCGACGACGACTTCGATATTATGTTTTTTGCGCAAATCTAATTTTGGGGGATCATCCAGTTCGTATACTTCCCCATCGATGCGGGCGCGTAAAAATCCCTGCGCATGCAGCCCCTGTAAGAGTTGTAAATGTTCGCCTTTGCGGTTTTGTACCACGGGGGCCAGTAACATCATGCGACTGTCGCTCGGTAATTGCATGATTTTATCGACCATTTGACTGACGGTCTGCGCATTCAGATCAATATGATGCTCCGGGCAACGAGGTGTCCCCACGCGGGCATATAATAATCTCAGATAATCATAGATTTCAGTGATCGTGCCTACCGTCGAGCGAGGATTATGGGAGGTCGATTTTTGTTCAATTGAAATGGCAGGCGAGAGGCCCTCAATATGATCCACATCGGGCTTTTCCATGCGTGCTAGGAACTGACGTGCATAGGCAGACAAGGACTCTACATAGCGTCTCTGACCCTCTGCGAAAATGGTGTCAAAGGCCAGTGAGGACTTGCCTGAGCCAGACAGGCCAGTAATGACAATCAATTCATCGCGCGGTAAATCGAGATCAATATTTTTCAGATTGTGGGTACGGGCCCCGCGAATATGTATTGCTGCCATGCGCGTATCTCGGAAGAATTAAACTTGCTAATATACGTGCATATGTCTACTCAACGCAAAGATACTTAGCGCGGACTTAGACAAAGCCTGTTAGACACAACGACACCTGCAGTCAGCTGAATACGACCTAGCCAAATACGATATGGGGAACACGCTATGAATGCGATCGAGCGCAAAACAGCTATTTCGCTGGCGCTAATTTATGCCACGCGCATGCTTGGGCTATTCATGATCCTGCCCGTATTTGCTATTTATGCGGAGAATCTAGATCAGGTCACACCGCTATTGGTCGGGTTGGCAATAGGTATATATGGCCTGACACAGGCGTTATTTCAGATTCCATTTGGTGCCTGGTCCGACCGTGCGGGTCGTAAACCAGTGATTATTATTGGCTTATGCATATTCCTGCTGGGCAGCATTGTGGCGGCGACCTCGGGCTCGATTTATGGCGTCATTATCGGTCGTGCACTGCAGGGTATGGGGGCGATCGCATCAGTAATTATGGCGTTGGCATCTGACCTCACCCGGGAAGAACATCGCACCAAAGTCATGGCTGTTATCGGTGCAAGTATCGGTGCTGCATTTATGCTGGCATTGATACTCGGGCCAATCTTAGAGGGGTGGTTCGGGGTCAAGGGGATTTTTTGGTTAACCGCCTTACTGGCGGCTGTCAGTATTGCGCTTCTGACGCTGATGATTCCCACGCCGATGCAAACTACTGAGCATGCAACGCTAGATCGTGCGACCCTCAAGTCAGTCATCAGTGATGGGCAGCTGCTGCGGCTGGATCTGGGTGTATTCATATTACACATGGTACTGACGGCCATCTTCGTGGTGGTGCCGCTGATCCTGCGCGATCAGTTCACGCTGGCTGCAGAGAGTCATTGGCAGATCTACCTCAGTGTCATGCTGATCTCAATCGTCTTATTGGTGCCAGTCATTATTATTTCGGAAAAACGGGCTAAAACGAAATTAGCCTTCTTATTTTCGATCGCGTTGTGCGCACTCAGTCATCTCATCATGTTCACTCAACCCCAGACCCTGAGCACATTCTTTATCGCCCTGACGCTCTTTTTCTGGGGGTTTAATCTATTGGAGGCTAGCATGCCTTCGCAGGTGTCGAAACTGAGTAATCCAGTCAGTAAAGGCTTATCCATGGGGGTTTTTTCCAGTAGCCAGTTTCTTGGAGCCTTTGCTGGTGGCGTGGTGGCAGGCGCGCTGGTGCAGAATTTTGGTCATAACGGCGTATTTCTTTTCGCTTTCGTTATGTTTTTGTTATGGTTTCTAGTAGCATTATCGATGAGCAGTCCAGTCAGCTATAAAACGCTCACTGTTGATCTTAAGGATATCGCCCAACATCAACGCGAAGACTTTCTGCAGCAGTGTCATGGCTTACAAGGGGTGGCTGACATTACTGTGATCAGTGAACAGCAAATTGCTTACATTAAAACGGACAGGGCGCTATTTAAAACAAAAAAATTCAATCAGTTGCAGATCGATTTTATTGGCTAGAGGGGACTTGCAACTGAATTGTCAGTCACATATAAAAATACTACAAAGAGGCAGTTATGGCATCACGAGGAATAAACAAGGTAATTTTAGTTGGCCATTTAGGCCAGGATCCAGAAGTTAAATTCACAGCTAGCCAACAGGCCGTGTGTAATATCAGTATTGCCACATCAGAGAGCTGGACCGATAAAACCTCGGGCGATAAGCAAGAGCGTACCGAGTGGCATCGTGTGGTGCTGTTTCGGCGTCTGGCGGAGATTGCAGGAGAGTATTTGCGTAAAGGATCACAAATTTATATCGAAGGACGTTTGCAAACGCGCAAATGGCAAGACCAAAATGGTGGCGATCGTTATACCACTGAAATAGTCGCTAACGATATGCAAATGTTAGGTGGACGTGGTGGTTCAGCCGGCATGGACGCACCCGGCACGGATGACCAAGGCTTTGGTGCGGCGCAACCTGCCAGTACTCCTAAGCCTGCACCCGCCATGAGCGATGATCTAGATGATGATATTCCGTTCTAGTGAGTGTGCATTAATTACTGGCTAATCGCTGCTCCCACTGCCAAGCATCACTGACCATGTCATCGAGCTGATCGTGCTTGGGTTGCCAATTTAGAATAGCTTTTGCCTGGCTCGCATCGGCCACTAATAGTGCGGGATCACCAGTTCGACGAGACTCTAGTTGGACTGGGATCTCTTTGCCAGTCACCTGTCTGGCAGTTGCAATCACTTCCTGAACGCTGAAGCCGGTACCATTACCCAGATTAAAATGACCGCTTTTGCCTGTTTCAAGCAGATAGGTCAGTGCCAGCAGATGGGCCTCACATAAATCAATGACATGAATATAGTCACGTATACAGGTGCCGTCATGGGTGGCGTAGTCGTTGCCGAATATCGCAATCGAGGATCGTCTGCCTGAGGCAGTTTGTAACACGAGTGGAATCAAATGTGTTTCAGGCTGATGTGATTCACCAATACCATTTTTGTAGTCAGCACCGGCAGCATTGAAATAACGCAGGCAAACAAAATTCAAATCATAAGCGCGCTGATAGTCAGCCAGGACCTGCTCAATAATGAGTTTAGTTTGACCATAAGGATTAATTGGCCGGGTAGGGTGGCTTTCATCCAGCGGGCTGACCTCCGGTGTGCCATAGACCGCGGCGGTTGACGAGAAGATCAGCTGTTTGACCTCATGTTTGATCATACAGTCGAGTAAACTCAGGCTGCCGCGCACATTATTATCATAGTACTTGCTGGGATTATTAATCGATTCGGCTACCTCAATATGGCCGGCAAAGTGCATTACGGCGGCAAAATTTTCTTTGCTGAATATGTGTGTCAGCTGCTCATAATCTCGGATATCGCATTGATAAAACTGATGACCTTTGAGCGCGCTGCGTTGACCTGAGACCAGATTATCCACTACACAGACCTCATGACCTGCAGCACTCAGGATGAGACTCATATGTGAGCCAATGTAACCAGCACCCCCTGTGACGAGTATTTTCATAGGATTACTTTATTAGGAATCAACATATAAGACCGTACAGAAATTTCTAATTTGCCAGCAACATGATTTGCAGTTGAAGCTAGAAACAGTTGCAAAGATCTATAATAAACAAGAAAAACTAGCTCTATGGAACACTGCACTCAATTCAGTACCTAATATCCAAACAATAAAAGCCTGCCCATAACGGCCTGAACATATACGCCTTATTATTTAATATCATCATTTAAAATGACCCAGAATATTATGTGTGTGTCTTAGAAATAATTTTTCAACTATTATATCGCATGTATCTAATTGATATTGATTGGTTGGATTCGATGCTTAGAAGATTACGGACTCACTGAGGCAAAAAAAAAAAGCATACATTATATGACATTAATGTCATATAA
>DDIE01000003.1:21554-21738 GCA_002338385.1 Proteobacteria bacterium UBA1858
TTAATGTCATATAATGTATGCTTTCTATGACACACATCATGTCACCAAATCGTAAGTATACATTCAATGGATAATAAAAAACCTCAAATAACACTTGCAATCTGCACCTGTAATCGCACAGGGCTGCTGACAAAGCTTCTGAAGAGTATCCAGGTATCTAAGCCATGCGATATTGCAAATATTG
>DDIE01000070.1:0-234 GCA_002338385.1 Proteobacteria bacterium UBA1858
TCCGACCGGTGTCGGTAAAACCGAACTGTGTAAAGCGTTGGCAGAATTTCTGTTTGATACAGAAGCCGCGATGGTGCGTATTGATATGTCGGAATTTATGGAGAAACACGCAGTATCACGATTAATAGGGGCACCACCGGGTTATGTCGGCTATGAAGAAGGTGGCTACTTGACTGAGGCGGTACGACGGAAACCTTATAGCGTTATTCTATTTGATGAAATCGAAAAAGCACA
>DDIE01000070.1:530-14175 GCA_002338385.1 Proteobacteria bacterium UBA1858
TCGAAAAAGCACATCCAGATGTATTCAATCTGTTCCTGCAGGTATTGGATGATGGACGCCTGACCGATAGCCATGGACGCACCGTCGATTTCCGTAACAGTGTTATTGTCATGACCTCAAATATTGCCAGTGACCGCATTCTTGCTGCGCAAAATAATAGTGAGGCTGATCTGCGTCAGATGCTGGATACAGAGCTACGCGCAGTGTTCAAGCCTGAGTTCCTTAATCGCATCGATGAAACTGTTATTTTCAATCCGTTGGGCCAAGAGCAAATCGCAATCATCACCCAGCTTCAACTGGATGCATTGGATCAACGTCTGCAAGCGCAAGAACTGACGCTCAATGTGTCTGATCAGGTGGTGACATTAATTGGTCAACGTGGCTTTGATCCTGCATATGGTGCCCGCCCTCTCAAAAGAGCCATTGTCGAACTGGTCGAACAACCGCTGGCAAAAGCTATTCTAGCGGGTGAGTTCATGGCCGGTGACTGCATTAATGTTGACTGGCATGACGAGCAGATAGTACTCAGCAAATAAACGTATCCCGGCAGCTATTACAAGACAGCAGAGAGCTTATCAATAGCTATAGTCATATCATCCCTACTGAAAATTCAAAGAATCAAGATTGTGTTAAATTGATAAGTAGAATCACTCAATTATCAAAAAGAGAGTTTCAAATCTTATCACTATTAATGCTAGGAATAAGAAACAAAGAAATTGCTTATAAACTGAATCTCAGCGTGCGCACTATTGAATTACACAGAAGCCACATCAACGATAAACTGAAGGTAAAAATATTAATAGAACTCTCAAGTATCTTCCTATCAGCCGATCATTCCTGTCTTGCCTACTTTAAATCAATCATCAATCAATCCGGCCTGCAATCTGATATTGGCAGGCTTCAGCACAAGAATAAATAGAGTGAACGCTGAGCTATCGGCTGGCTAAGCCAATCATTTTGCGTGATGAGATATAGCGCGCAGTTCTATAGCGGTCAAATAACCATAATCTAGGCATCAAAAGTCACAGCCATAACTGTTTGTTCGTATTACCTTAAGTTTCATATCAACTAGTTTCAGTCTGATCTGTAATTACATTAGGGACTTCATAGGAAAGGCAAAAGCATGGCTAGTGGATCCAGAATGTAAAAGGAATACCACTGGTATGAATTGTATAAAAAAATTCCTTAAATTCGCTCAGGCAAGTGCGAGACAAGGCGAAAGTGCTCGAAAACAATCGAGTTTACATGTAGTAAATGAGATTTTTTGAGGGTGCTTTCAACGCCGTATCGTGCCGGCTGAGTAGAATTTAGTTGAGCATGTCTTCAGTGATGACCAGCACATCCTCTTCCCTTTTAAACATCGCCTCATAACTCACATTGGGCAACTTAAACACTCGTCCTTGGGATTTCTCTTGCACACGGGTCACGAACTCAGCTGGGCCACTGACATTAATAACAGCGTAGCGCTGCCCGTCGAGATCATAGGCTTCTAGCGCAATGACACTGCCATCGTTGAGTTGATACTCAATATTTAAGCTGGCGCTATGCCCGGCTATTATTTCCCTTGTGGCCACGTCCAGTAGTTGGAAAGACGATAAGGCATTGCTGATTTGTTGCAACTCGGCATCCACGACCTGCGCCCTGGGATCACTCAAATTTGTTACTTTGAAATGACTTCCCTCTGGTGTGTTGGTGTCATGCTGATGTTCGATCAGCATGGTTGCACTGTCCGCTACAGTGACTGCGACCTGAGTGATTTGTTCCGGTTCGATGCTGAACAAGTCTTTCTCTAACCAGTGAGTAAGTTCATGCTTAACATCAATTTTCTGATCCACTAGCCAAGTGGTTGCCGCATCCGGCTCACGCACATAACGATTCTTGTTCAGCTGTGGTCCTGGGTTACCGATAATGAGAGCAGCGGATTGATCGGCATAATACAGTGTGACTTGCATACCTTGGGCATCTGCATGGCTGATAGCTTCAACGCCTAAACGTGCATATAAGTCTGGATTGGAGGTTTTTTCTTCCAGCATTCGAGCTTCGAGTAAGGCCACTACCAGGCTACGTATTGTGGCAATCTCGGCAGGATAATTATCACGCTCCGCCACCTGCCAAGTCCCACCCTGTTTGTGGAGCGTAACCACGGTCGTATTGCCTGCGCCAGTGATGATAATTTTCTCTATCGAATTAACATGCGGTAATACGTCAGCAAGTAAGACCTCACCTATCGATGCCGAGCGATTGATACTGTTTTGTTGACTGGAGATGTAGTAGCCGCCTACACCTAATAGCGTCAGCAGGATGAGCGCGAGTAATGATTTACTATTCATAGTTGCTGGACGAACACCTGTTTAGTTCATGAGTGAGTATGATGTTGCACCCGTTTCTTGGCCCGTACAGCCGACAGGAGCAGCGCCATGATGGTTAGCACCAATGGCATCAGGCCGATGTTAATCGCTTTCAGCCAGTTGCCGAGTGACTCAATATTTTTATCTAACTCATGGCGTACTTTGCGCAGCTGTTTACGCACTTGCAGTTTCTCATCCTGGAAGCGGGCAATTTCTGCACGTTGTTCATCACTCATCATGAGTGCGCTGTCATCATCCCGCTGAGCTTGTAGCTGGCTGATTTTTTGTTCGGTCTGACGCAGCTTATTTTGTAACGCCTGCTCTTGTGCACGGAACTGATCATCTGCATCACGCCGCAGAGCTTCTACGCGGGTAAAGGGCTTAGTCGCTGTAGCACGCCCGCGCACACTGATTAGATCGGAACTGCCGAGCAGATTATCCACAATGTTGACTGCAAAGTTTCCATTCGATGCCCATGCGTCCATAATCTTTTGACCGAGGAAGTCTTGCACATTCACCCACATCCGATCAGTCAACATATCCACATCCGTCACGACAACAATATTCACGCGCTCGGTGGCCTGACCAATGTGGGCCTGGCTCACTTCAGCGTCTGCTGGGGGGCCTTCAGGAAATGCTGACTGTGGCTGCATGGCAAAGCGTCCAGCGACGGCATAGTTTTCACCGGTGGCGGCATAGCCTTCAGCCAGACTGGATACCTTAGGCAAGAAGCGGAACTTGGCGCTTTCAAACGGCATCGCCTCGGTACTACTCTGAATGAGCGCTTCAAATTCTACCTCGGCATCAGCTTGCGGTTTAACCATCCCGGCCATGGCCATGGTGATTACATCCAAGCCTGAGGTCATCACGTTGTCATCCGCCAAGGCGCTCTTGTCCAGACCTAGGATTGCGTAATGACGTGCCTGCTGGCCATTGCCAGTATCAATTGTGAGTGCATATTTACGATCACCCAATACCTGTGCTGGGGTGTAATCAATGCCCCAAGCAGCGAATAATTTATTCAATGTTGAGCTGCGCACGCCTTCGGCTTCAATAGGTGAATTAGGATCCATTGCAGGGACATCAGCTTCTGCATAGGGATCGACATAAACAATGAGATTACCGCCCTGCATAACGAATTGGTCAATGGCATACAGTGTTTTCAGTCCTAAATCCTTCGGGTGCACGACCATTAATACTTCTAAGTCGTCGGCAAATTTTCCCTCTGCGAAATCGATATTACGAACATCGTATAACTGTTGCAGTTGGGTCGTGACCGCCCAAGGATCTCGAATACGTTGAGTCTCAACATCAAATGAGGAAAACATAGGTACGCGGGACAACAAACCGACCACGGGTTTTTTGGTATTGGTCAAAGTGTAAATCAGCTTACTGACGTCGTACTCTAGAAACTGTTCTTTATTCGGTTGAAAGAAGGCAATTGTCTCGGTGTCGCCAACCGAGTTGCTGCCCGCGAGGCCAAAATAAATGCTTTGTCCGGTGGCGCCAGTAGGTACACCTTGCAAGCCAAACTCAGTCGCCTGATCTTCCTGCTCTGAATAAGCCACTGGATCAATTACATTGAGGGTGATTTTACCCTTTGATAGTTGCGCATACTCCTGCAACAGCTCGTTGACACGCTTGGCATAAGTACGCAGTTGGGGTATGTCCTTACTCGCTTGATCGGAGAAAAAGTAATGCAGAGTAATCGGCTCTTGAATAGTTTGCACAATATTCAAGGTGCCCTGAGATAAGGTATACAGACGATTCTCGGTCAGATCGATACGCGAACCTTTCAACAGATTGCCACTGAGCATATTGATCAATACAAAGAGGAACGCCAGCACGACCAGACCACTGTAACTGAGAGTAGTTTTATTATGCATAACTTAACTCGCCTTCTTCATTTCGATAATGACCGCATTGGCGTATAACCAAGCGCCTATCAAAGTGGCAAAATAAATGATATCGCGGATATCGATGACACCCTTACTGATCGAGGCATAGTGGGTCAAAAAGCTCAGTGATGCGATAGCATCAACCACTGGCTGTGGTGCCCAGCCACGGAAAAAATCTAATACGATGGGAAAACCACTTAACAGAAAAGCAAAGCATATAACCACGCTGATGATAAAGGCGATGACTTGATTTTTGGTACTGGCCGATACGCATGCACCAATGGCAAGAAAACCTCCAGCCATCAGCAGACTGCCGATGTAAGCCGCTAGAATAACGCCGTTGTCGGGGTCACCTAAGTAATTAACAGTGATCCACAGTGGGAAGGTCAAGGCCAGTGCTGAGGCGGTGAATAGCCAGGCCGCCAAAAATTTACCAATGACCGCTTCCAGCATGGTGATGGGTAGCGTGAGTAATAATTCTATGCTGCCAGATTTGCGTTCTTCGGCCCACAAGCGCATCGAAATGGCAGGCACTAAAAACAAGTACAACCAGGGATGAAAATTAAAGAAAGGTGCCAAATCAGCTTGACCACGTTCATAGAAACTACCCAGATTAAATGTCATGGCGCCACTCAAGACTAGAAAAATGACAATGAATACGTAAGCGACTGGAGTGGCAAAATAACTTTGCAACTCACGTTTAAAGATCACGCCAACATTTTTAATTGTAAGATTGCTCATGATACATTCTCCGCTGCAGTGACTTGTCGGAATACGTCATCCATACGGCCGCTGGGTGATTGTGCCAACAGGGCTTGCGGTGTGTCATCGACCAAAATACGTCCATTGGCAATGATAATGGCACGTGAGCAGATCACGTCGACCTCTTCCAGAATATGCGTCGAGATAACAACAATTTTATCTTTCGCCATACCCTTGATGAGTTCACGCACTTCATATTTTTGATTAGGATCAAGCCCGTCGGTGGGTTCATCCAAGATCAACACTTGAGGATCGTGTAATATGGCCTGTGCCAGACCGACCCGCCGCTTAAACCCCTTGGATAGTGTCTCAATCGGACGATTAATTATTTGTTCTAAATGGAGCTGTTGAATCACCGTATCGATGCGATCCTTTCTGTGGCTACCGGTGAGTTGCCGCACATCGGCAATAAATGACAGAAATTGTTGCGCGGTCATCTCCGCATAACTGGGGGCGCCCTCAGGGAGATAGCCAATATGTTGTTTCGCTGCGCGCGCATCACCCTCGACTGGATGGCCACAGACATTGATTGTGCCGGAGCTTGGCGCTAGAAAACCTGTCACCATTTTCATGGTCGTTGATTTACCAGCGCCGTTAGGCCCTAAGAATCCGAGAACCTCACCCGATTCGACCTTAAAAGAGAGATTATCGACTGCGGTCAAGCGGCCGAATGTTTTGACTAGATTACTGATTTCTATCATGTGTTGAGCATTATTATTGTTAGTTTTATGTGGACTTAACGCGTGAGATTTTTACCCCAAAGGCAAGCACACTGCAAGCTTCTCACAAATCAGTGATTTATTCCTGCCTGGGTGGCTATCAATGTGCGCTTAGCAATACCAAAACACGTCGCTCAATCTGCACTGGATGCTAACCAGGTGTGTCTGATTGATGATTTATTAACCAACAACCATTGCAAGGCAATAATACCAATAGCGGAGCACATTTCACCCTCACTGAGCATGCTTGGGATCGCCTGCAAAGGCACTGCACTGACGAGAATATCTTCGTTTTCCTGCGCCAGACCCGCATGCACTTGGATGTCGTCAACCGCTACTCTCGCCAGATATAACTGGACCCACTCTGCCAGACCACCGGGACTGGTATAGAACTCTGAAATTGGCAAAAGTTCCGTTGCTACACAACCTGTCTCCTCATGACATTCGCGTCTGGCGGCGTGCTCGGGCTGCTCATGTTCGGCACGTAATCCTGCCACAATTTCTTTCAACCAGGGGGATCTGCCAGCCATAGCGCCAACCCGAAATTGTTCCACAATAACCACTTTGTCCTGCACCGGATCATAGGGCAACACGGCGACCGTATTCTGACGATGGACTAACTCACGCTGCACATTGGTACACTCACCACCTGCGAACTTGGCATATGATAATTGCAGCTGGTCGACTTTAAAGTGACCATCATACACTCTGGCTTGTTGATGAATTTTCCATTTCATCTTACTCATGCTGACTATGTCCTTGGCTTAAGTTGTAGAGAACAAATAGGGCGATATCAGAACCCAGGAGTATTTTTCTCAACCCAGCGACTGCCTTCCAGTAGGGTCTCTTTTTTCCAGAATGGTGCCTGTGATTTGAGCGCTTCCATGACCATCCGATTCGCCTCATAGGCTGCTTTTCGATGGCTGCTCCATACCGCGACACAGACGATGGCATCGCCAGGCAGAATCTCACCCACCCGGTGAGCAATAGCGATATCAATCAAGCCCCACTCGTCTACCGCCTGTTGCGCAAGCTTGTGCAAAAACTTGTCTGTCATTTCCGGATAATGCTCTAGCACCATGGCCGTCACTTCATCGCCCTCATTATAATCACGCATGGTACCGAAAAATATCGCCGTCGCCCCAAAGGCTGGCTGCTCTGAGTGCCGCTGTTGCTCATACAGCTGCACCCATTGATAAGGATCGTAGCTGTGTTCCAGGATTTCAATTTTCACAATAAGGGGTTTCAGTTGTGCGATAATAGAGACACTATAATAATCACTCAGGGTGGCAAAATATAGTGAAAACCCTCATCCATGCACAGGACTTAATTGAGGCCAATTTAATCAAAAATCTGCTCACAACAGAGCATATCGAAGCGGCTATTCTGGGCGAATATTTACAGGGGGCGATGGGTGAGTTACCGGCCTCAGATCTCATTAGAGTCGTAGTCGCTGATGATCAGCTTGAGCGTGCCCAGCAACTACTGTCTGATTACTTCGACAGTGTGAGTATGTAATCAGATATTGTGAATATCATATCCGGTGATACGCTGGCTAACTGGCTTGTGAGTCAATTTTTAATGTCGCATACTCAGATCCTTTAAGCAGGTTCACATTCGCCACAACCATGTGCTAGATAGCCTATGATAGATAAAAATAGAGATTTAATTGCCCTTTCAATCAGTGTTTTGACTATCTCTGACTCGCGCACCGCAGCAGATGATAAGTCCGGCAACTTACTGGTCGAGCGTTTGCAATCAGCCGGTCATAGACTGCAGCAGAAAGCCATTGTTAAGGATGATATCTATCAGATCCGCGCGCAGGTGTCGCAGTGGATTGCGCAGTCCGAGCCACAAGTCATTCTCACCACCGGTGGCACTGGCGTGACCGGACGTGATGGCACTCCAGAGGCAATCAAACCCCTACTGGATAAAGAGATTGAGGGCTTTGGCGAAATGTTCCGGGTATTATCGTTTGAGTCGATTCGTACCTCTACCCTGCAATCGCGTGCGCTCGCAGGGGTTGCTAATGGGACCTATATTTTCTGTTTGCCCGGTTCATCGGGTGCGTGCGCAGATGCTTGGGATAAGTTGATCCATGAACAACTGGATTATCGGCATCGTCCATGCAATCTGGTCGAGCTAATTCCACGCCTACGAGAGAGCTAGTACAGTTAGACCTGATTGCGGATATAACCCGCCAACTTAAAGAATTCTTTATTCAAGGCGAACTGCAGATCTGAATCAAGGGCTAACTCGTGCATGGCCAAGCGCATGCAATATAACCATTGATCACGCGCCTCAAAACCGATTGCGAGATGCTGATGGCGGCGTTTAATCCAGTCAGGATTAACATAGGCTGTCCCGAATAATTTTGGACCACCTAACCATTCACATAGATAGTTTTCCAGTCGTTTACGCGAGTGTCTTAAGTCTTGTGGGTGCAGCTCGAGGAGTGTTTGCGCAGAGGCCTCACGCTGCATGATATCGTAGAAACGGTTAGCCAACTGGTGGACAGTAGATCGGCCGCCGAGTCGCTGATAAAGACTAGCTTCAGCCACCGATATAGGACATTTCAACCTTGTGCATCGTTTGTTCAGCGCGTCCCCGCAGTTCTGAATAACGATCGCTGCGCTCTCGCCATGTGCTGGCGATCACTTCATTAATATATTCATCACCTGCCTGCTCGCGCAGTAAGCGTCGTAAGTCGGTACCCTTGGAGGCAAATAAACAGGTATACAGACTTCCCTCGGCCGATAAACGCATACGATTACAATCACCACAAAAAGCGTCAGTCACTGAAGTAATTAAGCCTATCTCCCCTGTCCCATCCTGATAACGCCAACGCTTGGCGACTTCGCCACGGTAGTTGGGATCCACCGGCTCAAGTGGTAATGCTTGATTGATAATGCGCACAATTTCGCTTCCAGAGACGACCGCCGCCATATTCCAGCCATTAGTATTGCCCACATCCATATACTCAATGAAGCGCAGAATGACATTGCTATTCTTGAAATAACGCGCCATTGGTAGGATGTTATCTTCGTTAATGTTCTTCTGCACGACCATATTGACCTTAATCGTGTCGAAGCCTGCACGATGAGCATTTTCGATGCCTTGTAATACTTTCTCGACCGTGACTTGCATGTCATTCATGCGCATGAAAGTCTCTGGCTCGATCGCATCGAGACTCACCGTAATTCGGCCCAGACCCGCAGCTTTCAGCAGCTGCGCTTTTTCCAGAGTGAGAATTGAAGCATTGGTGGTCAGGGCGATATCTTCCACCCCCTCGATTTTATTGAGCTCAGCCACTAACACATCGAGATTCTTTCTAACCAGAGGCTCACCGCCCGTGAGGCGAATCTTGCGTACGCCATGAGCGACAAACAGGCGCGTCAGGCGCGTGATTTCCTCGAACGAGAGTAAATCGTCACGTTGCAGAAATTGATATTTAGAATTAAATACCTGTTTTGGCATACAATACGTACATCTGAAATTACACCGGTCGGTCACCGAGATTCTCAGATCACGCATGTTACGCTGGTATTGGTCGATCAATTCACTCATTTCTAATCGTTATGTTCCATTCTGTCCAAAAATTCGGATTGTTACTTGGCCCGATCGCTGCACTGGCCCTATTTTCAGCCCTACCTGAACATTATGTCGATACCCAGAAAGCATTAATTCCACTCACTTTTTCGGCTAAAACGACGCTTTGTGTCACCCTCTGGATGGCAATTTGGTGGCTGACCGAGGCAATTGATATCAGCATTACTGCTCTGTTGCCAATTGCATTGTTTCCATTATTAGATATTGCTGACATTAAAGCGACCACCGCGCCCTATGCCTCACATTTGATTTTTTTGTTTATGGGTGGCTTTATTATTGCCCTGTCGATGCAACGCTGGCAGTTAGATCAACGTCTGGCCAATATGATTTTAGCGATCACGGGTAACCGACCGATGTTAATCATAGCGGGTTTTATGTTAGCCACAGCACTGTTAAGTGGCTTCATATCCAACACTGCTACTAGCGCATTGATGTTACCTATGGGCTTGAGCATCATTGCACTGTATACCCACTATGACGACGATCACTTTGCCAACCGTGACCAACATAATTTCGCACGCTGTTTGCTGTTGGGCATTGCCTATGCCGCATCGCTGGGCGGCACGCTCACGATTATTGGTACTGCCCCCAATTTATTTTTAGTCGGCTTTCTGGAAACAGGCCTGGATGAAGCCTATCAAACACAAGTGAGTTTTCTGCAGTGGGTATTGATAGCCGCGCCGCTGGTATTCATCTTTCTGCCCATAATATGGTTATTGTTGAGTAAAGTGGTTTTCCCCTTTGACCAACAACTGCTCCGAGCAGGCACCAATCCAACCCATGAGACGCCGCCTATGTCTGACGGTGAAGCCATTACTTTGGCGGTATTTATCTTGACTGTCGGATTGTGGATGTTTCGACCCTGGCTGCAAACACTAAGCTTTGCCTGGGCAGGCGCATCAATTACCCCCCTCAAAGGCTTGTCAGATCCTGGTATTGCCATGTTCTCTGCCTTGTTGTTATTCATCATCCCAATTAATCTTAATCACCGGGTGTTTGTGATGGATTGGCCAACTGCTAAAAAGCTGCCCTGGGGAATTTTTATATTATTCGGCGGTGGTCTCACTCTGGCGCAAGCGATTAAGCATAATGGTGTGGCCGAATTTATTGCTGCCCAGAGTATATTTTTACCCGCACTGCCCGAATATGTGTTTGTGCTAATCATCTGCTTTGCCGTTATTTTTCTTACCGAGCTGACTTCCAATACGGCCACCACCGCGACGCTGGTGCCTATTCTGGCCAGTATGGCGATCGGTATGGGCATCCATCCTTATTTACTGATTTTTCCTGCCACCTTTGCCGCCAGCTTTGCTTTTATGATGCCTATCGCCACGCCACCGAATGCGATTGTATTTGGTTCTGGCTATTTAACTATTCCAGATATGTGTCGTGCTGGACTGGGCCTGAATATACTGGGTATGCTGCTGATAACAGCACTGACCTATTGGCTGATCAAGCCAGCATTGGGAATTTAGGACGAATAGTTTGTCCGGCAGCACGCGGTCGGCGTCTTCTTATATACTTGCCCTATGAAAATAGTTGTCTTGCATCTGCTCCTACTACTGATCCTCAGTCCTACCATTCAAGCTGGCTGGCTGAAGGATGACAATTACTGGCAATGTTTGCTGGATACTATGCAAGACATCAAGAGCGATACGGTGGCAGAGGAACTGGTCGCGCATTGTCAACAACGCTATCCTTTTTACACCCGTATATTTATTAAAAAAAAGCGCCCAGTATTCGGTATAAAAACAGCCAGTGAGTGTGTGCTCAAGCGCGGTAAGAATATCAACAGCGAAGTTGCTGCGCGCTATATTCAAGCCGCTTGCTATAAACTCTATCCTGAACAATAAAAAGGAATAACGATGGTACATAAAAAAATATTGTCTGCCTGGCTGTTAGTAAGCAGTCTGCTGCTGGCTCAGGCTGGATATGCCGCTGAGGCCTCAATAGAACAAGAATCCACAGACCTCAGCGCCTTCGTGCATCAACAACTGGCGACTGATCGCTGGGATTTAGTCATGTTCTGGGCGACCAATTGCGAACCCTGTAAAAAAGATTTCCAGAAATTAGCCCGCCTAATGGAAGATTATCCTGCTATTGCAATGTCCATTATTGGTGTGGTCATCGATGGCCAACAGCAGCCGCAGATCGCAGCAGAAATTATCCGTCAGCGCAACTTGAACTACCCGCATGTGCTCACTAATTACGAGACAGCCAATACATTTCACACACACATCACCCAGCAAGCATTGCTGGGCACACCTTCGTATCTGTTATATGACCATAATAATGTCATGGTCGCTGCAAATCCCAGCATAATTGATATCGATGCCTTATTAATGTTTGTAGAGGATTGAGCATGGCTGACCTGGCCGATGTAAATAGTGATCTCAGCCAGCAGGTGGTGATAGATACGCAATCTATGCCTTGGCAGAGCAGTCCCAGCGGGACAGTGTGGCGTAAACCACTGTATCGTGAAGGGGGTGAATTTGGCCCAGTAACCAGCCTGGTACGCTACCAAGCAGGCGGCAAGTTTCGCAGTCATGCGCATCCCCAAGGAGAAGAAATTCTAGTTCTCGCGGGTGAATTCTGTGATGACCATGGACGTTATCCGCAGGGAAGCTATTTACTTAATCCTGATGGCAGCCAGCATGCACCCTATTCTGACCATGGCTGTACTCTGTTGGTTCGGCTGCGCCAATATGCCGGACATGATCGACCGCAAATAAAACTGGATACAACACAGGCCCACTGGCGCCAAGGCATGGTCGAGGGTTTAACCGTGCTGCCCTTATATGCGCAAGCCAACTATACGGAAAATATGGCGCTCGTTCACTGGCAACCCGAGACTTATTTTGCCCGTCATACCCACCCCGGTGGTGAGGAGATATTTGTCATTGAGGGTACCTTTGAGGATGAACATGGTGTCTATCCACAGGGCAGTTGGATACGCAGTCCACACATGAGTACCCACACGCCTTTTTCCAGACAGGGATGTTTGATTTATGTGCGTGTCGGTGGACTGGCATAGGCCTAAGCCTACCCAGTGATTTTATTGCGCAGATTTTTTCTGCGCCAGTGCGACACCTGCCAAAATCACCACCAGCGCCAATATGGCATGCAGGCTGATGTGCTCTTGACCAATGACTACCCCAATCAATACTGCCCACAGCGGAATCAAATAATTTGCCTGTGACATGAAAGGTGCACCGGCGCGCCTAATCAGGCTGAAATAGACAATCGTAGCCAGACCACTAGGAAACAATCCCAATAAACCAATCGCTATCAAAGAAGATAGACTGACTTGGCCTGACCATGCGGAACCTGCCAGCAGTGCGAAAGGTGTGATCAGGATTGAAGCGATCAGTAACACGCCAGCCGACAGCAAGGTCAAACTGATGCGCGGTAGTTGATGGGCGACCACTGAGTTGACAGCGTAACTGACGGCACCGCTCAGGATAGATAGCATGGCCAGTATGTGCAGCCAGTTGACGCTAGAGTTGAGGCGCACCTCCGGCAACATCAGAATGACCACACCGACAAACCCCAGCACAAAGCCAAGCACTTTATGCCGCGTAATGTGTTCATCGGCAACAAACCAATGTGCCAGCAAAATCGTTGCCAATGGCATCATGGCCATTAGTATCCCAGCCAGGCCACTATCGACATATTGTTGGCCCCAAGTGATTAGGAAGAACGGCATACAGTTGCCTGTGATGGCTAATATTGTCAGTAGCGGCCAGTATGGTTTGAGTTGACTGAAACGCTCACCTTGCAGATATACCAAGGGTATCAGCATCAGTGCGCCTATCATGATGCGACCTGCAACGACTAGGACTGCTGGAAAATCCTGCACCGCGATTTTAGTCAACAAGAAGGCTGAACCGAAGGTAACCACCAGTGCCAAGAGTGCTACCCAATCCAGCCAGCGAGATGTTTGCATAGCAAGCGTCCATGATAGTGTGCGGATATGTGTACGACGCGTTGAATATATTTTTTATCGTGCGCCTGATGCTTGATATAATTCAACCATCATAGTGCGGCTGAGCTTACCTTATCTAGCGCTCATTCCATACTGGAATTTCATAAACTCGACTGGACATATATTTCCTGTGTTGACCAACTTATCACGTCAAGCCATAACATGATCCGCGTTGTATTCATCTTACTCGCACTGATCAGTGTTGTTTTAGCCTTCCGCTGGTTCAAAAAACAATCAGCTGGCAAACGCTGGCAAGCATTAATGCTCGTGACTGCTGTCATATTGCTCGGCCTAGTGGCAACCGGACGCATGCATTGGCTGGTT
>DDIE01000070.1:14460-15668 GCA_002338385.1 Proteobacteria bacterium UBA1858
AACCGGACGCATGCATTGGCTGTTTGCTCTGGTGGGTGCTGCCCTGCCAGTGATGCGCCGCCTGCTTGGCTTAATTGGCTATCTACCCATGCTGCGTAGGGTGATGGGCACGCTCCGGGGTCAGCCGCAGTCTCAAACAACAAACAGTACAAATAACAGTACAAACCTAACAGTCGAAGAGGCCTATGCTATTCTGGATTTGCCTATCGGGGCTAGCCGTGAAGACATTATTCAGGCACACAAGCAACTTATGCAGAAGATGCATCCTGATCGGGGTGGCTCTAGCCACCTGGCAACAAAAATAAACCAAGCGAAAGATGTGCTCCTGAAAACCACCCAATAACATCTTATGAACTTTAAATTTTGGACGCGCAATAAGTCCAACAAGCCGCCGGCTGATGACACACCAGAATATGAGATCAAAGCCTACTCCAAGGATGGCGGTTACATCCGCTCGCCTGACCGCGCCGGTAAGAACCAGAACAGTTCCAGCTACGGCGGGATGGGCGAACGCGAAGTTGAGTTACGGCTAGAATTAATCGTTGAACCTGCCCTGTTCAAAAAAAGAAGCGTATTTAAACCTGCCCAACAGCTCGCACAATCAAGCCTCGCAGATCAGGAGCGCTTTTTGGCCGCAGTGGAAGTCATTAGTAAGACTGACGTTGAACTGTCTTATCATTTCTGTCAACTCGGGGTAGCCAGCTTAAAAAGTCTGGAAGAGCATGCCTGGCAAGGCTGGATCGAGCATATCATCCACACCCACCAGAGCGCTGGAACTGCTGCCTGCATAGATACTATGCAGAAGCTGGATGAGTATATGGCCAGTGTGTCTTATGCACCTACCTCAGTGAGTTATGAAGATATTAATCGTGTGGTCGAGAGTATTGTCACTGGCTTAAACGGTCGGGGTCTAACGCTAAAACAAGGTGAGCGCTTGTTCACTGATACCGAGGTGATTCATTTACCTGAGAATATTGCCACCTTTAAGAGTCGCGAAGATAACTTCGCATTGTATAAATCAATCGCAGTGCATCAGTGGGCACAAAACTGGTTTGGTACATGGCGTGTTGATATCGAACAACTGACTGCCAGTTTTGATGATCCTGCGGCCGCCATCAGCTTATTCCACAGTCTTGAGACAGTGCGGCTGGATGCCAATATTGAGCGTGAATTACCAGGCATTGCACGCGCCATGAAACAATTCAATT
>DDIE01000070.1:15952-21630 GCA_002338385.1 Proteobacteria bacterium UBA1858
TGCGCGGGCCATGAAACAATTCAATTCCCTCCTGAATGCGGATGATTTACCCCCAGCATGGCAACAGGCCGTGCAAGAGCTGAGTGCGCCACAAGCCACCGCGCATGACAGTGCACGCCTGTTATACGCGTTGATTGATGATGATTATCGCCCGGCCAGCACCCTCTATCAGGGCGAATTAGACCCTAGCCTAGCCAAACAAAAAATGGCAGAACGTTTGCAGGAAAATAAAGCCGACTTGCAATCTATGCTTAACCAATTACAACAAGAGCTTGTTGGTGACGCGCCGAACATGCCTGTCGATGGCGAGGATGAGAGCAAACGTTTTCAGGTGAAAGAAATCGAAGATGATGAAATGCCTGATGGCTACCGGGTTGAATTGCAATACGATGATGACAGCATCGAGGCACCTGAGGACTTACAGGAGTTGCTCGATTCTATCCAGCAAGATCTGGGCACTATTCCAGATGACTATTTAGCGCATGATCAGGGCAACAGCGCCACAGGTGAAGGCGAGCAACAGGTTCAGCTGCGCAATGATGATAACGAAGTGGTTTGGTATGACGAATGGGATCATTCACGCCAACAATATCATAAGCAATGGTGTCAGTTACGTGAATACGAAATTGACAGCCACACCACTGAATTTGTCGATCAAACACTCGCTAAGCATCGTGGTTTACTTAAACACTTGCATCGAACTTTTGAAGCACTGCGCGAGGAGGATCGACGTATCCGTAAACAACCGTATGGTGAAGATGTCGATCTGGATGCGGTTATCGGCTCCTATGCCGATATTATTAATGGTGAAGAAATTGATCAGAATTTGTTTATCAAACAACGCAAAGTGGACCGCAACATCGCAGTCATGTTCATGGTTGATATGAGTGGTTCAACGTCTGGCTGGATCAATGAAATGGAGCGCGAGGCGCTGGTACTATTGTGTGAGTCTCTGGAAAAGCTGGGTGACCGCTATG
This sequence comes from Proteobacteria bacterium UBA1858, assembly GCA_002338385.1. Classification (GTDB taxonomy): domain Bacteria; phylum Pseudomonadota; class Gammaproteobacteria; order UBA4575; family UBA4575; genus UBA1858. The sequence continues at coordinate 16,930 of DDIE01000070.1, forward strand.
CCATATATGGTTTTTCTGGGATCACTCGCGAGCAATGTGATTTGTATAAAATTAAAGATTTTGAGGAAAACTATACCGATACGGTCAAAGGTCGGATTGCCAATATTAAGCCAAAAGACTATACCCGCATGGGTGTCGCCATCCGCCACCTGTCCAAGCTGCTAGCCAAAGTTGAAGCCAAAACCAAAGTGTTGTTTACCTTATCTGATGGACGTCCCGACGATCGTGATGGCTATCGCGGTGTGTATGGCATCGAAGACACGCGCCGCGCACTGGTCGAAGCAAAATATTTAGGTATCCACCCATTTTGCATTACCATCGATGAGGAAGCGATGGATTATCTGCAACATATGTATGGCCCCGTTAACTTTGCTATTGTCGATCAGATCGACAAGCTGCCATTTAAAGTTTCTGACATCTACCGTCGCTTGACCGTGTAAACTGGCACACATAAACATATACCATCGACCCAGCCAGTTAAGTTAGAGCCTGATGCCAGATTTTTCATCCAGTGACCGCACTGCAGTCGTTCAGACCCCTATCATTCCTACCATCAATCAGTGGGTTCAGCAGCATCCCGGCACCATATCGCTGGGTCAGGGCGTAGCGTTTTACGGCCCGCCAAAGCAGACTTATGCCTATCTCGAGCATCATTTACACGAGCGCCATTGCGACTTGTATGGACCGGTTGAAGGTCTCCCGGAATTACAGCAGGCACTGACTGACAAGCTGCGGTCGCGCAATAATGTCGAAGTCAGCACGCAACAGGCATTATTTGTTACCGCAGGATCCAATATGGCCTTCAGCTCGCTTATGTTGGCCATTACAGATCCGGGTGACGAAATAATTCTTCTCACGCCGTATTACTTTAATCATGAAATGGCTATTCGACTGGCCAATGCTCGCCCTGTGCTGGTGCCAACCCTAGCCAACTTCCATCCGGATATCGATGCCATCCAGCATGCGATCACTGCTAAAACACGCGCTATAGTGACTGTTTCGCCCAATAATCCGACCGGGGCGGTGTATACCCCAGATGAGCTCATCGCGATCAACCAGCTGTGTGTGCAACATGGTCTCTATCACATCTCAGACGAAGCCTATGAAGATTTCGTGTACGACCATCATCAACATTATTCTGTTGCTCAGCTGGATGCCAGTCAGGCACATACGATTAGTCTATTTTCGCTATCCAAGGCGTATGGTTTCGCTGGCTGGCGTGTGGGCTACATGCTGCTGCCACGAGCTTTACTGCTAGCACTCAAAAAGGTTCAGGATACTGTCTTGATTTCACCACCGATTGTCTCGCAGTTAGCGGCGATTGGTGCTCATCAGGCACCCTATCACTATATTCAGGATAAGCTGGCGGTCATCGATCAGGCACGCAGACACTGTCTCAGCCGTCTTAATCAGTCCGGTTTACTGGCAACCCAAGCCAGCGCAGAGGGTGCTTTCTATGTCTTTGCGCAGCTCAAGATCCAACAAGACGATTTGCGCCTAAGCCAAACCCTTATTCGAGATCACGCAGTCGCAGTGATCCCTGGCAGCGCTTTTGCGGCACCAGCGGGGACCTATTTACGGATTTCTTACGGGGCTTTGACACCCGCAACTGTGCAACAGGGCATCAGCCAACTCATCACCGGCTTGCACAATCTGACGGGCTGATTAATCAATGCCGACATGTAACTGCAAGTTGCGCTCCTGAATCTCATTGCGCATGGCACAACGCATCTTGCCTGCCTCGAATAGTTTTTGCTCGGTATCAGACTCCAACTGCAGGCGTGGCACCGGCAGGGTCTTACCATTTTCATCCACCGAGACCATGGTGAAATAACAAGATATCGCATGGTATTTTTTCTTTTCCCTGATGCGTTCGCCCTCGACTCTGATGCCAATTTCCATAGAACTACGGCCAACATAATTAACATTGCACTTAAAGGTCACTAAATCACCGACCGTAATTGGGTTTTTGAACACCACCTGATCCAGAGAGGCTGTCACCACATAGGTTTTACAATAGCGCGAGGCACAGGAAAAAGCCGCTTCATCCAACAATTTTAAAATCATACCGCCATGTACTTTGCCTGAAAAATTAGACATGTCAGGTGTCATCAATCGTGTCATGAAAAGCTGTTTTTCTTGTTTCTTTGGTTTTGCCATAATCTTGCCTGATTGTTAAATTACGTCAATTTATAGTATGTATATCAGAGCGTTACAATAGATATGCTATATTCAACTGCAACTTAGCTGGGTGTCTCGAGGTATGTAAAATACAAGATTTCGAGATCTTCACCAATCCCTCTATAGTGGCACACAGCAACCGTCCGACTACGCATTTGATTTGTAGTAGGCTTGAGGGTGTGATTGGATGTACCTATCATGCTCCCTATACTGACAACATTATTAACTAATCGATAAATTGTGCAAAATAAAATATTACTGGTTGGGCTAATCTGGATTCATATATTCATCCCCTACACTGCAGGGGCACTGGAAGATAGCAAGCTATCTCCCTCGATTGAGCACATGCGTAGTACCGACATCATTACCGATTTTCTGAGCCGCTACCATTATCGTAAATTCAGCATTGATGATGAGTTATCAGCGGCCATGTTCGAGCTCTATATCGAATCACTGGATCCATCCAAAAGCTACTTTCTTGCCTCGGATATTGATCAATTCAGTCGCTACATACTCAATCTGGATGACGCTCTCAAGCTCAACAATTTAACGCCAGCCTTCGAGATTTTTGCCGTGTATCAACAACGCGTGCAAGAGCGCATGCAGTTCGCTCTTGAACAGCTTGAGCATGATTTCGATTTCAGCATCGATGAGGACTATCAACTGCGTGATGAAGACGTCTATTTCCTCGCTACTTTGACCGAGCAGAACGATCTCTGGCGTAAGCGGGTCAAAAATGATGTGCTGTCATTACGCCTTGCCGACAAGCCATTCGAGGAGATTAAATCAACCCTCTCCAGGCGTTACCAGAATGTGCTCAAACGAACTCTGCAGTTGGATAATAATGATATTTTCCAGACCTACATTAACTCTTTTGCCGGGACCATCGATCCACATACAAGTTACTTATCACCCCGCACTTACGATAATTTTGAAATTCGCATGAGCTTGTCGCTAGAGGGCATAGGTGCGATTCTGAAATCGGATGGTGACTATACTGTTATCGAGCGGATTGTTTCCGGTGGACCGGCTGATCTGGCGGGTCAACTGCATGCCAAAGATAAAATCGTGGGCATTGCGCAACAAAATGAGGATGAATTTACCGACGTGATCGGTTGGCGTCTGGATGAAGTCGTGGAGCTTATCCGTGGACCCAAGGACACGCGAGTTAAATTACGTATTCTGCCTACCAGCAAAGGCAATGATGTTGCCCCGGAAGATATAGAAATTGTGCGCAACAAAATCAGGCTGGAAGAACAGGCGGCTAAGAAAAACATCATCACCTTTGAGGACAGTGACCACAAAGCTGGAGTGATCACGATTCCCACGTTTTATATGGACTTCAACGCCTACCAGAGTGGCGATAAGAATTATCGCAGCACTACGCGTGATGTCGAGCAACTATTGGCCGAATTAGCCACTCAAGACATCGACAGTCTGGTCTTAGACTTACGCTCTAATGGGGGTGGCTCACTGCTAGAAGCAACCCAGTTAGCTGGTTTGTTCATCGATAAGGGACCGGTCGTACAAGTGCGTGATTCCAGTGGTCATATTGAAGTTCATCGCGACAAGGACTCTGGGATCAGTTATCAGGGACCACTGGTTGTGTTAGTGGATCGCTTCAGTGCTTCTGCCTCGGAAATTGTCAGCAGCGCACTACAAGATTATGGTCGTGCGGTAGTCGTTGGTGAGACAACTTTTGGCAAGGGTTCAGTGCAACAACTGATCGATCTGGATCGACTCAACCGCAAGCAGACCGATAATCAACTTGGACAGCTGAAAGCAACAATCGCTCAGTACTTTCGCGTCAATGGTGAGAGCACACAACATCGTGGGGTAGTGCCTGACATTTTGTTTGAGTCTTCCTATGACAGAGATAAATATGGTGAGCGCGGCTTGGATAATGCGCTGCCCTGGACGAAGATTTCAGCGATCCACAAGCCACGTTCATTTATATCCAGCAAGACGGTCGATAATCTACTCCAGCGCCACATTGTGCGTACTGAATACGATGAGAAATATCAGGCCTTGTTGGATTTATACGCCATGAACAATGACCTACAAAATCAAACCTCATTGTCACTTAATCAGACTAAGCGCGAGCTTGCCTTTGCTGAGCGTGACGAAAAACGCAAAGCGTTAGCCAAAATAATTGGCATCGAGACCCAAGATGAAGATGGCAATCCAGAGTTAGCGATCAATCCAGAAGAGCCAATCGTGTCAGCAGATGACGACATCAGCAAAGATATTTTGCTCCTAGAAGCCGCCCATATTTCGCTTGACTTGGGCATGGTCTGGGACGCTAAAAATCAACGCTTCTTTGCTGATGCAAATTAACTAATCAGATAATAGATGTGAGCATTTGCACACTTAAAAACACTAGGAAAACTGCAAATACTTTTTTTAACGCGGGCACAGGCAAACGATGGGCTAGTTTGACACCTACTGGGGCAGTGAAGTAACTCACCATAGAAATCAGAAGTACGGCGGGTAGGTATACGTAACCAAATAGATATTGAA
>DDIE01000070.1:21930-26765 GCA_002338385.1 Proteobacteria bacterium UBA1858
ACCAAATAGATATTGAATATCGCTGCTGGCCTGCCAGCCATGCCAGAGATAGCCACAAGTACCAGCAATAGCGATAGGCAAGCCGATCGCAGCTGAGGTACCAATCGCTTGTTTGAGCATAATATTATTCCATACTAGATAAGGCACCGTCAGGGTACCACCACCTATCGCCACCACAGCAGAAACAGCGCCGATGCCCTTCCCCGCCAGAAATAGTGCCAGTCTTCCCGGCAGCTCACGTTCAGCGCGAACCTGAAAATTAAGCAACATCTGGACAGCGACATAGGCCATAAATAAACTAAAGAAGATCGCCAAGTATTCGGCACGCATGATAGTGACCAAGTAAGTCGCAATGAATGTTCCCAAAATGACCCCGGGAGCAATTTTTTGCACCACTGGCCAGAGCACGGCTTGGTGTTGATGATGGGCACGCATACTGGCCGCGGCGGTAATAATAATAGACGCCATAGAGGTGCCTAACGCTAAATGAACCACTTGCTCAATAGGGACGTCATGAGCCAGAAATATAGTACTCAAGATAGGCACCATGATGCCACCACCACCTATACCCAGCAGGCCCGCCATAAACCCCACAACGCAACCAAGCAGTAGGAATGAAATTACCATGTCCAGACTCAAAAGCATCGCTACTCAATACTCGTGAGAGCTTCAAAAATCTGGAAACCCGCGATATAAGTGCCCGCCACAGAGCCCACTGTGCTGAACAAAAACACTAAAAGTAAGCGTGCTACTCGATTATGCCGCCAGCCGGCCAGCCGGGCCGTGTCTTTGCGTACGTTTTCAAAATCCTTTATGGTCGGCTTGCGCAAATATAGCTCTGCGCCTGCCGTCACCATGCCAGCCCCAATGGTAGGGTTCAGCGATGTCAGCGGTGCCGCAACAAAGGCGGTCAACACTGTACCGATGTGGGCGCCAGCAAGTGCCGCACCCAGAGCCGATAAGCCACCGTTGATGACTACCCAGTCCAGCACCAAGTTCCACCCCAAAGATTGACTTTGAGAGAAGCCTAGAGCGAAGCCTGCTAACACCAGAGCAACAATCAACCAAGGTATCAATTTACCCAGTTGTCTTCCTTTGGGAATAAAGTTGAGCTGCTGCAATTGTGCCGCGGGATCATTCACACCACTGGCCAGTTGTTGTTGGACCCCTGCCAAATGACCAGCACCAATGATCGCGAGGATTTTTTTGTGTCTGTGCTCATGGCATAACTGGGTCAATTTAGCCGCCATGAATTCATCTCGTTCCGATATTAATGGCCGGAAAAGATCATCCGCTGAGTCGGAGAATTGTGCAAACGTGCTCTCCAACATGTCACCTGATTTGAGATTTTCTATTTGTTGTTCGCTCACTTTTTCATTGCTTATCACACTGGCAGCCAGACCGGACACAACATAGAGCTTGCGCCACCAGGGGATATTGCTATAAATGCGTTTAAGAGTAACACCAATATCACGATCTATCAGTTTCAGTGGTACAGCCTGAGCTTGAGTGAGTTCAATGGCAGTCATCATTTCTTCACCCGGGCGGATGCCAAACTGCTCAGATAAGCGTTGCTGATAGGCACCCAGCGCCAGACTGGCAGCGACCATACTGGCTTTTTTATTCTTGATCACGGCAAACAAATCCATCTCGGCCATATGATTAGGATTAACAATCGACTGGTGGCGAGCTGGGCAAAGCTCAATGGCGACAATGTCATACTCACCGCTATTAATCAGCGTTGCCACCGCTTCGGCGCTGGCTTTGGAAACATGGGCTGTACCTAACAGTGTCAGGTGGTTGGCATTTATATCAAGCTCTGCCAACGGCTGCGTCTGGGTTGAATCTTGCATAGTATTTTTTGCCGTGGTGGTTATTTCAATAATTATTCAGCGCGCTGGCACACCTGACAGTTTTGATCACGCTTGAGACCAACACAACGCCATTCCATCTGCATTGCATCCAATATTAACAAACGTCCGACGAGCGAATCTCCAATCCCTGTGATGAGTTTAATCGACTCCGTCACCATCGTACTGGCAATCATCCCAGCAACCGATGGTAAAACCCCATTGGCAGTACAATTTAGCTGTTCATCAATGGCATCCGGGTATAAACAGGCATAACACGGTGAATCTTTTTGCCGGCTATCGAAACAACTGACCTGCCCTTCCATGCGAATCACTGCGCCAGATACCAATGGCGTGCCAGCACGTATGCACAGCTTATTATGCTGGTAGCGTGAGGCAAAATTATCTGTTCCTTCTATCACTAAATCTGCCGCACAGATCAAATCATACAGATCCGGCTCAATGGGCAGACTGGCAATGGCAGTGACCTGACAATCTCGGTTGATCGCACTGACTTGGCGTGCCGCGATGGTTGCTTTGGACGCGCCGATATCGTGTTGCTGAAATAATATCTGCCGGTGCAGATTACTCACGTCTACCTGATCAGGATCGATGACAGTGATATTACCGATGCCGCTGCCAGCAAGATACATCAATACCGGACAGCCCAGACCGCCCGCCCCCAGAACCAGCACTTTGGCGGCCAGCAGTTTTTCCTGACCCAGCACATCAATCTGAGGCAACATAATCTGACGACTATATTGCATGAGTTGCTGATCGTTAAGACTCACTATTGTTTGCGCTCATTGAATTGTGCTAATTGCTCCGCAGTTGCTTCAAGTTGGTATTTTTGTTTCCATTCTGAATAAGGCATACCGTAAACCAATTCTCTGGCCGTTTCGTAATCTATTGATTGGCCGCGTTGTTCAGCCTCAGATACGTACCATTTAGATAGGCAGTTGCGGCAAAAATTAGCTAAGTTCATCAAATCAATATTTTGTACATCGGTCCTATTTTGTAAGTGCGCAACTAGCTTACGGTAGACTGCGGCCTCAATTTCAGTCTGAGTGGGTTGATCGATACTCATAATGGAATTTTCTCCCTGATAATGTAATGTTAGTGGTTCAGCAATCTTACACCTGATATGAAAAAATACGACAACACAGCCGGCCTGATCCTTGCGGGCGGACGCGCTCAGCGTATGGGCGGACAAGATAAAGGACTTTTACAACTTAACGGCCATGCCATGATCGAATATGTCATTGCGGGTCTCAATCGTCAGGTGTGCGCATTAACGATTAATGCGAACCGTAACATACACGCATACCAACAGTTCGGCTATCCTGTGATTGCTGATCAATTGGCCGATTTTCAAGGGCCTTTAGCGGGTATAGTCAGCGCCATGCAAGACTGTCAGCATGAGTATATGGTGATCGCTCCCTGTGACGGTCCCTTCATCAGACACGATTATGTGGCGCGCTTGCATGCCGCGCGCGCGCGCACTGGGAGTAACATTAGTGTTGCCCATGATGGCCAACGACTGCAGCCGGTTTATACCTTACTCGCGAGCAGTTTGTGCCCTAGTTTGCTCGCCTACTTGGCGACAGGAAACCGCAAAATTGACCTCTGGTATCAACAGGAAGGCTATTGTGTGGCCGATTTTGCGGATGCCACTGAGTTGTTTGTGAATATAAATACACCACAAGAATTAGCAACTGCAAGCAAGAAAATTGGACCTATAAATGTTGATTAATCATGAATTTACGACGCCTATTTTAGGTTTTTCTGCATATAGTGGCACCGGTAAAACAACACTCCTGACACAGGTCATTCCTCTGCTCCAGGCCGAGGGCTTGCGCTTGGCGATTATCAAACATGCGCATCATGAATTTGATGTTGATCAGGCCGGTAAAGACAGCTACAAACTCAGGCATGCAGGTGCGCGTCAGATGCTCATTTCTTCCTCCAAACGCTGGGCACTGATGACCGAGTTGGGCGCGGCTGACAGCGAACTCAGTCTCACTCAACTGCTCGCGCAGATTGATCAGGCCAACACCGATTTAATTCTGGTTGAGGGTTTTAAACGTGAATCATTTCTCAAAATTGAATTGCACCGGCCCAGTTTGGGACTACCGCTGATGTGCATTAGCGATAGCAATATCATCGCGCTGGCGACTGATGCCGAAGTGAGTGCACTACCCGAGGGTTTACCCTGCCTGAATCTCAATCAGGCCACAGAGATCGCCGCATTTATTCGCCAATACTTTCAACTTTAGGCTCATCAGCGCCTGTCATGCAGGTATATTTTGAGCATCGCGGTGAATTAAGTGATAACCACAGCCGTCTGTTGTAGAATAGCGCCGATTGATAAATACCAACGCGAATTAATTTAGCGCCCCTCGCATTATCTTACAAAATAATGCTTCATTATCAGTGAGTTGGTTCATACTCTTTATATGTATAGTGAAGTTTCCCATAGATGATCATTACTGTGGCTGCTGAGTATTTAACATAAACACCACTTACGGACGTCTACTAGAATCCAGGAGGACTTAATGTCTAGTCAATCTAACAAGACTGTGACCGTCACAGACAATGCTACCGGTAAACAGGTCGAATTACCTGTCTTAACCGGCACCGATGGTCCTGACACCATTGATATACGCGCAGTGTATAGAGAACTTGGCTACTTCACGTTTGACCCGGGTTTTGTCTCAACCGCCAGTTGCGAGAGTCAGATCACCTTCATTGATGGCGGTGAAGGTCGCCTTGCCTACCGTGGCTATCCAATTGAGCAACTAGCCAATCACAGCAATTTTGATGAGACGTGTTACCTGCTTATGCATGGCGAGTTACCTACGGCCGCCCAGCTGGATGAGTATTCAAGCAGCATCAAGCAACACAAGCGTGTGGATGACAAACTCAAGAGTATGTTTGCCGCATTCGCTCATAATGCCCATCCAATGGCTATGATGATTGCGGCTG
>DDIE01000070.1:27062-27363 GCA_002338385.1 Proteobacteria bacterium UBA1858
GCTATGATGATTGCGGCTGTAGGGGCGTTAGCCGCCAGCCACAATGATGAAGTCGACGTGCATGATGCCCATTCTCGCGAACTGGCGATGCATCGCATGATTGCTAAAATGCCGGTGCTGGCAAGCTGGTGCTATCGCCATGCTCAGCAGCTGCCCTTTAACGAGCCCAACCCAGAGCTAGACTACACCGGCGACTTTTTGCATATGTTATTCAGTCAGTCGGACGCCCCTGCACCGACAGCCACGATGGTTCGTGCCATGGATCTGATCCTGATCCTGCATGCTGATCATGAGCAAAATG
>DDIE01000070.1:27669-37279 GCA_002338385.1 Proteobacteria bacterium UBA1858
CATGCTGATCATGAGCAAAATGCCTCAACCTCTACGGTACGCCTTGCGGGCAGTTCAGAGACCAGTCCGTTTGCAGCACTTTCTGCGGGTATCAGCTCGCTGTGGGGACCTGCTCATGGTGGTGCTAATGAAGCCGTCATTCACATGCTGAATGAGATTGTTACCTCAGGCCAGGACTTGTCACATTACATCGCGCGCGCAAAAGACAAGGAAGATCGCTTCCGTCTAATGGGCTTTGGTCATCGTGTCTACAAAAACTATGATCCACGTGCCAAGATTATTCGCCAGATTTGTCATGATCTTTTGGCTGAAATGGGTGCGGACAATCCCAATCAGCCGCTGCTTAAAACGGCTATGGATCTGGAGAAAATTGCGCTGGAGGATGATTATTTCATTCAGCGCAAACTGTATCCGAATGTTGATTTCTACTCAGGCATTATCTTCCAAGCCATGGGTATTCCATTGAGTCTGTTCACTGTTATTTTCGCTCTGGCCAGAACGGTGGGTTGGCTGACCCACTGGAATGAAATGATGAGCGATCCGAGCAACCGCATTGGTCGTCCTCGACAGCTCTATACGGGTTACACAGAACGCGACTACAGCGCCATCAAAGATCGCTAACAGCGGCGTATGTTTACAGGGTACATGAAGCGTGTACCCTGGCCATTAGGCGGCGCTATAGTTTGCCAAAGAAATCCCGCACCACTGGGGCAAAATGAGCTTCATCGACTAAGAATGCATCGTGTCCGTTAATGGACTCAATCTCTATGAAGTCAACCGAGCGACCCGCCTTTTGCAGGCCATCGGCGATCTCTTTTTGTTGCTGTAATGGAAATAGAATATCCGTGTTAACACCTATCACCAGGGCATGCTGAGTTTGAATTTTAGCCAAACCCGCATTGACTGAGCCACCATGATCAGCCACATCAAATAAATCCATCGCGCGCGATAAGTAGAGATAGCTGTTGGCATCAAATGTCTTAACAAACTTCTGCGCGTTGTATTCGAGATATGATTCAACTTCAAACTCAATGCCAAACCGCTCTTGGCTGCGCCGCTCAGGTGATACTCGCGCACGATTAAATCTCTGGTGCCACTCCTCTGCCGCACGGTAGGACATCAGTCCCAGCTTTCTGGCCAGCACCATGCCATTGGTAGGCACTTGGTCCTGTGGGTATAAACCGTTCTGGAAGTCAGGATCACAGCGAATAATCTCACGCTGCAATGAACGCACCGCAATAGTAAACGGCAAGGCGCGCGGCGCGGCCGAGATAGTCACCAGATGAGCCACTTCTTGCGGAAACATAAGCGCATAGGCAAGCGCGGACATACCCCCCATAGAACTCCCGATAACAGTATGGATATGATCTATACCAAGATCATGCAGCGCATGATGTGCTGCCTTGGCCATATCTTCGATACTTAAATCGGGAAAGTCCAACCCATAGACGTGCCCGCTATCAGGATTGATCGAACTGGGACTAGTGGAACCAAAGCAACTACCCAGTGAATTAACACACACGACATAAAATTTATCGGTATCGATCGGTTTACCTGACCCAATCATATACTCCCACCAGCCTCTAGATGGGTCTTGTGGCGAAGAACAGGCATGGGCGGACGGTGATAAACCACCAAATACCAACACTACATTGTCATGGTTATCAGACAATGTGCCCCATGCCTCATAGGCCACCACGACCTCTTTCAGAATACCACCTCGGTGCATGACAAAATTGGCCGTGCCATAGTCGCCGCGCAAGGTCACATAGCGCGTCGCAGGAGGATGGCGCTGATCTGCAACTTCAAGTGTGGGTACGGGTTTACTCATAATCGTTTGGCATGATCAGGATAGTCGTATTATAGGTGTTTTTACTGCGCATCAACTAGCGCGACGACTTAATATGAGCGTATATCGCCATGCCTGACAACACAATAAGTAATAACAGTGTTTGTTGCGGCAAGCTCAGACCAAGCAAAGTCCAACTCACTTCTGCGCATTGACCGCTGCCCTGAATTAAACGCATGATCACATCCGTCAGAGGAAACGCGTCCAGCATATATGCCAAATCTGGACCACATTCAGGAACCTTATCGGGCGGCAAGCCCTGCAACCAAATATGTCTGCCTGCTACGGCCATGCCGGCTAGCGCAATCAGCAGTGACAAACCACTATACAGCCAGCGTAGCGAGCCTGTCGGATTATGGATTGCCGCGGCCAAGCTGATCAGTGCCATGATCAGTAATAAACCACGGTTGACCATACATAGTGGACATGGCGCAAGGTACAAAACACCTTCTAGGTAAACCACTGCGAATAACATGGCAGCAATGATCATAACCACAATTGCGCTGTGCGTAATTCGATACATAGTTCTAGCTATCCTGTTGAACACTGATATGTTGATAAAATTTTTGCATTTTGATCAGCGGTAAAATAAAAATAAAGGCCATTACTCCCAAAGCATTGGCTAACACATCATAAGCTGACATATCTCTACTTGGGATAAAGCTCTGGGCAAATTCTATGGCTATGCTGTAACTGAGAATCAAAATAATCTTAACCAGCAGATAACGACCAGACATACAGGAGAAATCGAGTGCCAGCATAAGCGCGAAGTAACTCAAAAAGTGTACCACTTTATCATTCAATATGATCGGTTCTCCAGCTGACACCGGACTGAGTGAAAATACCAGCGACGCCAGTAATAAACTCAACAGGAAGAATCGAAACAACCACCTAATCATGCTTTATTTTGCCTTTCGTTAGACGCGCGCATTGTCATTGCCAACTCATTATAATACGTCACTAAATCCTGCAAACTAAAAATTGCATTAGCAGAACTTGGATTAGGGCTGACGAAAACCTTGGACGTGATCTGCGGGACTTCGTTCCAACCCCAGTGCCATTGTCCTCTCAGGCCGTAAGCATAAAATAACAACTGTTGAAACGCGACTTTGCCATGAAACCACAGCCAAGCAGGCTGATAGCGTTCTAGCTTGGCTCGTAGCATTGGTGCATCACGTTTAAAATCGGCGGCCCTGAGCTGCCCCCCGGATGAAGTTGCTCGTTTGACTACGTCAGTGAAGCCAAGGCGATACTCTGCGGCCAAACGTTCGTGTACATGAGCATTCACCTGGAGCGGCTCGGACAGTAGCTGCGAGCTGTCCAATGCGCGCCAAAAGCGATTGCGTGGATTTGCAAAATAAAACCCCAGTTGTACTGAGACCAAAGAGGGATTCAAGCCGATCGATAACAACTCGGTGTCATAATCTAGATAATCCTTAAGGGTTAATTTACTATCAATATCAACAGTCATCGTGTACGCACACTGTTCATCGCATTATTGTAGAGGTCATATGAGTAAGAGTTACCAGATTACCACCATGCAGTTAGGTCCTATGGATAATTTTGTCTATATCATCACCGATCTGGAGAGTAAAAAATCAGCAGTGGTTGATCCAGCCTGGGATACACATAAGATTATGCAGCACGTGCAGCAGCACAATAGTCAAATTGATGAAATTTTACTCACCCATAGTCACCACGACCATATTAACGGTGTGGATGAGATTGTGAATCAATACGACTGTCAATTACACTTGCTCAAAGCTGAGGCCGAGTTCTGGCAAACCGATCTGGACAAACCCCGCTTACATGCCGGCGGCGATCGTATTCAGCTAGGCAGTACAGAAATCACTGTGCTGCATACCCCGGGCCATACGCCGGGTTCGGCCTGCTATTTACTGGATGGTGACATTATCACGGGTGATACCCTGTTTGTATTTGGTTGTGGACGCTGTGATTTGGCGGGTGGTGATCCCGAGCAAATGTATACCACCCTAAACAAAATGAAACAGCAATTGGACGTCAACACGCGCATCCATCCCGGGCATAACTATGCCAACAAAAAACATTCCACAATCAGCGAGCAGATTGAAGGCAATCCTTTTCTCCACTTCCACGACTGTCATGACTTCGTTGATTATCGTATGCACAGACACGATAAAATACGCTCAACCCCTTACCAGCCGGTTTACACCAGAGATTTACTCAAGCCTTAAATCTTTTTTGAGATCGCGGCTAATAAATCGATGATGCCGCCAGCACCACCTAAGTACGGGGCAAGTTTGAATTCAACAGCTGGGTGTTGTTGCTGTTTCTGCTTGACCAATGCAGGCACGTCCTCAGATACATGCCGTCCTGCGGATAAAAAGTAGGGCAATATGGTGACCTCATTGGCGCCAGCTTTGATCGCCTGTTCAATGGCGTCTGGAATAGAGGGCTGGGCCAGCTCGAGAAAAGCATGTCCGGTGTGTTGATAGGTATCTGCGACCTGCGGTTTGAGTTGAGTCGCTATTTGAATAATTTCAATATTGGAAACTGTCCTGCGGCTGCCATGCGCAACGAGTATGAGTGATTTCATAATGTTTTAAAATTTGTCCTGTGAGTGCATTCAATCATCAGCTTATCAGCACCATGAGTATACCTGTCGCTTGGCTCGACAATGCTTATACAGTAAATGTGTGCTTGCAAATATGTGCCCGCGGATAGCCACCCGGCAATGCATGGCATGTTCATGGCTGACCATCCAGCCAACGCCTAAAAGCTGGCCAATCCTGCTTTAATATCTGTTCATTGATACCACTCAACTGGCGATATTGTCGTTGGGTCATGCGGTAGGCAATGCGTGGAATCTGATAAAAAATTACCGCCAGCACCATCAATACCGATCCCAGCAGAGTCGATTGCGCCTCAAGATCCACATCCAATAGCCATAGTACGGTCAGACTGATAATAATTAAAGCAATCAGTCCTGCAGTCAGTGTGCGATTAATGTTGAGAAAGGTGGTTTTTATTGCAGCTGTGTTCATCTTATTGTGTTGGTCATGAAACCTTCAGGCTGTCCCTATGCTCTTAATATGATAACCACTTTCTATGGGTTTAGCATTATGCCTCTCTCAAGAAGACATTATTTATGGGCCATGTGTGGATTCTCACTGTTTGTATTCGGCCAACATAAAGCGGGTAAGAGTAAGCGCATGTATAGCGGCGCCGAAGACATTAATAAAATTCAGTATAGCGATGATGTCTGGCGCAGTATGCTTGATCACGATGCTTACCAAATATTAAGAAAGGGGCACACAGAACCCCGTCATTCAAGTGCACTCACCAACGAGTGGCGTGCTGGTAAATATTATTGTAAGGGATGTGACCTAGTGTTGTTCGATGCCAGTATGAAATTTGACAGTCTGTCCGGCTGGCCAAGTTTTAACCGACATATCATCGGTCACCTCCAGACCTATACGGACTTAAGCGCGGTGCCTCCGCAACGAGCTTACCGCTGTGTGCGCTGCGGTGGCCATCATGGTCACTTGATTATGGATGGACCGCTTCCCACCGGCGAACGCTGGTGCAGTAACGGTGCTGCTCTGCGCTTCGTGCCAAGTTAATCTAGCTGAGGCTGATCTTTTTGTTATCATCTCGCTTAGACTATTATTCATCACACAAGGAGAACGATATGGCGCAGGAAATCGACTTACAACAAGCCACTACAATTATTCAAAATGCCATTGCCAAAGGACATGCATTGGGCTTGGCTCCTCTTACCGTGGCAGTGCTCGATGCAGGCGGCCATCTAAAAGCGCTATCACGAGAAGATAAGGCGACCTTTCTCAGGCCACAGATAGCTTTTGGCAAGGCCTGGAGCTCGTTAGCACTGGGCATGGCATCGCGTACCTTATTCTCTATCGGTGAACAGCGTCCAATGTTCATGAATTCACTAATTAATTTATCCGAACAGAAAATGATTCCTGTACCTGGTGGTGTATTAGTCAAAGATAGTGAGGGCAATACATTGGGCGCGGTCGGTATCACCGGTGACACCTCAGATAATGACGAGGCCTGCGCGGTCGCTGGCATAGAATCATGTGGGCTGGTTGCCGACTGCGGTAACTAAGCACCCTTTAATTTTTAAGCCAAACGCGGGCTAGTCTACCCAGATGGACATGGCCTGCTGGTGCATAAACAGCAACTAATCAGCCACTCTCAGGTAATAACTCGCTCACGTCGGCATAAAATGCAGCCAGACTATCAGGATCTGTTGAGGCCAGGGCAAGCGTACGATTATCTAGCGCGAGCATCACGACCTGATAATTTTGAGATTGAAGTGAAAATGTTTGTTCGCGTGTCATTATTTTCGGCAGCACAATCATAATCACTGGGGCCTGATAACCATCAAACACCAAGTGCGCTCCTTCGTGACCAGCGATGAGACATGATTGGGCATGCGACACTTGCATCCTACTGGTCTCAATTTTAATGTCATAGGACTGGAGAAATTTGTCTACCTCGACACTGCTGATTGCAGCCATGCGGGTGTGAGTGTGGAAATGATCGAGATGCCGAACGACTAAATCAGCTGCGGCTGGCTTATAGTTGAGGGTAATAAAGGAAAATACAACAACCATAATGGTTACACTTGCGACCATTGCCAGCCATTGTTGGTTGGCGATCTTATTGTCGACAGCATCAACCTGCATAAGTATTTTCGCCTCGAGTGAATCTGGTGGACGAATTATGCTGGCTGCTTGCAGCTGCTGCGAAAAGCGCACATTGTCTTGATACTCGCGGCGACAAGAATCACAGTTGCGTATGTGCTCACGACAGCTACTTGAGATTGCTTCAAAATGAGCATGAATATGGAATATCGCGTCATCACAATTTTCGATTGGTCGTTTAGGCATGTGAGCTCCGCGGTGCATGATCGTGTTTAAGTATATTCCTGAGACGTTTTTTTGCCCGGCATATCCGGGTCATCACCGCACCAGGTTTGATATCGATAATCTGGGCAATCTCATCGCAGCTGTACCCCCCCAGGACCTGCAGGACCAATGGCTCAGAATATACTTTCGGCATTTTATGCAGTGCTTGGCGCATGGCTAGGTTGTCCATATGAGACAGACCATCATCACTCACGAGATGGGGTTGTACTTGAGCGTCATCAATCGAAGCAACTTCTAACTGCACAGACTTTTTCTTGAAGCGACGATAGTTTTCACGGCGCAAAATGGTGAATAACCAACTCTTAGCAGCTTTGGGATCTTTTAGGCTGTCAATCGAGCGCCATGCTCTCATCATGGTTTCCTGCACAAGGTCTTCAGCAATACCTGAGTCACCACTGAGCCAATAGCCATAGCGATAGAGATCTTTGGCATAGGCTTGTACCAGCGTCTCGAACAGCTTGCGCTTGGGGATTTTACGGACGGAGGCTAGGCAAGTGTTAGGCTTGGACATATTGAATGGGCACGGGTAATCAATCCCTCTACAGTTAGTCTACAAAGACAGTAACCAACCAAATGTCCCATCAAAAGAAATATACAGTACTTGTACACGTAAGATTATATTTGTTTCTGTACAAGGTGTACTAGCTCACGCTATATTGTCGCTACATCATAACACAGGGTATTTCTTATGACATGTAATGTTGGCGATACAGAGAGAATGGCTAGAATATTAGTCGGTTTAGCCTTGGTTGGGTTTGCATTTGCGACTAATAGTTGGTGGGCTTTCATAGGTGTTGTTCCTGTGTTCACAGGCATCTTCGCCTTCTGCCCAGCCTACCTACCATTTGGTATTTCTACCCGCAAGTAGATTACGTTTTTTAAACTTTAAGTTGAACACCACAGCGGTGCATGATGCATCACATGCCCAGCATTATGTGGTTTGCATTTACGCAACTTCGATAATTGACCATCATATTTAAACTGGAGAAATTAAATGTTTGGAATAGGAAAAAAGAAGGACTTTACAGCAACTATCACGAATACAGGCGAGAGTTTTGACGTCAAAGGTGGTATCAATTTACTTCAGGCAGCACTCAATGCTGGCGTAAAATGGCCTCATGATTGCCGTGTCGGCAGTTGTGGTTCATGCCGAGCCATCGTCAAGTCAGGAAAAATTAAAGAACTCAGTGACTTTGCATATGTACTCGATGGCGAGCAACTCAAGGCTGGCATGGTACTCGCGTGCCAATCAAGACTGCAAAGCGACATCGAAGTAGAAGTTGATTTTGATCAAGGTGCGCTAAGCTAGCACATCTTGCTACTGAGGCACTGCCTCTTGCAGTGTCTCAGGTGAGTGCATTCACATGCGCTAACCAGTTTAATTGGTCGACAAAAAAAAGGCACTCGATAGTGCCTTTTTTTTCGAGGTTTATGGTAGCTTAGATTTCTATTTTTTCATATGTAACAACATGCGCGAGGGCATCTTCCAGTATTGCGCGTGATTGTGATGTGGTGGCATGCAAAAAGGAGTGGAGTGCCGCATCTTCGGCATTCTTACTCTCGCATTCTGCGCTGTATATTTCAAATGCCACTAGGCTCTTAATTAAATCAGACAAATGCTTAGGACACTCACACTGGATTGAGGTCGACATCCTGGTCAAGCTCTCCAGTTGACGCGCACTGTAGCGACGCGTGGGTATGGATTCTTCTAGATAGACTGTTGCCGCGTTGGAGGCGACAATATTTTTTGAATCACCACCTGCCCTGTCCATACACAGGCGCGCCAGCTCATATACATCAATAGATGAACGGATAGCACTGACTTGTGGACCCTGCAACTGACTGATCTCACTTTGTGAACCAAATCCATACAACACAACAACGTGCCAAGCGCCTGTATCTTTCAGTAGACTGGCAGCAAGTCGTCTGGTTTCTTCATTCACTGTTGGCTTTTCGATGATTACCACGTGAATGATACCGTCTTGTTTGCTGGCTCTTAGTTCTTCATACGAGTTAACCTGTCCGACCAGATCGATACCATCAAAATCATCCATGCCATCCATAACACGCATGGGGAAATCGTCGCCGAATAGTAAGACACGACATTTTTGATGTTTCGATAAACTGGTCTTTTCAGCAAACGGATCTAGGCTGACATTCTGTTCACTGATCTGTACGCTGTTTTCCCATTTACTTTTGAGTTCTGCAGTATTGAGACGTGCAATCGTACCGATCGAGTTACCTGCATCGACTAAGTTCTTTAGCAAAAATAGCTTGGACAGATCATCGCTAGTGTAGACACGATCACCAGAATCAGACCGCTTCGGCACAACTGCTTCGTAGCGGCGTTCCCACGCACGTAGTGTTTCAGTGCCGATGCCCGTGATCTTGGATACTGCACCGATTTTGTACTCGTCTTTTGCTAAATCGTTGTACATATACTTCTCCGAAATATTCTTAATTGATCTGTACTATAGTCCTATGCACGACTTTTGTACATAGACATCACCTATTATTATCGCGTTTGCTTTACATATAGTGTACATCTTATGGATACCTGTGCCGGAGTGGCTGTCTGAGCCTGAGTCGCTGTTGTCAATATTCAGCTCACATTTAAGACATTTGATCGGCATGACGAATACCCACAAGCTGTCCTTGGCTCACAGCAGCAAAATTTTTACACTCTTGCAGCAAACGGCTCCGCAACGAATGACAGAGAAAGATTCTCCTAAGGCAGTGATCGTGGCTGCAAATTTGCTCAACAACAGCGCCACCCGCTGTGTCTTTATTGATATGACTGTTCCTACGGGGGCAACATCGATAT
>DDIE01000008.1 GCA_002338385.1 Proteobacteria bacterium UBA1858
TTGATGCAGTAACCGCGCTATCTGGCAGCGGACCTGCCTATGTGTTTTATTTTATGGAATGCCTGCAACACGCAGGCGTCAGTCTGGGACTGAGTCCTGAGCAAGCGCGCGTGCTCACCCAGCAAACGCTACTCGGTTCTGCACAACTTGCTCAACAATCGACCGCTTTCTCTCAATTACGTCAGCATGTAACCTCCAAAGGCGGTACCACAGAACAGGCGCTGGCTGCATTGACTGAGCGCGATCTGCAAAACATAATCAAGCGAGCACTATCCGCTGCACGCGATCGTGCCAAGGAAATGAGCAATACTTATCAGGGCACATCATGAGCGCAGCAAATAACCTTCTAATTTTTCTGACTGATATCCTGATTTCCATGTACGCAGGTGCGGTATTGTTGCGCATTATTTTGGCGCATAACCGCGCAGATTTTTACAACCCCATCTCTCAATTCTTAGTCAGCATCACCAATCCAGTGATCCTACCACTGCGTAAAATATTCCCTAGCGTCGGCCCAATTGATACAGCAAGCTGGGTTTTAATATTCGCTCTACAGGGTTTTAGACTATTTACACTCACGCAATTAAATGGCTTTGAGATCAGCCTCAGCAATTTGCTTGTTGCGGTTACCTTGCAGGTGTTGTCATCAATCATCAGCATCTTGATATATGCAATAGTGATTCGTGCAATTTTCAGTTGGTTCCAGAGTCCTTACGGCAGCCAAAATCCTTTGTTTGAAATTTTATACGCAATCACTGAACCAATTTTGCGGCCAGCACGAAAGATCATTCCACCTATTAATATGATCGATCTGTCTGCATTTTTTGTGATACTTGTTCTGTATTCATTACAGATCATATTACGTTCTTTATAAGCCAGCTGGCATTTAATATTAAAACTGGCGCTGCACTCAATTTAAGTGCTGACACAAATTGCATTATTAACAACCTTGTGTACAATTATTTTTCAATCGACTACCCAGCTTCTATTCGTACATGAAGCACCCATCGAAAATATATATATCAAACTAGAGGAAACTTTATTATGGCTGTAAAGAAAAAAGCTGCTGTGCCTGCTGTAAAGAAACCACCCACAAAATCTGAAATTCTAAATTCAATTGCAACAGAAACGGGCTTATCTCGAAAAGATGTTGCCTCTGTGTTTACTGCGCTTGAGGGCGTCATTGCCAAAGAAATGAAACCGCGAGGTTCTGGTTTATTTAATCTTATCGGTCTGTGTAAAATTAAAGTTGTCAAAAAACCAGCGACTAAGGCGCGCAAAGGTATAAACCCATTCACAGGTGAAGAAACCACTTTCCAAGCTAAGCCTGCTCGTAAAGCAGTTAAGATCCTTCCTCTAAAAGGTTTAAAGGATATGGTCTAAGACCATCTGCTAAGTCTAAGACCCCATATCTCGGGGTCTTAGACTGACCTCTCAACGCTCAGTCCAGTCCTAGCGCTTGCTGAACTTTCACTTTCGTACGAATAAAGTCTGAGTGTGATATGTAAAGCCATTCAGAAATCTTCCGAATCGAATATTCTTCATATTTATCAAGCACTTCATCACTTAGAGCCACCTGCCACAAACCTTCTAAAAGCGTTTGTTTTTCAGCTTGACTGAGACCCTCATTAAGTAAACGAATGAATGGATGGGCAGAAGTATATTCGTCTTGCTCTGCTTCTATATGCGTCAACAGAGCATCTATTTGTTGATCGGACATGGCAAATTGTTGTTGCATGACTTGCATCATTGTGGCTTTTTCATGCTCTGAAATATCAGCATCAGCACGGCTTACTTCGAGTAATAAAATAGCCGCAGCGATATGCAGGTCATCTAAATCATGCGCGCTATCTTCCGACTTAAAGCGCGTGTTAAACCATTGTTTCAATTTTGTAATCATTATGATCGCTTGGTGGAGAGTGAATAATGCCCATCGACAAATCCATCGAAATAGATGGTAATCAATGGGTGCTGTATTTCTGCTTGAGTATGATCAATTTGCAGATGTCGCTCTGCAACATAGCTGGTGATATCGGAACCATCAACCATGACACTATACCAAGGCTGATCTTTTGGCGGCCTGGACTTAGCCACCGCATTATACCATTCATCTGACCCTTGAAACTCTGCATCGACATCGAATATCACACCACGATAATTGAATTTGTTGTGCTGAATAATCTGGCCGATGCCGTATTTCGCATTTACAAATTGATTCATAGTGATTTCGCTTTAAGAGTGTACTGGAGAGATTTCATCCGGGGGGCATTATCGTGTTATTCTGCCAGCTCTAATATTAGATAAGCCCAGTCGCCATGTCTACGGATAAAGAACCTACTATTGAACAGCGTACACTACTAATCATGCGCAAACTGTTGACCACCATAGTGCGTGAGAGTACCCCTCAGCCTGGGATGAAACATATTTTGAGTGAAGATACGCGCAAGGATATAGGTATGTGCCTGGGACTTATATCAACTCGTGAGCGAGAGCTGGCAGAAGAGTTGGGTATAGCATTGAATGAGCGTCCGCGCTACGCAGACACACCCAAGAAATCCTCAGTGATCTCCATAGATGCCTTGAAAAAGAAACCTACGGACTAACTGCAGCGCATGCCGCCGAAGTTATCAGATCAAGTCATCATCACCCAGATGACAATGCAACTCATGGATGAATGGGGACTTGATAGCAAGCAAATCATCACCTTACTAGGGCTGCCTGCCAATGTGCGCACTCGCCACTTGGATAAATTTCGTAAAGGTGATGCTTTTCCCGAAAGCGAAGTGACGCGTCAGCGCATAGAACATATCGCTGGTATCGCTGATGCACTCAGAACATCCTACCCGCGTAATATGCATATGGGCTCGCGCTGGTTACGCACACCTCATCGACGCTTTAAAAATCAAACACCGATCGATACAATGTTAGGCAGCGAGTCAGGATTACTCGAGGTTCGTTCCGAACTTGATTGTGCCTATGCGTGGGATAAATCAGGATCCTAAACTCATCTAATACGGCCTAAACTGCTATGTTAAGACTGAAAGACATTAAAGTAACACTGGATCCGGACTTTCAAATCACCCCAGAAAATAAGTGTGGCTTGTGTACCAGTACGATCTGCTGTACTTACGTCACTCAGCAGATCGATACTCCTCGCAGTAAGAAGGAATTTGAATATCTGCTTTGGCAAGTATCGCACAAGCATGTTGAAATTTATCAAGACGATGACGGTTGGTATTTACTTATTCAGGGTGCATGCACTCACATCCAAGAAGATGGTGCTTGTGGTATTTATGAACATCGTCCACAGATCTGTCGTGATCATACGAACGATTATTGTGAATTTGACTCTCCCTCGGAGGAAGGTTTCGATTTATATTTTCGCACCTATGACGAGCTGTTGAAATATTGCAAAAAACGCTTCAAGCGCTGGAAACGCGGCTAAGCCTCACGCATACAAGTGATTAGCCCGCTGAAGTCGCTCATAGAGTGGAATCCCTGCGTATCTTGAATCTCCTGCGAGGTGTCAGGACGGTCAACACATAACAAATACTTGAGGCCATGGCGCTGGGCTGCACGCAGCACTTCAACATTGTCATCAATGAACAAAGTCGTATGTTTCTGATAGGTCTCATCTTTTTCCAGCAAAGGCCAAAAATCGTCTTGCTCCTTAGCATAGCCATAGTCATGTGAAGATATGAGACGATCAAAATGAACATCAATCTTAGTCTTGGCCATTTTTATATTGAGTATGTCGCGGTGGGCATTGGTCAATAACACCACCCGTTTGCCGGACTCACGTGAGGCGGTTAAAAAATTAACTACATTAGGAAATAGGCTAATTCGCTCAGTCACTTTCAGCTTGTGCTCGGCAATATTGATGCCTAGTTTTTGTGACCAGTAGTCCGTGCAATACCATCGCAGGCCGCCTTTTTGTGCCAGATACATGGCCTTGAGCTGCGTGCAGGTCGACTCAAATTCGAGCTGATTGATATCAGCATATAGCCTGGGTAAATAGTCATGCCAGAAATAGTTATCGAAGGACAGGTCCATCAAGGTTCCATCCATATCCAAAAAAATTGTCTTTACCTGTGTCCAATCGATATGATTAGTCATATTATCAACCCTTTATTCCTTGCACTGCGTCCCAGTCTGTCAGCCATATGATAAACACCCCAGCACTCAAACAGCTCATGTATGAAGTGAATTCTATCAGCATGCAGGCAGGTCAGATTATTCTTGAATATTACAACGGTGACTATGACGTTAACATTAAAGCAGATAAGTCGCCGGTGACCAGTGCTGATCTTGCGGCCAATGACTATATTGAGCAACAGCTGCAAGCACTGACGCCAGAAATACCGCGGATCTCTGAAGAGTCCACCGAGCAACCCTATGAGATCCGCCAACATTGGGACACGCTCTGGCTGATTGATCCACTTGATGGGACACGCCAATTCATCAAAAATAAACCTGACTTTACCGTTAATATCGCACTCATTCACCAGCACAAACCGATCTTGGGCAGTATTTATCTGCCAGTAGAAAAGACTCTTTATTATGCCTGTGATCACGCGGGAGCGCATAAAGAGACCGATCAGCACAGCAGTCAAGCAATTCAAGTCTGCGCCAAAACTCCACCGCAATTACGCATTTGCGCGCATCAACGCGGACACAGTAAAACCATGCAGTATTTCCTTGATGCCATCCAACATTATCAACTCATCAGCCGCGGCAGCTCGATAAAATCTTGCTTAGTTGCTGAGGGTAGTGCCGATATTTATCCGCGCATCGGTCCCACTTGGGAATGGGACACGGCTGCTGCCCAATGCATCCTAGAACAGGCTGGTGGGTGCATTACTGACTTGACTCTAAATAAGCTGGCGTACAACAAAGCCTGTCTTCTGAATCCCTCATTTATTGCACATGCAGATCAGCACCGCGATTGGCGGCAGTATTTCCCTGCGCAGCAGCAAAGTGACTAGTCGCTATTTTTTGCAAACTGGTATAGTCCAGCTTGCCATTACCTAGGCGCGGTAATTCTTGCAGGTATAAGATCTCATCTGGCAGCATAATCTCCACTCCACCGGCCGCCAGTATATGCTGCCTGAGTGTGTGTCTATCGGCTGCCAATTTATCCGTCAAAAGCACTAGTTTTTCACCTTTACGCTCGCTGCTGACAGCACAAACGCAATGCTGATTATCTGGCCATAACGTCTCCAGCCAGAGTTCAATTTTGGCCAGTGAGATCATTTCACCCGCCACTTTGGCAAATCTTTTTGCGCGTCCTAGGATGGTGATAAAACCATCCTCATCAACATCGACAATATCGCCTGTGTCGTACCAGCCTTGCTCAGGACGGTCTAGATTATGCATGTCGCCTGCCCGCACATAGCCCAACATAATATTATCGCCTTTAACCCATAGTCGCCCTCCGGCAGTGATACCCTCGACAGGCTTGAGCTGATATTCAATGCCCGGTAACAAGCGCCCGACAGTGTCGTCCTTGTTGTAACTATAGTTATTCAGACTCAAAGCTGGCGATGTCTCAGTGACCCCATAACCCTCGAGAATTTTCTTAGCATATTTTGTTAACCACTGATGCCGTGTTTTGGCTGTCAGCTTTTCTGCACCCGCAATAACAATTCTCAGATACTGAAAATGGTCGCACTCCGCATGTCTGGCATAACCTTGCAAGAAGGTATTGGTACCAAACAGTACCGTGGCACGGCTATCATATACAAACTCCGGGATTGTCTTGTAATGCAGTGGCGATGGATACAGAAATGTTTTGATACCACTAATCACTGGGAGCACCATGCCAACACCCAAGCCAAAGGTATGAAACAGAGGCAGGGCGTTAAAGAATATATCCTGGCTATTAAAATCAATCGTCGCTTTCACTTGAGCGGAATTTGTCAATAAATTTTTATGGCTGAGCACCACGGCTTTAGGTGTACCCGAAGAACCTGAGGTGAACAAGATGACTGCAGGGTGTTGGGCTGTGACGCTGGAGGAGTATGCCGTACCTGCTCCAAATTTGGCTTTGACTAATGCCTTCAATTTATCCTTGAATTGGACACTTTGCCTGACATCCTCGAGGTAAATAATCTGGCTACATTGCTCAAGCATGGTCAGTACGGATTGCAAGCCTGCCATCTCAATGAATTTTCTCGAAGTCAGAATGATCTTAATATCAGCACTATCTAGGGCTGACTTAATATTATCTTCACCCGCAGTGTAGTTAAGCATTGCAGCAACCAGACCCATTTCCTGAAGCGCATAAAAAGTCACTACTGTGGCCATCACATTAGGTAAAAATACGCCTATGTTGCCCTCGCATACGCCCTTTTTTGCGAGCGCATCAGATAGCACTAAACTGGCTATTCGTAAGCGCTGCAGACTCATCGCCTCGCGTTGCATATCTTCGATAATTTTCTGTTCACCGCCATAATTATTAATCGACTCACACAAGGCTTGGGTAAGTGTCGTATCGGTATTACTGGTGGCATAAAATGTGGCTATCATTAAGTCATAAATTCTTAAGCGAATTTGTTGCTTACGTTTCTTGACGGGCAAGTGTGCCGGCACATCGAGGGCTTGTGGTGGGCAGATAGTGAGTGTGATCTTGGGAAACATGCGTTGTTTGACCTTCCCCTGTAGGCGCCCAAAGCGACTGTATTGAGCACCATCAATACGTACTGGGATAATGTCAGCGTTACCTAGCTGAGCAATTTTGCCAGCGCCTTCATACACTTTCATAATCGTGCCAGTATTGCTAATGCGTCCCTCCGGAAAAATCACCACTCGGCGCCCCTTGCGCAGCATTTTAATTAATCCTTTTACTGCCATAGACTTACCCGAATCGAGTGGATACATCTCAAAATGACGGGTGAAAATCTTTGCCCACCATTTCTCATTGACATCTTTATTGATGGCGAAGACTGGCATATTAGGTATGAAACTCATCAACAAAGGACCATCAAGATAAGAGACATGATTGGCAATCACCACGTAATTACCCTCCTCGCGCGGATAATTATCCAGTCCCCGCACCTCGACCCGATATATAATTTTGAACAGGAGGCGGGCCAGCCATTTCAAACATTGTCTTTTGAGCTGCTTCATAGTCCTCAATAGTGCGCGCGCAGGCTTGCCATTTCAAGGACTGGTAAAGCTGGGCCCTGTTTGCGAAACTAAGCTAATTTAAGGAGCTCACCATGCATGTCGTAACCAATCGCGTTTTTGTTCATCCTGACTGGCAACAAACGTTTGAAACTCGATTCGAACAACGCGCAGGACAAATCGAATCACAACCAGGCTTTAAGAGAATGCAAATTCTCAAGCCACACTCAGATCAAGCCCCTTATGTTGTCTATACTGAGTGGCAGAGTGAGGCGGCATTCAAGCAATGGCTGGGCAGTGACGATTTCAAAGCCGCCCATCAAAATCCCATGCCTGACGAAGCTTTTACGCAGCAAGGTATGTTGGAGCAACACACTGTGATCATTAGCGCAGATGTCAGTTGAAGAGTGCCCTAATGGGTATGTGTGTGCAAAAAAGCTAATACTTTAGACTGTAATGCCGGTGCCTCGAGGAGGCCGTGTTGATGCGCCAGAGATCCATCCTTGATTTGAATAGAAACACTACCATTGTCTGGATGCATGAATGCACCGCATTCACCGCGCGCCCAATCGGCCTGAAACCAAGGATCGTGCTTGGCCACTAAACTCATCACAGGTTCGGATACAGGCGCGCGCAATCCTTGATATTCTGGCCAACCGGCATGACACGTCCACCCCTCGATAATGCGTGCATTGACATGCTGTTGTGGTGTATTGCCTCTCATCATAGCGGCAGTAATACCACCTTCACTGAAACCCAGTAAAAAGACATTGTTGGCATCTACCCAGGCGAGTTGCTTAGCGCGTGTTACGGCATTGAGTGCATCCTGTTGACGCATCATCAGAGTAGATCGATATAAGCCTCCCGTCTTAGTCACAGGATCACATGACTTTGGGTATTTATTGCGCGCGAAACTGTCCGGGGCGATAGCGGCATAGCCAGCGGCCGCCAGCATTTCCATGCGTTTGATACTGCCTGCCCATAAGCCTGAGCAACCATGCAAATAGATCACTACAGGGTATTTGACCCCTGCATAGTGCTCATTAGCTAAGGCCTTGATGGATGACTTCGTTATGCCCTTGTCAGGCGCTGGCCGGCGCACAAGTGCATGCCTCCAGGTTCTATTAATTTCCTCAACATCATACCAATCGGCCGCTAGCATTTGATCAACAGGGGTGAATTCACGCGCCGATGTGCTAATGTCCTGCGCAGACAGTGGTCCAGCTAGCATATATAGTGCTATCAACCGGATTAAATTAAGCATAAACATTCTCCTTGATATACATTGGATGCGACCAACTTAAGATCAGTACATTTAAGTCAAGATCAAACTTTGGGACATTGGGTTAATGAACCTAAAAGTAAAAAACATACTACTTACATTATTTGGCTGGATATGCGTTGGCTTAGGGGTCATTGGCGTAGTTTTGCCCTTGTTACCCACTACGCCATTCATTTTATTAGCCGCCAGTTGCTTTGCAAAATCATCGCCTAGGTTCCATGCTTGGATTACTCAGCATAGCTTTTTTGGCCCAATCATCAGGAATTTCAGCCATAAACAACCGATACCTAAGCCTATTTGTATTAAAATCATTGTGCTCATTAGCGCCACCTTAAGTCTCTCTATATTTTTAATTAATACGTTATGGGTCACTATTTTACTCGTTCTGCTGGGCACCGGTCTCTGCACCTATTTATGGCTCTCTAGTAGCGATACTTAGACTACATGCTAAGCAAATTACGCAAGCATTATTTAACTTGATTAATATCATATAGTTATAGCAAGCATTAACGGAGAATAATAATAATTAATATTCATATTAATTA
>DDIE01000042.1:0-2708 GCA_002338385.1 Proteobacteria bacterium UBA1858
TGGGTGGTGCTTCCGATAATACGCTCGGCACGATTGGTTCAGTGACCTCGACATTGGGTAATGGCATTTCTCTGGGTGGATCGACGCGTAACAGTTTTGCCGGTATCGGTAACATTTATGTTGGTTTATCGTCCGCAGTCGCCATGGGTGGCTCTAGTCACAACGAGATTGGTTCTCTGGGTAATATTGTAGCCTTAGACGGTGACGGCCTGAGTATGGGCGGCGCCACAGATAATATTATTGGTACGATTGGTGATGTTCATGTCGGGGCTGAGTACACCGCAATTAATCTCGATGGTTCACAGCGGAATACGCTTGGCAACATTGGCCATATCAGTGCTGGCGGTACCGCGCTAGGTCTCGCGGGTGCAACGAATAATGTCGTCGGTAACGTCGCCAGTATCACTGTAGTGGATAGCCATAGCGGGCAGGCAGCGATTGATCTCGGTGGATCACAAAACAATGAGTTAGGTGATATTGGTGATATTAAGTATGAAGGTGGTAATTACGTCATTGACCTCGGTGGTTCGACTGGCAACAGCCTAGGTAACCTCGGTGATATCGCCACAAATCATTACAAGGCACTCAATATTGGCGGCACAAATAATATTAGCATCGGCACTATCGACGCTATCACGGTCACAGATACTTCGGTCTATGACCCCGCAAACACTGCGTATGCCCTATTCTTTGAATCTTCAACCAACAACAGCATCGGCACTATCGGTGCTATCAATCTAACGTCAACGCATAATAGTGTGGCGCCTATCCTCATTGATGCAGACGCTGGTGGCAACCCTAGTACAGACATCGTGATTGGTAATATCGATGCTATAACGGCTGTGTCCAATGCTGAGTATGCCTATGGCATAGATTTGCTGGACAGTGAGCGCATTACATTCGGGGACATTAACTCAATTACTGCCCGGGGAGGCAATGATGTCTATGCCGTCTCTATTTCTGCTAGTACCGATATCACGCTGGGCAATATGGGTACAATTACAGCACAATCATCATCCTCGGATGCCCATGGTGTTTATCTCTCTGTTGCGAACGACAATAAATTATCTGAAATACAAAAAATAGACATCAAGTCTGGTTCAGACACGGGATCCCTCGCAACAGCCTTGCATTTGGCTGCGTCTAATAACAATACACTAGCCAACATCGGTGCTATCAATATCGAAGCTGGGGGACGTGTCATGGCCGTCAATTTTGCAGATTCAGAAGCAAATAGTTTAGCTAACATTGGTGACCTGCGTGTGCAGACGACAACAGGCCAGATTCAGGCGATTCAATTTGGTGGCTCTCACAACAACACTATTGCTGATGTCGGAGACATTAATTTAAGTACCACAGAAAACACGGTTGTCGTTATTGATGAGGATTTTGGCAGCACGGATTATTCGTTTGCTACTGTTTTCTGGCAGTCTGATAATAATACCATCGGATCAATTCAGGATATTACGACATCTGCCGAAGCCATTCCCCTTGCTTTCATAGAGAGTGATGCTAATCAAGTCACCCTGGCAGGTACAGTAGTCGCAAATAACACCTTTAATAGTGCTAACACCGCAATCGTGGCTGATGTCGCTGCAGATGCCAATATTGTGACCTTCAATCCCGGTGCAGTCATTGTGGGTGCGATCGTCGATCTGGCTGCCGTCGATAGCGAGACCAGTGCAGATCAAAACATCCTACGCTTCAATATGGGGGCTGGCGCCAGTTATGATTTCAATAATATAACGGGTGATTGGCAGATACAGGAAATGAATGCGCGCCCTATGATCGAGGGCTCAGCGCATAGCGTGGGTGTATCAAATGTAACCTTGTTGGGTGAGACACTGTATCACCGGTCGCGCGCACTCAGCCAGACGTTTTCCGAGCGCGTGCGTGAGCATATGGCAGATACTGCCTCCAAGTATTGGGTGAATAGCTATGTGTCCAGCGCGGAGCGTGACGAGGGTGGAGTTATGCCAAATGAGATCGATCATGAATTCAAGCAGACGGGGGTCAACTTTGGTCTGAAAATGGATACGGATTTGCCAATTGAGCTTGTCCTTAATATTGAGAATAGTGACCTGGAGGTTGGTGCGAATGATCATCATACCGATAGCAATTCATTCTTAGCTGGCGCCCTGTTCCCTGCTTTAGCATCCACTGGCGTCGGTAATCTTAGCGCGCATACATTATTTGGTTACAGCAAGAATGATGTGACGCGTAAAGTCTATAGCAATGACGTGGGTCGCAATGGTGCCTACCAAATCGACAGCGACTACCATGCCTATTACTTTTTGACAGGCTTGCAGCTGACACAATTATGGTCCAACGATAATACTGTTATCTCACACCATTATGGCTTGGATATTAATGCTCAATTCATAGAGTCTTACGCTGAGGGCAGCTTGGTTAAGTGGGAAGAGCGTGACTTTGTGCAGGCACAACCTTACGCAGGCATGAATTTTCAATTTACTCCGAACAGTTCACAGCTCACATACACCGGCGGTGCGCGTGTGACATTGACTGAAGTGATTGGTGGCCAGAAGCAGAATTACCGTATTTTAGGCACGGACGTTAGCATAAAAGATGAGGATGAAAACGATGTTTACTATGAGGCAAAACTGGGCGTGCTCTATCGTGTCAGCAAGGATTCCAGTCTGGAAACGTATGCCCAGATCTTACGCTCTGATGACGATATGGAAACCATT
>DDIE01000042.1:2876-6509 GCA_002338385.1 Proteobacteria bacterium UBA1858
TACCGTATTTTAGGCACGGACGTTGGCATTAAAGATGAGGATGAAAACGATGTTTACTATGAGGCAAAACTGGGCGTGCTCTATCGTGTCAGCAAGGATTCGAGTCTGGAAACGTATGCCCAGATTTTACGTTCTGATGACGATATGGAAACCATTTCCGCAGGTGTTACCTTCAATGCTCAATTCTAGCCAGCAAGCGAACTGACGAAAGTATGGCAGTGGCGCTGGCCACATGCGCAAGCAGTGATCAGAAATATTCGCCATAGGCACGATAATCATGCCGATAGAGCTTCTCGATACGTGCAGCATGTTTTTCAGCCGCAGACTGATCCTCATCATGTGAATATTCAGTGCTGCTTTTATTGACTGCTGGCAGCGCTAACTCAAGGCCAGTAATTTCACTCAGATCGTCCTGCAGCATATTGAGCTGGGCGAGGTTATAAATTTTCGTGTACCTCTGCGGCTGCATACCCAGAAAATAACTCTGTGGTCGGCAATGATGCAGGAATAATTTACAAGTCGGCAATGGTTTCCAATTGTTAGCCATCAAGTCTTTAATATTAACCAGAAAATCATCAAACGAACCCACCCTATTCTCAAACTTAGTCCCGACCAGAAGTTTTTGTTGGATCACTTTATTGTAATAGGCTGAGCGCAGTCTCTGCATCGGCTCTCTAACCACACAATAGCGAAACGGATAGTCTTTGAGCTGTTTTGCGATCCGCTCGAACTTGAGACTTTTATAACTTTCATGAATTTCATGAATAGAAACATACTTACCGTCAACCATGTAGGGCCTGAAATAAAAACGATTCGTGATATAGAACATCAGGTGTTTAATTGAGCTGCATGCATTTTTAGGTGTGGGTTGATAGGCAATACCAAACTCACGATTAACGACCATTTTGCCCCCTGATTGACGTGATTGTTAGTTCAAATAAAGATGCTGCAACCGTGCGCCATTTATGTGCACTTGATGAAATATACCATAGGCTGATAGCTACTGTTGTTGATCCTGGCGTCATCTGGCTGCCTGCATGTGGGCATTTATATTTACTTATTGAGCATGTTATATTGAGCCATTAAAATTTTGGTTTAATGCCTACACTCCGATGACTTACTGTTTAGCAATAAAACTTGAAGCGGGCATTGTCTATTGCTCAGATACGCGCACCACTGCCGGCATAGATCAGGTCAGTGCTTACAGCAAGATGCATGATTTCTCGATTGAAAACGATCGCCATATCATGCTTTTGTCCGCAGGCAATCTTGCCACCAGCCAGGCGGTCATCAGTAAACTCCAAACCGATATAGAGTCTAATGCGGTACTCAATCTGCATAATGCCTATAGCAGCCATGACGTCGCAAACTATGTCGCACTCTCGCTGCGCGAAGAAGTCAGCAAATTCAACTCCAGTAATCATGAAGCAAGTATGATCCTGGGCGTGCAGTTAGCCAATGAAACCCGCCCTCAGATTATGCTGATCTATCCACAAGGTAACTTTATAATAACATCGAACGATACGCCCTTCCTGCAAATCGGCGAGAGTAAATATGGTAAACCGATCCTCGATCGTGTTGTTGAACAGACAACTACGCTATCAATTGCAGCAGCTGCCGCAATCGTATCCATGGATTCAACCATCCGCAGTAATGTCAGTGTCGGTGCTCCTATAGAATTATGTATCTATAAAGAGTCCAGTTTCGCACGCTGTTTTTATAGCAAGTTTACTGAGGACAGTGCATTTCTGAGAGATTTTCAATCCAGCTGGGACACGGGCATCAAAAAAGCCTTTAACAATCTTCCCCCAGTGGAGTGGTCTGAGGTCTGGGAAACCAAAACCACCAACTGAACGCAGTTCATTCAAACCACTGGCCTTCAATCGCATTATTTATTTCGCCAAAACTGACTTGCATGTTGTCCAGGCGTTTACTCAAGCTTTTTGAATTCAAGTTGCTCACGACGATCAGCTCGATGCTGTTCTCAACTGCGCTGATTGCAGTCACTACAGCACGACTATCTGGCAGCTCAGCAAGACAATTTCTGAGATGCTCCAGGCAGAAAATAATCGACCTGGGAAACGTTTTATCATGAATTAGAAACTTGATAATTTCAGTTGAACTCACGCGACTCTGTACCTGCTGGATATACATCTGATCGGCATTGAGTGATTTCAGCACGCTCATCCACAGTACCGGTGCAATACTATGTTTGAAATCCTGGGTAGCTCTATTACTCGTGATTTCAGTCAGCAAATTTCTGTTACCCATATCGAGCATGCGACTGGTCATGTCTGCGCGCTCAATATAGCGACCCGCCAGAATAAGATTATGGGCAATCCCCTCGCCCATGCAGGTGGCCAGATTGCCTGTGATTTGCTGGCATTTGGCAATGATCTCAGTCAGATGTGCGTAGCGATTATTTCTATTTTGTTTTTCCAGATGCTCTTTGGCGTACTGGTAGCATTCGTTGCTGCTGTGCCAAGTATCCTGTGGAATGAAGCTGAGTACTGCGCGCGCATTCTCGCGCGCAATCAATGTCGTCGCCAGCAGCGACGATGGATTCTGCTTGTTGGCGATCATGAAGCGCATAATATTTTTTTCATCGCGGCGGGTATAGAGCGATTTGAATAACGCTTCATTACCAAATGCCTTGAGTATGGTGCCCCAGTTTATATGGTCATTCCTAGGCAGATCGAATAGCAATGTATTGTGCGCATTGATAACGCGAGCAGTATTCTCTAGGCGCTCCATGTAGCGCCCATACCAGAATAATTTTTTAGCTGCGCTGGACAACATCTGCTAATCCTCCACTACCCAAGTGTCTTTACTGCCTCCGCCTTGGGATGAATTGACCACATACGAACCTTTTTGTGTAGCCACTCGGGTGAGCCCGCCTGCAGTGATGTAATTATTCTTGCCGGCAAGCACGAAAGGACGCAAGTCGACATGCCGCGGGGAGAGTTTTTTGTCAGTTAAGATCGGACAGGTGGACAGTGAGATAAGCGGTTGAGCAATATAGTTACGCGGATTTTTTTTAATCAACGATTTGAACTCATCCAGCTCGGCGTTAGACGCTTGCGGCCCAATTAAAATACCATAGCCACCAGATTCGTTGGCGGGTTTAACAACCATGTTGGCAATATTCGCCAGCACATGATCGCGTTGCTGCTTGTCGTAGCATAGATAACTTGGCACATTTTCGATGATGGGCTGTTCTGAAAGGTAATATTCAATCATCTTAGGTACGAATGTGTATATTACTTTATCGTCAGCCACGCCAGAGCCGGGCGCGTTAGCGATCGCGACATTGCCCTGTTGCCAGACCCGCATGATGCCTGGCACACCTAATACAGAGTCTTTCCTCAGCACCTCTGGATCTAAAAAGTGATCATCTATCCTGCGATACACCACATCGACTCGCGCTGGACCCAACAATGTTTTTTTGTAGAGATAATCGCCGTCGACAAATAGATCACTGCCCTCGACCAGTTCAGCACCGATTTTCTTTGCTAGATAAGCATGCTCGAAGTAGGCTGAATTATAGACCCCAGGGGTGAGTAACGCGATGGAAGGCTTTTTAATCTGGCGCGGTGATATGGAGACGAGGATGTCTGATAGGTCATTGGTGTA
>DDIE01000077.1:0-357 GCA_002338385.1 Proteobacteria bacterium UBA1858
CACTCTTTGGGACTTGGATTTAGATATCAAGGATCACAGTGTGACCTGCTTAATGGGTCGTAATGGAGTCGGTAAAACGACGCTCTTGAAATGTATTATGGGTCTAGAAAAAATACGAGATGGTGATATCCAATTCAAGGCACAGTCTATTACTGCGCTGAATGCCGAACAGCGTGCGGTCAATAAGATTGCCTATGTGCCGCAGGGCAGGGAAATCTTCTCAAGTCTCACGGTGGCAGAGAATCTACAAACAGGCATGGTGGCCAACAAAACTAAAAAAATACCCGCGTTAGTATTCGAGTTATTTCCAGTATTGCAAGAAATGCTCGATCGTCGTGGCGGTGATCTCTCTGGCGG
>DDIE01000077.1:714-1101 GCA_002338385.1 Proteobacteria bacterium UBA1858
ACGCTGGAGCCGGAATTACTTATCTTGGATGAGCCAACCGAGGGTATCCAACCGAATATCGTGCATGAAATTGGCGATATTATTACCCAGTTGAATCAACAGCTTGGTCTCACTGTATTACTGGTCGAGCAAAAATTACCTTTTGCTCGTAGAGTCGCTTCTGACTTTTGTATTCTAGAAAAAGGTCGTAATGTTGCCCAAGGTGAAATTGCCGCATTGGATGACCGACTTATTAATCAATACTTGCGCGTTTAACCAGGAGATATCGCATGAAACAAGTTTTTAAACCCAGTCTAATCGCATGTATAACAGCACTGTATTGCTCAGCAAGCAACGCTCATCAAGGCCATCACCATGTGCTTGGCGAGGTGCATAGTCATATGCCAG
>DDIE01000077.1:1412-1849 GCA_002338385.1 Proteobacteria bacterium UBA1858
GGAGACCAGTCTGTTGGTCGTAGCAGCGCTAGCAATTGGCGGCTTAATCGCTAGTAAGCTCTAGGTCAATACGATGTCCCAGACGGCTGCAAGCATCAACCAAGAGGCAGGCTGGCAGGCATCACTGGACTTGGCCTATGCTAATAAGAATGGCAAAACTTGCTTAGTGAAAAAACAACATAAAGGGCCACTGATGGTGCAAAAACCATTCTATCCTGAGGCAGAACATTGTTGTCATACGTATTTGATCCATCCTCCAGGCGGCATTGCCGGTGGCGATCAATTACAGATCAACAGCCACTTGCAGGACGCGACCCATGCCTTGATCACGACCCCAGCCGCCACTAAGTTTTATCGCAGTATTGGTCCGCAGGCGCAACAACAACAGACCTTGCATGTGGAAGATAACGCCATACTTGAATGGCTACCTCAGGAAG
>DDIE01000077.1:2153-5781 GCA_002338385.1 Proteobacteria bacterium UBA1858
ATGGCTACCTCAGGAAACGGTGTACTTTTGTGCTGCTAATGTATTGAATAAAACTATCATCCACATGAAAGAGAGTAGCTCACTCATGGCGTGGGAAATACAATGCTTGGGCTTAACTGCGCAACAGCAACATTTTGAACATGGCCAGTGTTTGCAGCGCTTAGAAGTGTGGCAAGATGGGCGACCATTGATGCTGGAAATGAATCGCTTCATTGGTGG
This sequence comes from Proteobacteria bacterium UBA1858, assembly GCA_002338385.1. Lineage (GTDB taxonomy): Bacteria > Pseudomonadota > Gammaproteobacteria > UBA4575 > UBA4575 > UBA1858. The sequence continues at coordinate 2,373 of DDIE01000077.1, forward strand.
TGATGACTTTTTACATTCTGCCTGTGGCATGCATAATCACAAAACTTTAGCGACCTTCATCATCAAAGATCCACACCAATATCTGGATGGAGCGATGCTGGACTCATTCAAGCCAACACAGGATGTCATGGTCACGGCATGTACCTACGTGAATGGTTTATATATTATTCGTGCGCTGGGCAAGTATGCGGAAGATATCAAAAATTACTTTATCCAAATTTGGCAACATGTGAGACCGATTATGCTTAATCTGGACCCCTGTTCGCCACGTATCTGGATGACTTGAATATACAATAGGAGTTGCTATGGAACTGTCACCTCGTGAGAAAGATAAGTTGCTGTTATTTACTGCGGGTTTGCTCGCTGAGCGACGCAAGGATAAGGGCTTGAAGCTTAATTACCCTGAGAGTATTGCCTACATCTCCTGCGCAATCTTAGAAGGGGCGCGGGAAGGCAAAACCGTAGCAGAGTTGATGGAGGCCGGGCGTAATTTATTGACTGCCGATGACGTCATGGAAGGTATTGCTGCAATGATTCATGAGGTACAGGTAGAAGCGACATTTCCAGATGGCACTAAACTGGTCACCGTACATAATCCAATTATTTAGCGAGTTAACAGGAGCTGATTGATATGATTCCAGGACAGATGATTACCAAGAGTGGTGACATAGAAATAAATCAGGGCATGGAAACCATAGACGTTGTTGTGGCCAACTTGGGGGATCGACCGATTCAAGTCGGTTCTCACTATCACTTTTATGAGACCAATAGTGCGCTGTCTTTCGAGCGCGAGAAAACCCTCGGTATGCGACTCGATATTCCAGCAGGCACAGCGGTCCGGTTCGAGCCAGGACAGAAACGAACAGTCAGTCTAGTGTCTGTTGGTGGCAGCAAGATAATTTATGGCTTTACAGCTAAGGTCATGGGGCCTTTGGAGAAACATACATGAGTAAGATTAGTCGTCAAGCATATGCTGAAATGTTCGGCCCTACGGTGGGTGACAAGGTTCGTCTAGGCGATACCGATTTATTTATCGAAGTAGAGAAAGATTATGCGCGCTACGGCGACGAGGTTAAATTCGGGGGTGGTAAAGTCATTCGTGATGGTATGGGACAGAGTCAACTGAGTTCTGCAGATGTGGTTGACACTGTAATCACGAATGTCCTTATCCTAGATCATTGGGGCATCGTAAAAGCAGATATTGGGATCAAGAATGGTCGCATAGCAGGCATTGGTAAAGCGGGTAATCCGGATATCCAATCTGATGTTGATATCGCCATCGGGGCGGGTACCGAAGCCATTGCAGGCGAGGGACAAATTATCACAGCAGGAGGGATTGACGCACATATTCATTTCATTTGCCCACAACAAATTGAAGAAGCGTTGATGTCTGGTGTCACAACCATGTTAGGTGGAGGTACTGGGCCGGCAACTGGCACTAATGCAACTACCTGTACGCCAGGGCCATGGAATATTCACAAAATGTTGCAGGCTGCTGATGCTTTCCCTATGAATCTTGGTTTCTTGGGTAAGGGTAACGCTAGTTTGCCATTGCCGCTGGAGGAACAACTGGAAGCTGGCGCGATGGGATTGAAGTTACACGAGGACTGGGGTACGACACCAGCCGCGATTGATAACTGCTTAACTGCGGCAGAAAAGTATGATGTGCAAGTGGCTATTCATACCGATACGCTCAACGAGTCTGGATTTGTTGAAGATACTATTGCTGCGTTCAAGGGACGTGCTATCCACACATATCATACCGAGGGTGCAGGTGGTGGGCATGCGCCCGATATCATCAAAGCGTGTGGTGAGGCGAATGTGTTACCTTCCAGTACTAATCCGACCCGACCTTATACGATTAACACTATCGATGAGCATCTCGACATGTTGATGGTGTGTCATCATCTGGATACTAAAATCCCGGAAGATGTCGCCTTTGCTGAATCACGTATCCGCCGTGAAACCATAGCTGCCGAGGATATTCTGCATGATCTAGGGGCTTTCAGTATGATTGCCTCGGATTCCCAAGCGATGGGGCGCGTCGGCGAGGTCATTTGTCGCACTTGGCAAACCGCAGATAAAATGAAAAAGCAACGCGGTCCCATTGCCGAGGACAGTGATCAAAACGACAATTTCAGAGCGAAACGCTATATTGCTAAATACACCATCAATCCGGCGATTACCCACGGTATTGCCGAACACGTGGGCTCAATAGAGGTTGGTAAAATTGCCGACTTAGTATTATGGAAGCCGGCATTTTTTGGTGCTAAACCGGCCTTGATCCTCAAGGGAGGATTCATTGCAGCCGCGCCAATGGGTGATCCGAACGCGTCGATCCCGACACCACAACCAGTACACTATCGCAACATGTTTGGTGCCTATGATAAAGCCAACTACGCGACTAGTTTCACTTTCATGTCGCAGGCTGCGCTCCAAAATGATGTCGCCAAGACATTAGGTTTAGCTAAGCAATGTTTAGCCACGCGCAATAATCGCAGGGTGACAAAAGCTGATCTGGTGCATAACTTTTATCAGCCTGATATAGAGGTCGATCCACAAAATTACCAGGTCCGGGCAGATGGGGTGTTATTGACCTGCGAACCTGCAGAAGTGGTGTCGCTGGCACAGAGATACTTCCTGTTCTAATTCTCGATAATGATAAAAATAATCGCTAAAGCAAGTCATTCTCAGGCCTGCACTGATAGCTTGACACTGGCCTTTGACTTGCGCCAAAAAGCGCGTTTACAGGCGACTCTGGACAGTGGTGCTGAGGCAGGACTATTTCTGCCGCGCGGCGATATTTTGCGCCATGGTGATGTGTTAAAGACCGACACTGGCGAGTGTATTCAAGTGATAGCGGCTCAGGAACAGGTCAGCACAGTGCGTTGTGCAGATCAGCATTTGTTTGCGCGCGCCTGTTATCACCTGGGTAACCGACATGTGCCGCTGGAAATCAGAGATGCTTATCTGCGCTATCAACATGATCATGTATTAGACGACATGTTGCTGGGATTGGGCTTGCACGTCATCCATGAGCAGGCACCATTTGAGCCAGAGGCGGGTGCCTATGCACATCATCATAGTCATCCTGAACACACGCATGGACATGAATAACCTGGCCTTGTTGCAACTCTTGAGACTCTCCAGCCCGGCGTTGCCGATTGGCGGATATGCCTATTCGCAGGGCTTGGAAGCGGTGTGTGATAACGCCACAATTGATGACGAAGAAAGTCTGTATAACTGGGTCAAAGACGGCCTGCAACAGGCCATGTGTTACCTCGATGTGCCGATCTTTTCGCGCTGTTATGACGCGCATCAAGAGCACGATGCGCACGCCGTCGATTACTGGAATAGTTATTTATTGGCCGCGCGAGAAACAAAAGAACTATTACTAGAGGATACCCAG
>DDIE01000077.1:6058-20025 GCA_002338385.1 Proteobacteria bacterium UBA1858
ACTATTACTAGAGGATACCCAACTGGGCGCTTCCTTGGCACGTCTACTGGCGAGCTTAGACGTTCCCATTACCCCGATAGATAAAAAAAATTGTGCCCTGGTGACGTGTTTCAGTCTGGCCAGTGTGCATTGGCAAATTGATAAAGCAATGGCCGCTCAAGCTTTACTTTGGGCCTGGTGCGAGAATCAAGTCAGCATAGGCATCAAACTCATACCACTGGGGCAAACCAGTGGCCAAATCATACTCTCACGTTTGATGCCAATAATTGATCGCAGTGTCACAAAGGGTCTGAACTTACCTGAGGATGCCATAGGTGCTTCTTGCCCCGGTATGGTAATGGCCAGTATGCAACATGAGCAGCAATACTCGCGATTATTCAGATCGTAACTTCTAATCATTCAGACAAAGACTATAGACCATGACAAAACAAGTGTTGAGAATAGGTGTAGGGGGTCCCGTTGGATCGGGTAAAACAGCATTATTGCGCGCCCTATGTTTGGCCATGCGCGAACAGTATCAGATAGCTGCCGTCACTAATGATATCTACACGCGTGAAGACGCGGATTTTTTAATTCGGCATCAGGCACTCGAGCCGGAGCGCATCCTTGGTGTTGAAACTGGTGGCTGTCCACATACTGCGATTCGTGAGGATGCATCGATGAATTTGGCTGCTGTTGAGAGCTTGTGTGAAAAGTTTGAGCCACTGGACTGCGTGTTCATTGAGAGTGGTGGTGATAATCTGAGCGCTACCTTTAGTCCGGAGCTATCAGATCTGACCATCTATGTGATTGATGTCAGTGCCGGCGATAAAATACCGCGCAAAGGCGGACCAGGCATCACTAAATCAGATTTGCTGATTATCAATAAAGTCGATCTGGCGCCGATAGTGGGCGCATCACTGGACGTGATGGAGCGTGATGCACGCAAAATGCGTGGTGATAAGCCTTTCATCTTCAGTAACCTCAAACAGGGTGTAGGCTTAACGGACATTATTAGTTTCATCCAAAAACAAGGCATGTTAGATAGCGAGTGAGCCGCCACTGATGAGTGTCGCAACAGCGCTTAGCTGAGGTTGAGGATAGTGAGCGTCAGACCGGCAATTGCACTCGCCAAGATAACCAGCATGATATTGTGTTTGAATGTGATCAAACTGATTGCTGCAATGCCAGTAATCGAGGCTGACAGCCAATCAAAATCGCCTGCGAAACCTTCTGGCCACAGTACGTGGTAGGCAAAGAATAATCCCAGATTAACAATCACCCCAACAACAGCTGCGGTAATGGCAGTGAGTGGGGCGGTGAAATTGATATCATTATGGGTTGTTTCAATAAAAGGCGCAGCGCCGAAAATAAATAAAAATGAAGGCAGGAAGGTGAACCAAGTCACGCCACATGCTGCCACGGCTGCGCCAAAGAATAAATTTTCAGGACCGAAAATCTGATGGCTATAGCCACCGACAAAGCCGACAAAAGCAACGATCATGATGAGTGGGCCAGGGGTGGTTTCGCCCAGGGCTAAGCCATCAATCATTTGGTGCGGTGTCGCCCAGCCATAGTGATCAACCGCCCCTTGATAGACATAGGGCAGGACAGCATAGGCGCCACCAAAAGTGACCAGTGCCGCCTTGGTAAAAAACCAGCCCATTTGAGTGAGGGTATGATCCCAGCCCAAGCTGATGTTCAATAAAGCCATGGGTAGACACCATAGGGCCACAGCGATAACCACCACCTTGAATAACTTTTGCAAACTGAATTGGGCATGCTCAGGTAAGGCTGTTTGATCATCAATAATGGCAGGACCATAAGACTTTCGATTGACCTGTTGCGCAGCGTCACGATTAAATTTCGCCGGCAGCAGACGGCCACCAATAAAACCGGTGATGGCCGCAGCAACGACAATCACAGGGAAGGCTAGTTTAAGCACAAATATGGCAATAAATGAGGCTGCGGCAATAGCCAATAAGACCATATTATTGAGCGCGCGTATGCCGATTCGGTAGGCGGCATAAATAACAATTGCAGTGACCGCGGGTTTAATGCCATAAAAGACTCCCGCAACGGCCGGGACATCCGCATAAGCAATATATATCCATGCCAAGCTGATGAGTATGAATAGCGAAGGCAACACAAACAGGATGCCCGCTACAAGTCCGCCCCATGTTTTATGCATCAACCAACCAATATAAGTCGCTAACTGCTGAGCTTCAGGGCCAGGCAGTAACATGCAAAAATTGAGCGCGTGGAGAAAGCGATGTTCGGAAATCCAGTGACGTTTTTCGACCAGTTCCTGATGCATGATAGCGATTTGACCGGCGGGCCCACCAAAACTTACCAAACCTAACTTAAGCCAGAATAGGGTGGCATGCCAAAATGGAATAGCGCTTTTGTCAGTAGTTTCCCCAGATGCTGATGTCATTGTGTCAGTTGGCTAATGATCAAGCCAAACCATACAACACGGTGGCCAACTAATCTATCTTGTGAGCGGGTGGTTTGAACAAGGTCATGCGCAACACCGCATAGCCGGCGAGGCCGGACAGAAAAGACCCTATGATGATGCCAAGACGTTCATCATATAACTGGGTCAAGCCAGTTTCCTGAAAGGCCAGCGAACTGATGAAAAGACTCCTGGTAAATCCAACCCCACACAATAAGGCACTGCCATAAATGTGTCGCCAACCTAAGTCACTGGGTAATTGTGCCACATTGAACACGACCCCCAGCCAGCAAAATAGCATGATGCCTATTTGCTTACCCAGCAGCAGGCCGAGCGTAATACCTAAAGATATCGGATGCAGTACGCTGCTAAAAGTGAGATTTTCCAATGATACTCCGGCATTTGCGAATGCAAACAAAGGCAATATGATAAAGGCCACTGAAGTATGGAGATCATCCTCAAATTCATGCAGTGGCGATACCTCGTCAGGTGTGCGTCGAATAGGTATAAATAATGCGACCATTACACCAGCCAGGGTGGCGTGGACACCAGATTTCAGCATGGCTAGCCACACAATCAGACCAATCAATACATATAGTGACTTGTGTAAAATGCGTCTACGATTCATGATGAACAACACGGGTATACATAAAGTGACGATCATTAAAGAGGCGAGTGAAATCTGATCAGAATAGAATAGTGCAATAATTGCGATGGCGGCGACATCATCAAAAATTGCAATGCTGACTAAAAATATTTTCAGACTAATAGGTACGCGTGACCCAAGTAGGCCCAGAATAGCCAAGGCAAACGCGATGTCGGTCGCGGATGGAATGGCCCAGCCTCTGAGTGCCGTCTCATCACGGTAGTTGAAGGCTACATAAATGAGTGCGGGAACCAGCATGCCACCTACAGCACCTAAGGCTGGTAACACGATGTTACGGATATCAGACAAATGACCTTCGACAACCTCGCGTTTCAGTTCGAGACCCACTAAAAAGAAAAAGATCGCCATCAGTCCATCGTTTATCCATAGGAGCAAGGGTTTGGCGATTACGAAATCACCGACTTTGATAGCCACCGGCAGATTGATTAATAACGAATAAAAAGGATACAGCGCTGAATTAGCAATCAGCATCGCAAGGATGGCCATCATGACTAAGATCAGGCCGCTGGCAGCCTCTAATTTAAGAAAATTTTGTAATGCGCTGATCATGCAGTCAGGTATGTTGTTAGGAGGTCAGCTAATTGCACTTGCTAGTCAATCGATTTAGACAATATTGATAGATGATAATATTAACATCTATCACTAATCGCTGGGTAGCTGTGTGTTACCTCTAGCGGCTGCGCAGTTCGCTTGTTGAATAGTCACTGGCAGGCTATATTATTCAGTTTTCAGGGTTATGAGGGTTGGACGCGATGTTGTCATGGAAGCGGGTGGTTTTCCCCACCTTATTACTGCTGCTGGTGATTATTATTGAATTTTCGTTGCTCACCTCATATCGATTACTCGCCTTGCCTTATTATGCGGGTGAACTGTGTGATCTTAATAGGCCGGACAGTGCGGCCTGTGTGACGCGCCTGACGCTTGAAATCCTCTACCAAACTGAGTGGCGCATGATCACCTTCATGATTTATGCCCTGACAACCATAGGGATATTTTGGTTAACCTTGAGGAACTCTCAAATAAGTCCTGCAAACCATTGTATTGTCAACGGCATTATTGCTTTCGCCATGCTCAGCGTGATGATTGATAGCAGCCAAGTTGAGGTCATCACGGTCGAACCAATAGCCTGTCTGACTGGCGCGCTAATAGCTGCTCTGCTGATTAAAAGACGTGTACCTCACTCACCCTAAGCCACTCAGTCATAGCATGCACCAAATCTAGCTATCAGCGCAGTAATTTGTAACTATTAGGCCAATTATGGGTTGCAATATGACCTCTGCCAGATAAAAATAGCTAAGGATATCTACTTACTATCAGCACTTTTAAAGTGCATACAAAATACACAAGGGGACACATATGAACCATCGCATTAAGCAACTTGGCCAGGGCATGACCGAGTACATCATCATTGTGGCTTTAATTGCTATCGCCGCAATCGCAGTTTATGGTTTCTTCGGTGATACAGTGCGTAATCAAGTATCTGCAATGACCCAAGAGCTTGCCGGTCAGGATGGTACTGCCGCGGTGACCGCAGCGGGTGCAGCGGGTACATCAGCTTCAGGTGAAGTAGGTTCACGTACGCTGCAAGACTACCAAGGCAATTAATATTCAGGTGCGCTAGTGGTCTAATGCCGACCTGCGTTAGGCGCAGCTAGCACCAGCTCCTCACAGCACAGCCGGGCGGCATACTGTCGCTCGGCTGTGAGCAGTTCTCCTGACTATGGCTATCTATCAATCTGCAAGATTGAGCACGTTGCATGCTCGCCAGTCTGGCCAAGCCATCGTGCTTGTCCTGTTGTTGACTATGGTGGGTGTACTCGGTGCGCTGGCATTAGTCAGTACAGGCTCCCTCACCAGCGAAAAAATTCAACTGCAAAATGCCGCTGATGCCACCGCATACAGCGTCTCTACTATCGAGGCCAGAGATCTCAATTATACGGCCTATATGAATCGTGCCATGGTGGCAAATGAGGTCGCCATCGGGCAAATGGTAAGTATGATGTCGTGGGCTTATATGACTCGCAGTACCCCCGAGTTCATTGATGACTATGCCTTTAAAATGGACATCATTGTGGCCATCGCCTCGCTGGGCACCGCCACTGGTTCAGTCAGTAGTGCGGTAAGACCAGTCACAGCACCGTTGCGTGCGGTCAGTAATGCAGTATTTAAGGTGGTGGATAAGTTCACCGGGCCAGTGTCCAATGGTCTGTCGGTGATGAATAAAATGTATAGCGTCTCGCAACAGGGCGTGCATTTGGGTAGTTTTATATTCAGTGCGTCGACGTTGTTTGATATTCCTCAGGAAAATACTGACGATGCCGAATATTCCATGTTCGGCTCGGTCGCATTGGCTCGTCACTTTACCTCTTATTATGCTGATCTGTTGACGCCCAAATTATACAGTTTTGTCAATTCATACGCGCCCGGGCCACGCGGCGATCTGGAGGGTATGCAGCGTCTTGCGTCCGTCATTAATGACTCCCGCGACGGCTTTACGCAAAATCGGCAATGCGGTGTTCAAATCGGTGGTGACCCTTTGCCGACCCTGAATTTAGGTATACTCCGAGTGTCGTTTACCACGCCCGGTGTCAATTGCCGACCAAATCGTTTCAGTTCACAGGCCGGTGGTTGGGATGCAACGTTATTTGGTATCCACGTTGAAATTGATGTATTCCTGCTGGTGGCTGATTTTTACGTGCGCGCTGGTATCGGTCGTCAGGGGGGTACCGATCTGCGCAGCAATGACAAAGGTGAATTCACCTGGACCGCTGCCGATACAACTGATCCCAGAGTGGCGGTCGGTGGCGGCTTTAAACTCTGTTTAGGTATTAAAATCCCTTTTGTCGGCACCATCAGAGTATGCACGCCCAGGGTTGGATTTAATTTCGATCCACCGTTACCGCCCTTTGGTGTCGGTGCGGCTATGGCTGGCAAATCTTCCCCCAACCTTAATGACATTCCTCATGAGGGTGAGGCGCGCGATATTATGTACGGGTCCGCCAGTCGCAATCTGCTGGCCTGGAACTTCGTGCTGCCGCCTTTTAAACCGACTCCAGCTGCGATCAAACATATCAAAAGCATTAAGCAACAAATGAAGTCCTCAGACCGTAATATCTTCCGCAGTTATGGTTTGAGAGCCTACCAAGATACTGAGGAGGTGCCAGCCATAGCCACCACCGCCAATGATAGTGGTGACTGGATGACGGGCATGGAAGCACCTTACCTAATTATTGCATTGGTGAAGGACGATGTCGTGAGAGACAGTCAGAATGCTTCGGGTCGTTTCCAACTGGATACCCCGCGTAATGGATTGCTCAACAGCGATGTGCCATTTGGTGTGATGGGTAAGTCAGAAGTCTATTATTCCCGGCCTGGAGATTTGAATTACTTTGCCAGACCGGATAACAGAGTCGAAAAAAGTAATGGTTTCAATCCATATTGGCAGGCGCGATTGGTGGATACCAGTTATCTTGATCGCGTTGCTGCATTGGGTTTTCAGCATGGCCAAATTCCCTTACCATCAGATGTCTATGGCATCATAGGACAGGCGCAAAAATTGGTTGCCGCGTTAAATTAACCGTCAAGAATTGGAATCAGCAGAGTATGCACAAACCAGTATTCAAACCGCAGAGCGGCCAGGCAATGACTGAAATGTTGGTAGCCTGTGCTTTTGTCGTGGTACCGCTATTTTTAATCGTACCGACGGTAGGTAAGTATATTGATATGAAGCATGCAGCCGTGAATGCCGCACGCTATGTCACTTGGGAACGTACAGTCTATTTCAATGATGCGACACTGCGTAACGAACCCTCTGGTTTTGATGCTTTTATTGCCAATAAATTACCCAAAAAGAGTGACTACCAACTCGAAAAAGAAGTGTCTGCACGCATATTTTCTGACGCACACACGCGCATAACTACAGTGCCATCGGACGTGGGTCGTACATTGTGGACATACCATGATGCCTCGAGCATGTATAACCCTCCCATGAATGAACGCCCCTCACTATCATCCAATCAGGCGACACCAGATAAAACTGCCGGTGTCATGAGCACATTATTGCAGGGCTTTGGTAATGTGGTCTCCGCGATTACCGGGATCATTCCCTTCAGCTCATCGCAATTTGATGCTATCTCAACGCGTGGCGGCAGTGATGTCGAAGTCAATATGAGTGTCGCTCAAGTACCCAACTACACAGATATCCATGGTAATCAATCCGGCTTACTGCATTTCGGCCGTGATGGCCTAACCATGACGGCCAAAGGTGCGGTGGTCTCGCAAACCTGGGGAGCCGCGGGCCCGGCACATATGAAGCATCAAGCGCAAGCGCTGGCGCCGACTAAATTAATCGGTGACTTGTTTAATTTGATTAAAATTCCAGGCGTCGGATCGGGTCAGGATCTGATCGCGGTAGCCCTGTTGACACCAGAATTCAGCAGTGAAAACTTGGTGTTCGGTCAAATGGACGAGAATGCACTACCACGTGATAAATATGAATCACCAGAATTCCCGGCGGCAGATGACGAGGATCAACCGCAATGTAATGAAAAGGGCTACTGTCGTGAGTAAATTGCTGACCTCCAGCCTGATACTGTGGCTGCTGTTGATGTCATCCCACAGCATGGCCGTGGCAGATTTCCCAGTACCGAAGTTTATCCAGATTGGCAGTGTGACACCGAGTACCAATCAGTTTGGTATGAACTTTAATATCCGTCGGTTTGACAGTCGTAAGTCTGCGGCTGATGTCATTGCTTACTATGATCAGCACTGGGAGGGTCGTGCAGCAATTACAGAGTATGGTGTGTGGAGCATGATCGGCATCAATACTGGCAACAAGTTTTATAACGTTCAAGTGCAGGACAGCTCAGCAGGTGCTTGGGGTTATCTGAGTATCAGTGATATGCCTGAACGTCTTGCCAAGCAGGACTACTCATTGCCCGGTGAGAAGAAATTCCCCAAAATGCGAGGCAGCACGATAGTGAATGACCAGCTTAATAAGGATCGTGGTAAGTCATCGCGCACACTCCTGCTGACCAATAATTTTTCGGTAGCCGCCAATGGTCAGTACTATCTGAATCACTATTTGGGCAAGGGCTGGTCCGTCGTTGCTGATAATAAAAACTCCAAGATGTTGAGCCGTGTCATGACCCTACAGAAAGGCCATCAAATGATGACCATGACGATCTCCAAAGTTGAAAACATAACCAGTGTGGTGACCAACATTGAAACAGCCAATGTATTACCGTTGCGCTAACGGCTGCCTGCAAGCCGGCCAGTCGATGATCGAATACAGTGTCATCTTGGTGGCCTTGACTACCGCCCTGATGGCGGCTGGCTTGGGTTCCGTCGGGTTATCCAAAAACGATGATCAGTCACTCATGCAGGCACTCCACCAGCGTTATACCGCACAGGCCTACGCCTTGTCTGTGACTGAGTTACCAGAGGGGAGAGATTTAGGTGAATTGGCGGCTTATTATCAAGATTTAAATAAATATCCGGAACTAGCCGCGCAATTACAGGATGCATCGATCGCTATCAATCAGGCGAGTCAGGGTATCGCCAAGGCGACTCAGGGTATCAACACCCTGAAAAGTTACACGGATCCCAAACAAGCGCTGCAAGCGCTTGATACGGATCAAGTGAAAGGTGAAATTACTCGAAGCATGAAAAAAGCGGTAAAAGATGCGATGAATCCATTTTAAAAAGTGCTAACATTGAATAGTTTATCGACGTTACTTACAGCATAATCACAACTTTATTGGGGACAACAATAAGTGGCTGCGAACAAAAAAAATATGACACTGCTAGCGATAGCAGTCGGCTTGGGTGTGCTAGGTGCTTTCCTGGCGATGCTTTATCTCAATGCGCGTGAAGCCGAATTGAGAGAATTACTGAAACCCAAATCACAGCCCATTGATGTTGTTGTTGCCGCCCGTGATCTAGTGAAAGGGGATGTGCTGGATGGCTCAACCTTATCGGTACGTCGCATCCCAAGTGATTTTGTTAGCCTCCAGGCTATCCGTCCCAACCAGTTCGATGCCATTGCTGGCAAGGTCCTGCAAGAGAATCTTGCTTCCGGCAAGCCCCTGCTGCGTAGTTTCATCGGCGCCGAATTCCCGCTCGATTTCTCCGACACGATAGCAGAAAAGCGCCGTGCTATGACCATTCAGGTCGATGAAATCAACTCCTTCTCAGGCCTGCTGAGACCAGGCAACCGAATAGATTTGATGGTCAATAGGGCGGCCGGTTCAGGCAAACAAATCGTGCCCGTGTTAGAAAACGTGGAAGTATTATCAACTGGACGTGAGACCGCTTACGACTATGAAGAAAAAGTCCGCTTGTTGCGTGGGGGCGTGGGCGTCAGGCCTGAGCAGAATTTTACAAATGTGACCATAAACATTACCCCACGTGAGGGTGCGCTGTTAGCGATCGCGCAAGATACTGGCGACATTATTGCCTTATTACGTAACCGTAAAGATCAGAGTGGCTCTGGCTTTACTCAGGTCGGCAACGACAATATCGAGCAAAATGCAGTCCAACTCGCCCAGCAGGCTGAGATTCGGGCAGCCAGCAAGAGTATTAGCAACACTGTTGTGGCCAGTTATGAGGATACTCTAAGCAAAAATATTGTGCGCGGTGACGATGGTATTTTACGTACCGCAGACGGCGTTGCACTGGTTAATCAAGATTTACAAATTGCTGCTGACGGCAGTATCTCGACGCAGAATGGTATTGATCTCGCCGGCACCGGTTTAACCCTCAATGACCGCGGTGAATTGGTGACGGCCGACGGCAAAGTAGTTGATCCAGATGAACTGACGCTGAATGCAGAGGGCGAGATAGTCATGGCCGACGGTACTGTCTTGGAGCGTAAGAAAGTCTTAAAGACGGCTGATGGCGTGGTGCTTGCTAATCAGGATTTAGTGATTGATGCAGACGGTAATATTCGTACCAAAGACGGGATTGATCTCTCTGGTCGTGGTCTGAGCATTAACGAAAAGGGCGAGCTGGTCACGGCGGATGGGCAAGTCGTTGATCCAAATAAGCTGCTCGTCACTGCCGATGGAAATTTAATCACTGCCGATGGGGTCGTACTTGCAGGGGATAAAGTCAGCACCATCACCGCTTTGACTCAGCGTGCGGACGGGACCATTGTTGCTGCGGATGGGACTGAAATCAGCGGTGCTCGCTTGACGGATGATGGCAAACTTTTGTTAGCCGATGGCACGCTTGTGAATCCTGACGATGTAGTGATTGGCAAAGACGGTAAAGTGATGACTAAAGACGGTCAGCAGCTGGCTGGCGTCAGTGCAATCAAAACATTAGGCACCTTAAGCGAAAATTCAGATGGCACAATCACCACTGCAGATGGTTCAGTCATCAGTGGTGCCAGGCTTAATGATAAGGGTCAGTTAGTATTAGATGATGGCACCATCATCGACCCTGATGATGTCAAAGTGCTCGCGGATGGAAGCATAGTCTCACGTCAAACGGGGGCAGCAATAGAAGGATTAATTGCCCAGCCTGCTTCAGAATCTACTGGCTTCCGTTTTGTTGATTATATTGTCGGTGGGGCGGGTAAAGATGGTGTCGCACTGGTCAATCAGATTCCTGTTTCCGAAACCAAACAAAACTAAAGAGTATACGCACATGGTATTTGAAAAAAGATTGCTATCTTTAGCTGCGCTGGTCACTGTGCTGCTGACGGTCGTTAGCCAACCAACAAATGCGGATAGTTTCAGAATGTTTGTGGGTGAAATCAAGGCGCTTAATTTGGGCGAGATCCAACGTGTGGCGGTCGGTAATGGCAGTCTCATCAGTACCTCGATACTGGATAATGGCAAGTTATTGATACTGGCTGAGAAAGAGGGCGACACTGAGCTGCAAATATGGTTAGACAATGGCAAAGTCGTCGCCCACCACTTTTATATTATTAAACAGAATGCTGCACGTAATGCCACTGAGATACGACGTATCATTGGCGACAGTGCTGGGTTAGAGATTGTTGAAGTGGGTAAGAACGTCGTGCTGCGCGGTGCGGTCAGTCAAAGCACCTCAGAAATTATCGATAAGCTAGCCGAGGTGTATAGCAATATTCTCAATCTGACTCAGCCCACAGCAGGCACTGATCTGGAAGAGATATTTAAAGATATTCCTGGTCTTAAGTTGCAACGTGCGGGGGACAAGTTAATCGTCTCAGGTGAGGTGAGTAGCGAAGACAAGATTTTCATCGGTGCCGCCAGTCAAGCCTACCCAAGTTTGATTGATCTCACCACTGGACCTGATATTGAACACGAGCCTATGGTGCATATGTATGTGCAAATTACTGAATTCACGACTAATGCGCTTGAAGATCTGGGCATAAACTGGCAGAACACAGGCATTACCGGGCCGAGTATTGGTTACGCTCAGGATTTTGCGCGCACCTCGGGCAGTTCCGTACTGCTGCAAGATTCCGACACCCTAACCTTGGCAGAAGGAATCACCAGTGCCGGTGCTGGACGCGGTTATTTTGGTATTGCTTCAGCTATCACTTCAACTATTAATTTGGCCGTCGAATCAGGTGACGCCTTAGTCTTGGCCTCGCCTACACTGAGTGCTCGCAGCGGCAGTAAAGCGGAGTTCCTAGCGGGTGGTGAGTTTCCAGTCAGTGTACCGGGTGGTGTCAATGGTAATACTATCGAGTTTAAAGAATATGGGATCAAACTTAATATTGAGCCCGTGGTCGGCCGTGATGGCGTGGTTGTGGCCACAGTTGAAACTGAAGTCAGTGATATTGACTTGGGCGTTGCCGTCGATGGTGTCCCTGGGCTAAAAACGAATAAGACCATGACGGAGGTTAATCTTAAGCAGAACGAGACCTTGGCCATTAGTGGTTTGGTCAAACGCAACAATAGCGAAGCGATCACTAAGGTGAAATTCCTAGGGGATATTCCAGTGTTGGGACGCTTGTTTAGATCAGAAAACTTCAGAAACAATAAAACAGAACTGGTCGTATTTATCTCACCACAAGTGTATGACCCCACCAGTGAAGAGAATATTAAACGGGTCGCCCGAGCGACAGAAATGCGGGAGACATTCTTGAAAAATATTAACAGTAGCGCAGAGATTTTAGACTAATGTTTGATGTCGTTGTAATCACAGATAAGGGTGCCAATGTAGATCGTGTTCACTGCACTATGGGACATTGCACAATTGGCAAATCGAAAGACAATCTTGTACAGATCCGCGGTTGGCGGGTAGCAGCAGTGCATTGCAAGATTGAACTGACTGATAAAGGTTTATATGTTGAAGATTTAAGTGAAGGTGTGGGCTTAACGATCAACGGTGAAAAAGTACCTTATTATGGCCCCATCCTCAGTGCTGACGTGATCAGCATAGGCAATTACGAATTTCGCGTGGGCTCCACCCAGGAGCAGACCCAGCAGACCGCGGCCACAGATAGTGCTGCCGATGACAATAAGATCAAACTCAATGCTGACCAAAAAGTCGTCGTAAAAAAACGCAAAGCTAAAGAATACTGGGACATGGCCACGGTGATGGGCGTGTCATTCGAGAGCAGTGAGAACAATGAAGAAGGTAGTCAGATTCAACGTCAGGTGCTGTATATGTGGCGGAACCGTATTCATCAGGACGTGCTTAGACTGATGGACCTGCGCCGGACGGATGTCGGCAGTATGGATGGTGATCAATTACGCAGCAAGATTGAGGAAGTCATCGATGAAGTGGTTGCGTCGATGCAAAAAGACATTCCCGAGAATCTAGATATCGTCAGTCTGAAGAAAGAAGTTTTAAATGAAGCAGTCGGTCTTGGGCCGTTAGAGGATCTCCTGGCCAACGACGATGTGTCTGAAATCATGGTCAATGCGCATGATGAAATTTATGTCGAGCGGTCTGGCCGCCTGACACGCAGTGAAGTTGTATTCAGCAGTGACGCAGCGGTACTGTCCTCAATTGAGAGAATTGTGTCCCCGCTGGGTCGCAGAATAGATGAGAGTTCTCCGATGGTCGACGCGCGTCTGGCGGATGGCTCGCGCGTGAATGCCATCATACCGCCACTGGCTCTGCGTGGGCCGACGCTGACCATTCGTAAGTTTGCCAAGAAGAAGCTCACGGCTGACGACTTGATTAATTTTGGCACCCTGAATCAAGGCATGGTTGACCTGCTTAAAATGTGTGTCACGCAACATTGCAATATTATTATCTCCGGGGGTACGGGTTCGGGTAAGACCACTTTGCTGAATATCATGTCAAACTTCATTCCAGAGTCCGAACGTATCATCACGGTAGAGGATGCCGCAGAATTGAAGCTCGTCCAACCGCACGTTGTGTCGCTGGAGGCACGTCCACCCAATCTGGAAGGTAAGGGGGCTATTCCGATTCGTGACTTAGTCAAAAACTGTTTGCGGATGCGTCCCGACAGGATTGTGGTAGGTGAGTGTCGTGGCGGTGAGGCGTTGGATATGTTAACTGCGATGAACACGGGACATGATGGTTCACTGACAACCGTGCATGCTAATACGCCGCGTGATGTGGTATCGCGCCTCGAGGTGATGGTCATGATGGCGGGAATGGATTTGCCAGCTAAAGCCATCCGTGAACAAATATCTTCTGCCGTACATATCATCGTCCAACAAAGTCGTCTGGCTGATGGTTCGCGTAAAATCACCCATATATCTGAAATTACCGGGATGGAAGGTGACATTGTTCAGTTGAATGATATTTTCGTATTTAAGCAAGAAGGTTTTGATGCAGACGGTAAAGTTCTGGGTCAATTCCAGTCTACCGGTCAGGTGCCACATTTCTATGAAAGTCTGAGGGCGCGAGGTATCACGGTCGATATGAGTATTTTTTCCTAACCATGCT
>DDIE01000055.1 GCA_002338385.1 Proteobacteria bacterium UBA1858
ACAAGAAAACCATCGGTTACGGACTGCCGGACTTCGCAGAGGAACTCAACTACGGGGTCGATCTATCAACCATCTGAGGGTGGTATCAGGTTGGTGGGGTGAAGGTGCCCCATCAACCATTAAATCCGTATACCCGAACTATGGATCAAAAACATATCGACATAGTGAAAGCTACAACCCCCGTCGTCGAGCCGCTGGCTCGTGATATTACTGAGCATTTTTACCCGTTGATGTTTGAGCGCTATCCAGCAGTCAAAGACTATTTCAATCAAAGCCACCAGGTGGTGGGTAGTCAACGTCAGGCGGTTGCCAATGCCTTTATTGCTTATGCTAAAAACATTGAGCGCTTAGACGCATTAGGTGATGCAGTGGCAGTTATTGCGCACAAGCATTGCTCTTTGGGTATTCAGCCTGAGCAATACCCGATTGTAGGTGAATGTCTGTTAGCAGCTATTGCGCATGTGCTGGGTGATGCAGCCACCGAAGAAGTCATGGGGGCATGGGAGGCGGCATTTCATCAATTGGCCGATATTCTAATCTCCGTAGAGGCTGGAATCTATCAGGCAAACAATGAGCGTCTCGGGGGTTGGCGAGGCGAACGCCGGTTTACATTGATTCGCAAGGTAGTTGAAAGTGAGGTGATCTCCTCCTTTTACTTGCTGCCGGAATCCGGAGAGAAGTGCATAGACTTTCAGCCGGGTCAGTACATAGGCGTCATGCTCACTATCGATGGGCAGGTTCATCGGCGCAATTACAGCTTGTCCGCAAGACCTGGACTTGAAGGCCTACGGATTAGCGTTAAACGCGAGCCAAATGGTGTGGTGTCTAATTACCTACATGACCAGTTGAAAGAAGGCGATACCCTGATGGTGGGTGCCCCCTGCGGTGAGTTTGTACTTAATGATAGCGATAGACCGCTCGTGTTGGTAACGGGTGGTGTTGGTATCACTCCTGCGATTAGCATGCTTGACACCACTATTGCTTCCGGACGTGAGATCGTGTTTGTTCACGCCGCTCTCAATGGTCGTGTTCATGCATTTCGGGAGCATCTGGAGCGGCTGGCTTCTACGCATGACAATCTCAAGCTGCGTTTTGTTTACGAAGCGCCCGGCAAAGACGATGTTTATCACGCGGAAGGATATATTAAAGAAAGTATGTTGGCCGAACTGCTTCCCGAAAATCATGATGTGGACTTTTATTTCTTAGGTCCTAAGCCCTTTATGAAAGCAGTCAATCGAATGGCGGAAAATCTGTCTATTCCACCTAAGCAGGTTCACTATGAATTCTTTGGGCCACTTGAGTCGCTACATTAGCAGCAGTAGATATAGCGGTATCGAGAGATGCCGCTTTCCTATGAATTAGGAGAAGGTTTATGAAAGGCAAGTCATTGTTTGATCGATTGGGTGGATACAGCGCCATTGTAACATTGGTCGATTCACTAGTATCTAGATTAGAAGCTGATCCTCAGTTAGGTCGATTCTGGGCCAACCGAGGTACTGATGGAATTCTTCGAGAGAAGCAGCTATTGGTTGATTTTCTCTGCAAGGAAAGCGGGGGCCCTATGTATTATTGTGGGCGAGATATGTTGACTACACACAAAGGGATGAATATTACTCCTGAAGACTGGCAGATTTTTCTACAGTATTTGAGTCTTGTTTTGGATCAAGCATCTGTTGATGAACCTGAGCGTAGTGAGGTGGTGGAATTTATCAAAGGGTTATCTGATAGAGTCGTTGAAACAGAAATTGCTGCTAGTGCCTGATCTGGGCGGTAGCATTCTTACTCGGGCCTTTGGTATGGGTTTCAGCAGGGCTGAAGGCTCTCGAAATATAAAGCGCTCTGTAATCAAGGGCGCTTTGTAATAATGTTTTTTTGATGTGTAACTGCTGTAGAGACCATAGAGCATGTCTGTGAAAAGTAGGGCTTTCCATAGGTTGACCCTTAGATCTATTGAGGGGGTAGTGATTGGTTGTCTGTGGCTCATGTTTTTACCATTTTCTATATTGGCTCTCTAGGACTTGACAAGCTACCTACCGTTAGGTATATTTATGCTTGTCTAACACTACTGAGGTAACAATATTATGACTACGGAGCTTTATTGGCTCACATTAACCGCTCTGATGACAGGTCTCTTTTGGCTGCCCTACATTGTTAATCGGTTGATCGAGATGGGAATCCCGCAGGCTGTATTCAACCCCAATTCTGATCCAACGCCTAAGGCTCATTGGGCTAAACGAATGATGAATGCGCATAGAAACGCCGTAGAAAATTTAGTGGTATTCGCGCCGCTGGTTCTGGCCGTTGAATCATCCGGCTCAAATTCTGGTCTTACCGCATCAGCAGCAAGCGTTTATTTCATTGCACGGTTAGCACACTTCATTATCTACACCTTAGGCATACCGGGTTTGCGAACAGTCGCTTTTGCGGTCGGATTCGTTTGCCAGATGATTTTTGGTTTTACGGCACTTGGCATCATTTAATACGCTTAGTACCGAGATGAGGAGGCTGTCTCTATGAAAAAATCTATCGCTCTGATTGGTGGTGTTGGTACGCAATCAGGTTTTAGTCTTGCGCTTATAAACAAGCTGCTCGAGCATGAATACTATGTGGTAGGCGTCGCACGAAGCGGCTTGGGTAAGGAAGCGTTAACGGAATCATTTAGCGATAATCCCTATGTCGAGTTTATTTGGGGCGATTTGCAGGATACGCATTTTTTAAAGAGTTTAGTTTCAAGGTTCGAAGCAAATGCAATGTCGATTACGATCTATATTCACAATGCAGCCAGGCTTGTTTTGAAACCATTTTTGGACACAACAGTAGATGATTTTGAGGACAGCTGGGAGGTCACGGTCAAGACAGCAGTAACGGTGTCCAAAGCGTTGATTCCGAGTATGCTGGCAAGTCAGCGGGGAGTACTGATTTTTACCGGTGCGACAGCTTCTATTAAAGGTAATGCCAACGCATCACCCTTTGCTGCTGCCAAATTTGGATTACGTGCGCTGTCACAGTCACTTGCGCGAGAATTTGGGCCGCAAGGTATTCATGTGGCTCATGTCATAGCCGATGGTGTGATTGCGGGAAACAGAGCGCAAGAAACATTTAATCTGTCAGAGGCAAGTTGCATCCAACCGGATGCACTTGCTGATCTTTATCTCGATGTTATTTGCCAGGACAAATCTTGCTGGTCTCAGGAAATTGATGCCCGACCTTATCTGGAGAAGTTTTGATGAATGGCTCTATGTCAGTAAATGGTCCGATCAACCTGAATATGGATTTCAGTAAAAAGGTGATCCTGGATACAGCTAGTATAGCTTGGTCTCCCTCTTCCTTACCTGGGGTAGAGCGGCGTAAATTGGAACGGAAAAACGCGGAGTCTGGCCACACCACTTCAATTGTACGATACGCGCCAGGGTCGCAATTTTCGCCTCACATTCATGGTTGTGGTGAGGAGTATCTGGTACTTGAAGGCGTGTTCTCCGACGAAACTGGCGACTATGGCAAAGGGTGTTATGTTCGGAACCCTCCCGGTTCACAGCATACTCCTTCCAGTCAGAAGGGCTGTACCATCTTCGTTAAGCTCAGCCAGATGTTACCTCAAGGTGAGCCTCAGATTAATGTTGATACTAGCATGGGGGATTGGGAGTCAATAAAGGAAGGCCTCTATGCAATGCCCCTCTTTGAAAATGCTCAAGAAACCGTTAGGCTCAATAAACTACAGCCTGGTCAAAGCGCTGGCCAACAAACCTGCCTTCAAGGCATGGAGATTTTGCTATTGTCTGGCGATCTGATTATTAACGGTGAAGCGTTTACTTCACAAATTTGGGGGAGATTTCCGCCAGGTTCAGTGATCAAGTTGGATTCGGCTACAGGTAGCATATTCTGGAGCAAGCAAGGCCACTTAAAGTTAACCGATACATTGAAAACCGTTTAGGAAAAGACTATCGATACTGCAACGAAAATCCTGGATGTGGCACAAGAATTGACGCAAACAGGGGGGTACAATGCGTTTAGTTTTAACCACATTGCCGAGCGCGTTGGCATCAAAAAGCCGAGTGTTATTCATCATTACCCAACAAAAGAAGCGTTAGGTAAAGCAGTTGTTCAGCGTTACAGAGAAACCTTTGAAGCGGCTTTGCAGTCCATAGCCTGCGATTCGGACAAAACTGCATTTCAAGCTTTTGAGT
Source organism: Proteobacteria bacterium UBA1858 (assembly GCA_002338385.1). Lineage (GTDB taxonomy): Bacteria > Pseudomonadota > Gammaproteobacteria > UBA4575 > UBA4575 > UBA1858. The sequence continues at coordinate 4,185 of DDIE01000055.1, forward strand.
TTTATTGCACACCTTATACTGATTTTGGTGCCTCCAACGACAAGGTCTGCCTGTGCGGTGCGCTGGCAGGCGAATTTATGGCACTGCCTGATGATGTGAAAAAAGAGGTGAAGCAATTTTTTGAAGACCATATTCTCTGGTTGGAGGGAATTCTTAAGCGTGGAAAAAAAGCTGGTGAGTTTTCATTCAAAGAAAAGCCAAACATCCTCGCAAAATTAATTCTGGATTCACTACAGGGTGCCTTGATAGTGAAGCGTGCTACCGGTGACGGTGATCAGGTACATCAGATTATTGCCGCGCTTAAATCTCGACTCATTGGTAATTAATGACGGCATAATAAGCACCACAACAGGAAGATAGGATCTGATATGAAATTATGGATGTGTTTTGTTATTTTGATGCTGCCTTGCGTAAGTGTTGGCAGCACAGCTTATATCAACCAGATTCCCGATTTTACGCAAACTGATGTAATAGGAGAAAGCAGCGGAAATGGCTGGCAATATTGTGGGCCTGCTGCAGTATCCAACTCCATTATCTGGTTGGCTGGTAAAAGTAATCAGCAGCAGTTGGTGCATAAACTCGCATCAAAACAATATATGAATACTAGCTTGAAGAATGGAACAGGTACTACAGGCGTTTTACGGGGCGTGGATAAGATTTCCCGAGAATTATTTGGTGGTTATAAAAGTCTTACCTATGAAGGTTGGAGGAAGCACCCGGCAGCTTACTCCTCTGGAAAGCGCAAACCGGATATTAATAAAATCAAATCTGCTATTTCGAAAAGTGCTGCTGCGTGGATTAATGTAGGCTGGTATAAGCATGATCAACAGGAAAACACATATCGGCGTATCGGCGGCCACTGGCTAACATTGGTTGGCAGTACTGCTGACCAACTTATTTTTCATGATCCTTCGCCTAGAGCGGGGGAGGGTTTTGCAAATGAATACGTGTCATACAGTATTTTAACAAGCGGCTCACTCACCGGTAAAAAACACGGTCTGCCTGTTTCTGCTAAAGGCTATATCAGTTTGGGTCGTGGCATGCATATAAAACGTAAGGCTGATATCGCCCTAATTGATGGGGTGGTCTATCTGGAAAAGTAGTGGTGAGGGTGCGTTGTTTTATCAACATGAAAGGCAGAGTGTTTAGATGCGTAGTGGATTCTGATGAGAGACAGCTAACTATCTAATAAGCTAAGAAACGATCTGGCTTCTTGGGATGGAAGTTCCAGAGACGATATTTTAACTATCTAACATTGATTGCTATCAATCTTCAAATGGGTTTATCAACTGGATCGTTTCAATGTTGAGTGAAGGAGTTGAGGCCAATGGAGCGAGTTGGTTGTTAAAGCACCACTTGGAATCAAATGGTTGTTTATGCTTTATAGATGTTGCTTTGCTGTATCAGGCACTACAAGAACTTAACGACTGGGAGTCGCGTCTTCATATTCTGCAATGCTTACCTTTTTTGCGTGTTTCTTGACTTATTAATGCAATTGTCCTAAATTGGTTCTATTAGGGCATCTGTCCTATTTTACTTTGCTGGGTCGAATGCTGATGAGTAATCGAATGACAAGGGAGCATATTGTTAGGGCGGCAGACGAGCTGTTTTATCAGCAGGGTTTTGACCATACGTCATTTGCTGATATTGCCAAAGCAGTCAATATTTCACGCGGTAATTTTTATGGCTATACGGATTTAATGGTTGATGGGG
>DDIE01000029.1:0-1427 GCA_002338385.1 Proteobacteria bacterium UBA1858
ACGCTAGGATCAGTAATGGCGCTAAAAAATAACGCGCGTTGATAAGTAGTTTCTTCATCGTAGCCTCCTATGAATCATTTCCCTGTTAAATTTGTAAGTATTTATGTTGTATTACTTCCAAGGCCTAATTTGTAATTTTAACAAGCCCAAACCATTGATGGAATGCTCAGATTATAGCACTAGACTTGGGTAAAACCACAACCCAATCATAACTCAAACTGCCAGCGGATGATTGCCTCAGAGATGGACAAAATAACACGTCTGTTGTACACAACTGAATTGTACTATTAGCCAGTGAGGTTGGCGTTCTAGCTGTCAGGAATGAACTCTAGGGACAACGAATTAATGCAATAACGCTGGCCACTGGGCTGGGGGCCATCATCGAATACATGGCCCAGATGAGAACCGCATTGTTGGCAACACACTTCGGTGCGTAACATGCCGTGGGTGCGGTCAGTTATATAATTAATCCTATTAGTATCAATAGCTTGCCAAAAACTTGGCCAGCCTGTCCCAGAATCGAATTTGGTTTGAGTTGAAAACAGCGGACTGTGGCAGCATACGCAAACGAAAGTCCCAGCACGCTTTTCCGTCAGATGCTTCCCGGTGAAAGGCGCTTCTGTGCCCTTATTCCAACAGACCGCGAACTGCTCAGAAGAGAGTTGTTTAGCCCATTTTTCCTTATCGTCAGCCACACACGCCCCCAGCAAAAATATTACTCGCCGGCTTTATCGACTTCTTTCATGCTGAGTCTGATTCTGTTCTGTTTATCGATTTCCAGCACTTTAACGGTCACGATGTCGCCTTCGCTCAACACGTCGGTGACATTTTCAACTCGCTCATTTGAAATCTGAGAAATATGCACTAATCCGTCTCTACCCGGCAAAATATTAACGAAAGCACCAAAGTCCATAATTTTTGCGACTTTACCCTCATAAATTGTACCTACCTCTACTTCAGCGGTAATCAATTCAATGCGTTTCTGGGCTTCCTCGCCGGCCGCCTTATCGACAGATGCAATCTTAATATTGCCGTCGTCATCGATATCAACAGTAGCGCCTGTTTCCTCGGTAATAGAGCGTATCACAGCACCGCCTTTACCGATTACATCGCGTATCTTGTCTGGGTGAACTGACATTGATATTAAGCGTGGAGCATATTCAGACATTGCTGCCGGTGACTCGATTACTTCTGCCATCTTAGCGAGTATGTGGATACGACCCTCTTTGGCTTGTGCCAGTGCCACGCGCATAATTTCTTCGGTGATACCATCAATCTTGATATCCATTTGCAGGGCGGTAATTCCCTCAGTTGAGCCTGCGACTTTGAAGTCCATATCGCCGAGATGATCCTCATCGCCTAATATGTCGGACAGCACCGCAAAATCATCGCCTTCTTTGATCAAACCCATTGCAATACCTGCAACT
>DDIE01000029.1:1716-8676 GCA_002338385.1 Proteobacteria bacterium UBA1858
CCCATTGCAATACCTGCAACTGGTGCTTTGATTGGCACACCCGCGTCTAATAGTGCCAAACTGGTACCACATACTGAGGCCATGGAACTTGAACCGTTTGATTCTGTAATTTCAGACACCACCCGCAGCACGTAGGGAAACTCATCTTGACTCGGCATGATTGCTTGAACACCGCGTTTAGCTAGTTTTCCATGTCCGATCTCGCGTCGACCGGGTGAACCTGTGCGGCCTGCCTCACCGACCGAATACGGCGGGAAATTATAGTGCAGCATGAAGGGTTCTTTGCGCTCACCCTCAATCGCATCAATGATTTGGGCATCACGTCCAGTGCCCAGTGTGGCCACCACAATTGCTTGTGTTTCACCCCGCGTGAATAGTGCTGATCCGTGGGTCCTAGGCAATAACCGGGTGCGCACAAATATAGGTCGAACTGTTTTGGTATCACGTCCATCAATACGTGCTTCGCCTGCAATTATTTTGCCGCGCACAGTAGCTTTCTCCAAACGAGAGAATTCAGCAGTGACCTCCGCATGAGTAGGACCATCTTCTTGACTGAGTTCTTCTGACGCTTGCGTACGCAGCTCTGCTAAGGCCTGTTGGCGTGCTAATTTCTCAGAGATTTTATACGCTTGCTCGAGTCCATGTTGATAGTTTGCTGCGAGTTTATCGGCTAATCCCTGATTACCTTCTGGCGCGGTCCATTGCCAACGCGGCTTGCCTACTTCACTGGCCAGTTCGCGGATAGCATCAATGACCACCTGCATCTGCTGGTGACCAAACATGACCGCACCCAACATGACGTCTTCGGACAGCAAGTTTGCCTCGGACTCAACCATCAACACTGCGTTGTCCGTGCCCGCCACGACTAATTCAAGGTCTGATTCCTTGATCTGGCTAAAGGTTGGATTAAGCACATATTCGCCATCGATATAGCCAACTTTTGATGCCCCGATAGGTCCATCAAATGGAAGACCAGAGATCGCCAGAGCAGCTGAGGTACCAATGAGTGCAGGGATATCTGCATCCACGTCAGTATTCATAGAGATAACAGTAGCGATGACTTGAACTTCGTTTTTAAACCCTTTAGGGAATAATGGTCGGATTGGACGGTCGATAAGCCGGCATGTCAGTGTCTCTTTCTCGCTGGGACGTCCCTCGCGCTTAAAGAACCCGCCTGGGATTTTACCGGCAGCATAAGTTTTTTCCTGATAGTTGACTGTTAACGGGAAGAAGTCCTGTCCCTCTTTGGCTGTCTTAACCCCAACCACAGTGACTAAAACCACCGTATCATTCATATTCACAAGCACGGCGCCGTCTGCTTGACGAGCTATTTCACTTGTTTCAATAGTTACTTCATGTGCGCCGAACTGGAAAGATTTCTTTATGCTTTTCACTGGTATTCCCTATAAGAATTTACTAAATATATTTTATTATGGTGTGTAATGAGAGACTTTATATAGTTTGCCTTCACCCACAAGAGACTGCCTCAATGCCCTCATTGAAACAGAAAAAGCAGGTTTGGATGAAACCGTCATAGCGGCCTCATATAGTATGTGTTGCTGAATATTCAACGGATAGAACCTAGCTAGCGTGAACAGCTGGCTCATCAATGTATTATCGACGCAGGCCTAGTGAAGAGATCAACTGCTGGTAACGGCCTTGATCTTTACGCTTGATGTAATCAAGCAATTTGCGTCGCTGATTGACGAGTCTAAGAAGTCCATGCCTAGAGTGATGGTCATGTATGTGATCAGAAAAATGGTCGCTTAGATATTTGATGCGCGCAGATAGAAGTGCCACCTGAACCTCAGGTGAGCCTGTGTCATTGGCTGACTGTTGATACTGTTCTATGATTCCTGACTTGTCTTCCGCTGTGAGTGCCATTTTCTAAACTTTCATCTTAGGTTTTAAAGAGTGCGCGATTCTAACATGTGAATCCGGCTAAACAATAGCTCAAATAGCAATATGCGACTTAAAATTGCCTAAATTTAACTATTTGACCCTGCTCCACGTCAGCCAGCCCTCTGAAAATCTCATGTGTATCGATAATACGTATGAAGCCAGAGGTATTTTCAGCGCTCAGCTTGAGTTTTCTACCCTTCTCCAACATCAATATCAATCCATCATTGAGCGTAATTGCAGGATACTGACTGAATGCCGCTCGCGCAGGCAATATGAAATGTTCTAAATTTTGCCCCTGGTGAGCACGCTGTTCGATATCCTCCAAGGACACCATCGGATAGTTATCCCCAAACTGGCCCACTGACAATCGACGCAATGTATGAACATGGGCATAGCAACCCAGAGTCTTGCCAATATCCTCGACCAAGGTTCGAATATAAGTACCTTTGGAACAGGCTACCGTCATGCTAACCGTGTCATGCGAGATATCGTTTATGCCAATGTGTGCAATCGAGACTGTGCGTGCACTTCGCTCTACTTCAGTCCCCTGACGTGCTAGCTTATAGAGCGCTACTCCGTCCTTTTTAAGGGCCGAGTACATCGGTGGGATTTGCTCTATGCTACCAATGAATTGTGCGATCACCGCGGGCACTTGGGCCAGATGTTGTTCGCTGACCTGAGTCTGTTTGATCACCTCACCTTCGAGATCACCAGTTTGGGTTTGCTGGCCGAGCTTAGCCACTACAAAATAGCGCTTGTCAGCATTAGCGACGTGATCTGCAATTTTGGTCGCACGCCCGAGACATAGCACAAGCACTCCTGTGGCCAATGGATCTAGGGTGCCTGTGTGACCCGCTTTTTTGGCATTGAGCAGACGTTTAACCCGTTGCAGAGCATGATTGGAGCTGATATTTAACGGCTTGTCTAACACCACAAGACCGTGCAAGTCTCGGCCACGCTTAATTTTATTGGACACAGTAGTTGACAATGTGAAGATAATTATGAGGGCTTATTTACTGATATTGTTGTGCTTTTCTTTGATCAGTATTTCTTCCAGACGGGTTGATCTCTCGGTGGTATCGTCAAAATGAAAAGTAAGCTTAGGAATACAGCGCACATGCAGCACTCTGCCCAATTCCTTTCTTAGGTGCGCTGCACAACTATCTAAACCAGCTTGTAGTTGGGCACGATGATCTGTGTCAGTGTATGGGGTGTAGTAAACCTTTGCTGTCGATAGATCCTTATTCACCACTACTTCAGTGATAGCAAAATCTCGCACTCTTGGATCATTAATGCTGTCACGTAACATGACCGCTATCTCACGATGGATCTGCTCAGCAATTCGTAATGAACGTGGATAGTCTTTGGGCATTATCTAGTCGATTGTTCGTGCAACTTCGGTGCGCTCGTAGACCTCGATTTGATCACCCGCCTTGACGTCATTGTAGTTCTTCACCGCTATGCCACACTCTGTACCAGAACGTACTTCAGAGACGTCATCCTTATGTCTTCTGAGTGATTCCAACTCACCTTCGTAAACGACAATATTGTCCCTTAGTACCCGGATAGGATTACCTTTCTTGACCGCGCCATCGGTGACCATACAGCCTGCAACGGCTCCTAGAGCCGATGATTTGAATACATCTTTGACTTGCGCGATACCGACTATTTCTTCACGTAATTCTGGCGACAGCAGACCGCTCATGGCATCTTTGACATCATCAATTGCCTCATAGATGACGCTGTAGTAGCGTAAATCTACACCCGTTTCATCCATGGCACGCCGTGCACTGGCATCTGCACGCACATTGAAACCAATGACGATAGCATTAGAGGCTGCAGCCAAGTTGATATCTGATTCAGTGATTCCACCGACACCCGCACTGACGATACTGACTTTAACCTCTTCAGTGGTCAATTTAGCCAATGAATCACGCAATGCTTCAGAACTCCCTTGAACATCGGCTTTGATGAGAATATTCACACTAGCGATCTCACCGTCCTGCATCTGATTGAAGATATTTTCTAGCTTAGCTGCCTGTTGAGCGGCAAGTTTAGAATCGCGTGTTTTACCTCGACGTAATTCTGCCACCTCGCGAGCTCTGCGTTCATTTTCGACTACGATTGCATCCTCACCAGCATTGACTGTGCCAGATATTCCCAGCACCACGACAGGCAAAGAGGGACCCGCCTCCTCGATTGCTTCACCCCGTTCATCAAACATGGCACGCACGCGGCCATATTCTTGACCACAGAGGAGCATATCTCCACGCGCCAGCTTACCCTCTTGCACGAGGATAGTGGATACCGGTCCGCGCCCTTTATCGAGTGAAGACTCTATGACAATCCCTGAAGCTGGACCCTCGGGCACCCCTTTTAGCTCCATAATTTCAGCCTGCAGGCTGAGTGCGCTTAATAGCTCGTCTATGCCCTCACCGGTTTTTGCCGATACATGGACGAACTGCACATCACCACCCCAATCTTCAGGAATCACATTCAGCGCTGATAGATCGTTCCTGACTCGATCAGGATCCGCCTCTGGCTTGTCAACTTTATTAACCGCTACCACCATGGGAACACCTGCGGCGCGAGCATGCTCTACCGCCTCGGCCGTTTGTGGCATGACACCATCGTCGGCTGAAACGACCAGAATAACGATGTCAGTTAACTGCGCGCCTCGTGCACGCATCGCGGTGAATGCCGCATGACCAGGAGTATCTAGGAAGGTGATTACGCCAGTCGAGGTCTCAACATGGTATGCGCCGATATGTTGGGTAATACCGCCGGCCTCACCAGCGGCAACCCGCGAGTGACGAATATAGTCAAGCAGTGAGGTTTTACCGTGATCAACATGGCCCATCACTGTCACCACTGGAGGTCTTGTTATCGATGCCGCCTGATCGTACTCAGGCTTGACTAGATCCGTCTCTACATCCGCCTCTTCAAACGGCTTAGCGACGTGGCCGAGCTCCTCAACCACGAGTATGGCTGTGTCTTGATCTATCACTTGATTGATGGTCGCCATGACACCCATATTCATCATCACTTTGATGACTTCAGCAGCTTTGATTGCCATCTTCTGGGCTAAATCTGAAACTGAAATACTCTCAGGCACAAGGACATCACGCACCACCGGTGCGACCGGCTTTTCAAAGCCATGTTTACCCGTTGCTTCTACTTTTTGTGGGCGTGTTCTGGCTTTGGTTTTACGCTTGCCACGCTTGTCTGTTGCAACATGCAGCTCTGCACGTTTAGATTGATCTGTGGTTTTATCACGTTTTCTTGATACTTTTTTGTTGTCTTTACTTGCTGATTCCTTGGCAGGCTTCGCTGGAGTACTTGCCTCTACTGCCGCTTGTTGTTCGGCGATACGTTTCGCCTCCTCTACGTCTTTTCTTTCTTGCTCTAAACGGGCATCTTCTGCACGCTGTTTTTCCTCAGCCAATCGTTTTGCTTCTTCCTCAGCGGCAGCAAGCTCCTGCGCCTGACGCTCTTTTTCCAGGCGCTCTTGTTCGATCGCTTGCTCTTCCTGGCGCTTCTTTTCTTCTTGTTCTATTAGCTCACTGCGCTTGACATAAGTACGTTTCTTACGCACTTCGACATTAACTGTCTTGGTCCCGGCCGTGCGGCCCTGTCCACCAGACACTTTGAGTTGTGATGTGCTTTTACGTCGGAGGGTAATTTTCTTGGTGTCCCCAGCGCCCTCAAGCTTAGTGCCCTTGCTTTGACGCAGATACTCTAATAGCTGTAATTTTTCGCTATCGGATATTTCATCGTCAGACGAAGAAAAACTTAAACCCGCTTCTTGCAGCTGATCTAGCAGTTTGTCGACGGGGGTACCAACGACTTCTGCGAGTTGTTTTACAGTGACTTTTGCCATGTATCCTCTATCTATTTAGTTTCTTCTTCTGCAAACCATGGTGCACGCGCTTGCATAATTAAAGCGCCTGCCTGCTCATCATCGAGACCCTCTATATCAGCAATATCATCGATTGCTTGTTCAGCCAGATCTTCCATGCTAATAATTTTGCGAGCCGCCAGTTCATAAGCCAAATCACGATTCATACCTTCCATATTCAACAGATCTTCCGCCGGCTCGGCAATCTCATCTGACTCTCCGGAAATTGCCTGAGTTAACAATGCATCTCGTGCTCGGCCTCTCAACTCATCAACAATTTGCTCGTCAAATTCCTCCACTTCCAATAATTCTTTAGGTGGCACATAAGCAATTTCATCAACCGTTGAAAAACCTTCCTGCACAAGGATCGCCGCTACTTCTTCATCGACATCTAATTTTTCCATGAATAACTGCTGCAGCTCGCGCATCTCGCCTTCACTCTTCTCTTCCGCTTGACTCTCAGTCATGACGTTCAGAGTCCAGCCTGTCAACTCACTCGCCAGCTTAACGTTCTGCCCACCTCGCCCAATTGCTTGTGAGAGTTTCTCCTCCTCAACTGCGATATCCATACTGTTAGATTCTTCATCGACGACAATCGATAATGTCACTGCGGGTGACATGGCATTAATCACATACTGGGCTGGATTTTCGTCCCACAAAATAATATCTATGCGCTCGCCAGCCAACTCATTTGAAACTGATTGCACACGTGAACCCCGCATACCGACACAAGCGCCGACAGGATCAAGCCGGGGATCTAAAGAACGTACGGCAATCTTGGCGCGCAGGCCAGGATCTCGGGCAGCCCCCAAAACATCAATAATGTTCTGTCCTACTTCGGGGACTTCAAGTTTGAATAACTCCACTAGGAATTCTGGCGCAGTACGGGTTAAAAATAACTGTGGCCCTTTCACCTCTGAGCGCACTTCTTTTAGGTAGGCGCGCACCCGATCTCCAGGACGAACGGATTCCCTGGGAATCATATCTTCTCTTGGAATAAAACCTTCGGCATTACCACCCAAATCGATGTAAATACCGCTATGTTCTGTGCGTTTGGCAACCCCCATGACAAGTTCACCTACTCGATCTTGATAGGCATCAACGATGAGTGCGCGTTCAGCCTCCCGGACCTTTTGTACAATGACTTGTTTCGCGGTATG